>DATITN010000262.1:0-26490 GCA_035467795.1 Arachnia sp. | reverse complement strand
GCATCCTCGGGGGAGAGGCCGCGGACCAGCCTCTCCGCAGCCACCACTTCCGCCTCAGGCAAGGGGACGTGCAGCTCGACGGGGGCCACCGCCTCCTCCCGGTCCGCGCAGATCCTGACGCCTTCATAGACGGCCTGCGCCTCGAGCGCGCTGGTGTGGCACTCGATCTCGTGCACCTGAAGATCCGCGTCCAGCACCCACGTGGTCTTCCCGTTGGTCACCATGGCGTCCAGCACCCGGGACTCCCCCACCACGGAAGCCAGCTCAGTGACGGCGAGCCCCGCCTGGTCCGGCTCACCGAAGCCGATCAGCACGAACCGGCAGTCCTCCACCTGGGAGGAGGCGTTGATGATCTGATCCGCCACGTCGTCGAAGTGGTAGACGAACCAGTCGAGATCCAGGCGGGCGCAGAAGGCGACGGACTTGCCGCTCAACGCCAGGACGACGCAGGAGTCAGTGGGGTGGAAGCCCAGGAGGACGGCGGGCATGGCGAGAAGATCGGCACGCGTGGTGCCGCGGAGGACTGGTGTGCTGCTCATGGCCCACTCTTAGGAACCACGCTGGGTCGTTTCCCTCCGATCATCGAACCTGTGGACAACTGCTCTGGGTACGCTGGCAGCACTATGAGCAACCAGCAGTGGCCGCCGCCCGGCGAGGGACGGGACAACTCGCCGTGGTCCCACCAGGACCCTGGCTACCGCCCCACCCAGTTCCACGACGTGCAAGGCCGCGATCCGCGCCAGCCGTTCGGTCAGCCACCCGCGCCTCCCCCAGATCCGGAGAGCGTCCGTCCGCCCCGCACGCCCGGCCCCACGATGTGGATCGTCGTTGGCGTGATCGCCCTGATCGGGGCTCTCATCCTGGGCATGCAGTTCTTCGGTGGGGATCCGGCTGCGGCGCCGGAGGCCTCACCCACCGCCTCCGTCGCGGCTGAGCCGTCGCCCACCCGAACCGGCAACTACATTCCCTTTGAGGGCAACGGCGACGGGATCTTCGAGATCATGAGCCACGAGTGGACCGACGACGGGTTGGCGTTGAGGATCCGCGTCGAGGTGGAGGAGGGCGAGTACCAGTTCGGCCTCTTCTCCTTCACCAACGAGTCACGCGAGGCGTTCGACCCTGTGGATCCCTTCCCGTTCACCGTCCGCGCCGGCGTGCCGTACGAGGCAGACGTGTTCTTCGCCATGCCGAATGCGGACTCCACCATCGTGCTCGCCACGCCGTCGGGGCGCGTGGCGCTCAACGCGCTGCCAGTGCCAGGGGCCTAATGGTGCAGCCCAAGCACCCGATCTGCGCACTCGACCACAAGGGGATCATGGGTGGTGACGAGCGTGGCCACGTTCCGTTCACGCGTGAGTTCCACGATCAGCTGCATGACTGATGCGGCCGTGTCCTGGTCGAGTTGAGCAGTCGGTTCGTCGGCGAGGATGATGTCCGGCGCCGTCGCCAGCGCTCGGGCGATGCCGACCCGCTGCTGCTGACCACCCGACAGTTCGGCCGGCCGGTGCGCGGCGTGGTGGGCGAGCCCCATCCGCTCCAGTAGCTCCTGCACACGCCTACCGCGCCGCTCGGGATCGGTGCGAAGCAACCGCAGCGGCACCTCGATGTTCTCGGCCGCCGACAGGACCGGGATGAGCCCGAAGTCCTGGAAGATCATGCCGATGCGGCCACGTCTGATCTCCAGCAACCTGGACTCGGGCGCTGCTGAGAGTTCCTCGTCACCCAGGAACACCTGTCCCTGATCCGGCCTGTCCAGGCCGCCGAGGATGTTGAGCAGCGTTGTCTTGCCGGCGCCGGACCGGCCGGTGACCACAGTGACCCGCCCAGCGGTCACCTCGATGTCCAAACCTCGCAGCACCTCGACGCGCGCGGCTCCCACACCGAAACTGCGGTGCAGCCCGATTCCCCTCAGCAGGTCGCCGCTCATGCGTCCCGCCGACCCTCACGGCCAGGGCCGGGCTCAGCCGGCCAGACTCCCACGTGGTCACGGCTCTGCCGCAAGCGCACTCGATCCCGCAGTCCGAGTGCCTCGACCTGCGCCTTGGGCAGCTGGATCCGACCAGCCCTGTCGATCACCGTGTACTCCTCAACGAGACCGGCCCGCCCATCCGCACCGAAGAGTCGAACCACCTCGCTCGACGTCCTGCCGTCGCGGATCTGAATGGTCCTTTCGACATGGCTGCTCACCGTCGGATCGTGCGTGACGATCAGCACAGTGGTGCCGGTTCGGCCGGCCACCTCACGCAGCGCCCCCAGCACCTCGGCCGAACTGTCGTCATCGAGTTCGCCCGTCGGCTCATCGGCCAGCAACACCGTCGGCCCGTTGGCCAGGGCGGTGGCGACCGCCACCCGCTGCTGCTGGCCACCGGACAGTTCGCCCGGCCGGCTGCGGGCAAACTCGCGGACCCCGAGGAGGTCGAGCATCTCCTCGGCGCGCACTTGCGGGTCCCGTCGTCCTGTGAGCATCAGTGGTACCGCCACATTCTCCACCACGCTCAGGAACGGCACCAGATTGTGGCTGGTCTGCTGCCACACGAAGCCGACGCTGTGCCGTCGGAACTCCACCCTTTGCCGCGGGCGCATGGCGGTCAGATCGTGCCCGGCCACTCGTGCACGCCCACCGGTGGGCCGATCGAGGCCAGAGAGGATGCCGAGCAGTGTGGACTTCCCGGATCCCGATGCTCCGACCAGAGCGACAACCTCCCCCGGCTCCACGACGAGGTTGAGCCCCTGGAGCGCCTGCACCTCAGATCCGGCACCGGAGTAGATCCGCACCAGGTCTTCGCACCAGATGTCCGGCCCCGCATGGTCACGGGTGACTCGTCCAGAACCTGCAGCGTGTGTCATGTCTCCTCCAGGTGGGTGCGGGTGTCGCGTCCTCCAGCCGCCAGAACAACGACAAGAAGCGAACCGAGGCTCAGCGCCGCGATGCTCGCTGCAGAGGCTGGGTCTACCGCGAATGTGGCGGACGAGGCCCCCGTGATGAAGCTGTAGTCGAGCGCGGCCAGAAGCAGCGCGGCCAGGCCGACCCCCAGGGCAGAGCCGCCGAGCAGGGCGAGCGTCAGGGGCGGCCCCACCTCCCAGGCCACGCTGGCCCGGCTCTCCCGCCGCGACATTCCCAGGGCCCGGAGACGCGTCACCGTTTGGCGCCTGGTCCGTGAGCCGATGAGCTCGGCCCCGACGACCGCCAGCACCATGAGGGAGAGCGTCAGCAGGGTAGCCCCCCGGACCAGCTGGGCGAAGAAGGCGGAGGCGGGGACGTGACCGGCACGCAGCTGCTCTGCTGCGGTGGTCACGACAGCTGTGCCGAGTTGCCCACGAAGACGCTCGGCCACAGCGTCCACCTGTGCCCCGTCCGCGACAGAAATCAGAGCCAGCGCGGCTGTGTCAGATTCCGTACCAGTCACGGACTCCCGATCGGCTGAGACGAGCGCCCACGCAGGTTGGGTGCCGGCACCAGGCAGTTGCGGACGGTGGGCCAGCACCTCGACGGGACCGACCGGGCCGAGGGTGGCGGACCCCGTCGCTGCGGCCGTGGTGCCGCCGAGGATCACTCGCGTCGCGCTCTGCGCCTCGAACAGCTCCGTCGGGAGCGAAGGATCCAGAGGCGTCCCGCGGTAGACCTCCAGCAGTTCCCGCTCGGCGGCCCACAGAGCCACGAACGTTGTGGGGCCGTCTCCCATCGCGAGAGGCAGTGAGTCGGCGACGAGGGTGAGGCGCGCCACGCCGGCGACACCCTCCACGTCCCTGATGCGCGACACCAGCTCGTCGGTCATGCGCGGTCCGGCCACCCGCACTGGCGCCCCGTTGATCGCCCAGGCCGCGTTGAGGCCCGTGGCGTCGAGGCTCGCCGAGAGCACGCTTCCCAGGGACGCCATGGAGACGCCAAGCACGACGGCGGCGAACGGCACCGCGCCCCCCGCAGGATCCCGAACCGCTCGCAAGACGCCCAGCATGCCCGCCAGGCCCCGCCCGCGACTGACCCGCCCGGCGAGCAGTGTCATGGGGAGGGGATAGACCCGCCACAGCAGTGCCCCAGCGGCCAAGGTGACGAACACAGGGGCCGCCGCAGCGGCGATCGTGACGACGACACCGTCCCCGCGCAGCGCGACAAGGACCGCCAGTGCAGCCAACGCCAGCACCAGCAGCTCGGCGACGATCCGCCTCGGAATCCGCCGCGGCGTGAGCCCACGGCGGGGCGACCGCTCTGATTCGAGGCTCTGGGCCAACGGCAGGGCTGCGGCGAGGATCAGGGCGAGTGCGAGCGAGACCAACCACTGCCGCTCCTGGCCGGGCGCCGGGAAGAGGAGGGTGACCGTCGTGTGGCCGAGGAGTGCGCCAAGAAGCGAGCACGCCAGGGCCTCGGCACCAGCCATCCGTGCGAGCTGTTGCGTCGACAACCCGCGCGCAACGAGGAGGGCCGTCACGCGCCGCCGCCTGCTCTGGATCGCGGTCGACGCCAGTCCGACAAGCAGAACACCGAGGGTGAATGGGCCGACGAACAGCGCCATCACCAGCGAGCTGAGAGTCCGTTGCTGAGCCTTGACTGTGGCCAGGGTGGAATTGAGCTCCGAGAAGAGCCTGAGCTCGACCGTTGGCAGTTCGGATCCCTCGGCCAGGGGGTGGCTGCGTGCGAGCATGCCTGTCAGCTGCTGGGACAGATCCTCGAGTATCACTCCACCCATCTCGACCCGGGATGGGTCGAGGCCGTACCAGAGCCGGTGCGTGATCTGTGGCCGCCGCCCGGACGCACCGACCGCGAGCGCACCGCGGTGGAGGAACACCGCGGAGACGAATTCAGTGCCGAGATTGGGATCCACCAGTTCGGCGTAGCGCGTGCCGCGGGGCACGTGCTCCCAGCGCGGGTCTGAAGCGTCGACGGGCCGGTACGTTCCGCTCAGACGCAGTCCGGGGATGGGCTCCCCACCCAGCTCCCACCCAAGCCGCTCCGCGGCCTCGTGCAGTAGGACCACCTCAGCGACCGGACCATCCGGGTCCGGTGACTGAGGCCAGGTGCCGGAGACCAGCTCGGCATGATCCTGCAGGGTTGCGTCGACCAGCACAGCGAACGTGAGCCTGTGGTAGCCCGACGATGGTGGCGGCGTGACGGACTCAGGGAACCCCAGCTCTGCCACGAGTTGCGGCGCGCGCAGCAACGCCTCGAGCGGGGCCGGCTGTGCCGCCCGGACAGCTTCCGCAGCTTCGAGGTAGACCTTCGCCGGATCCCCTGGCGTATCCGACGTGGGGCCGCTCCGCCACTGGCCCATCAGGTCACCCTGCTGCGCGCTGAGCGTCGCGAGGGCCCCGGTGAGGGACCGGACGGCGAGATCACCCGTCACGCGTGGCATCAGGGTGGCAAGAGCGACCGCGACCGCCACACTCAGTGTGAGCAGCAAGGAGGGCCACCGATCCTCGCGCACCTGGTTGAGGATCCAGGAGGCGGGGCTCATCGTCGTGCCGTCCGTACGGTTGCGGCCTGACGGGTCACCGCCCTGGCCACAATCAGGATCATTGCCGCCGTCAGCAACACGGCCGCCGCAAGGTGCCACGCCCATGGCCCCGAGTCGAGCCGAAGTGCCACGGGCCACTCCGAATCGGCGCCGAGGGCCGTGCGCACGAGTGGGGGCACGACGAGGGCGCCGATAGCGACCCCGGCCGCACCTCCCGCCAAGGCTGCAACCACCCCCACAAGGGCGTGCTCGATGGCACGGCTCGCACCGTGGGCAGCCCCCGTGAGGCCAAGCCGACAAAGCACGTCAACCTCACTGCGGCGCTCCTCCGCCTGCGCAACGTAGGTGGCCGCGATGCCCGCCAAGGCGAGTGCGAGGACGCCGCTTGCGGCCGTCCACACCGTCCGCCGCGTGAACTCGGCCGACGTGGCTCCGGTCGGCGCTGAAGCCACCGACTCGACTCCCGGCAACCCCGCCACGATCCCGGCGATGGAGGCTGGGTCCTCGGTGGTGGCCCAGACCTCCGTCGGCCAGGGCAGCGCGTGACCGAGGCCAGCCAACGCCCGGGCCACCGCGGTAGCCTCGGCGAGAGCGGCCCGCGGTGCCGTTGTCCCGGGCGCCACCCGGGTGACTGCGGCGAGCACCGCCGGGATGCGCCGCCGGAACGCGAAGATCTCGAACTCGTCGCCCACGCTCAACCCGGCGGCCTCCGCGGCTGCGGTGGTGAGGGCGACGGGCAGGAGTGGCCTGGCTGAGGCTGGAGGCACGACGCCGGCCGGGTCGGCGCCTGTGAACGGTAGGCGCGGCCCCAGACGCACGGCGGCCATCGCAGAGGGGTCACCCATCAGCAGCCACCCATCGGGCAGCGAGGTCAGCACCGGTGGAACGGCTGGGCGGTTCGTGTGGACATAGAAGGTGCTCAGTTGGCTTGTGGACGCTTCGGCAATCCGGACTTCCACCGGGGTGGCACGCAGTTCTTCGCGGTACGGCCCTGCAAGATCGGCGGGCACCGCGACGTCCGAACGCCAGCCACTCCCCGTGCCCACCGACCGGTCGTCCACCTGGAGCGTCACCCACAGCATGACCTGCGTCGGCCCGGCACTCTCAACAATGCGCAGCGCCACCCCATCGACGACAAACCGACCCTCCGAAGGCAACGCGACGGTGGCCAGGGTGCTGGTGGGCGGGTCCCCGCGAATGTCGAGCTGATCGGTGGTCGCGTTCCAGTCGATCCGGAGCCCGGGGATGGCCAGTTCCGGGATGGTGAGAGTGTGGTCGATGCCCGTGTCTGCGTCTCGCAGGGCTACCTCGCCCCTCACGAGTGTCGGTTCCCGGACCGCCTCGAAGGCCTCCGCCGTCAGTTGGCGAGCCGCCTCGACAGGGTCCACGACGCCGGGGCCGGTGGCCTGCCGTCTGCTCAGCTCGGGGATCTGGCGCAGCTCGGCCTCCTGCCAGGCGTCCACGGCGACTTCGCCCGTCAGGCGGACGGTCAGGGTCCGGCCACCGACGGGCAACGAGATCGGGCCGTTCTCCTCACCGGGGGCCAGAGCTGCGGCCGGGATCTCGACCTCGGCCGGCATCTCCGCCACCTGTGCGAGCCGGTCGAGGGGCGCGGAGAGGAAGTGGAGGCCCGTGTCACCGAGGCGGGCCTCATCGTCGAGCCATACCGGGCTGGCGGCGCGAACCCCTTGCACCTCGGAAATGCCGGGCAGCCCCACGAGGATGCCCGTCCCCGCCGCGGGGACAGCCACCTGGGCGCGCACATCCGCGCCGCGCTCCAGCGCAGCCAGATCCTGCTCCACCATCCGGCTGCTCCCACCGAACAACCCAGCCAGTGTGAGCCAGCCGACCGCCATGACAATCAGTGAGGCCTGGACCGCGACGGCCAACCGTGAACGGGCGAGGTGGGCCGCAGCGAGCCACCCGACCAGGCTGTGCGAGACCTTCGCTCCGATGGTCCAACCCACCCGGGCCACCGGCGCCAGCCCCGCCACTGTGATGATGGCAGCCGCGCCGAGCAGGGCCACTGGAACAAGTGCCCCCAACAGGGACACCTCAGCTGTCACCGCGGGCATCTCGGCCCAGCGGCCGGTCACGGCGCGGAGCCCCAGAAGCACGACCGCGCCACCCACCAGAGCACCGCTCCCACCCACCACCACGGCCTCGGCCATCGCTGCGGCGAGGATCTGGCCTCGTGTCGCTCCTCGGGCCAGCAGGAGCCGGGTGTCCGCCGCCCGGGCGGCGGCAACCACCCTGCCGACCTGGAGGAGAGCGACGAGAGCCACAGTCGCGACAACCGACAGCGGCACCACCGCCACCACACCGGAGGCGGCCGCGTTCACCTCAGCCGACAGAACGCTTTCTGCCAGCGCCCCCTGCACTTTGACGCCTCGGCGGGTGTCGTCGACTGTGGTCAGCGACTCCTTGACGCCCGCCGCGCCCCGTGCAAGTGCGGGGAGATCGCTCGGCCTGATGCTGGCGAGATGCGGGGCCAGGGACCAGCGCAACATCGGCGTACCGGGGAGCGCCCGCACCAGGTCTGCGTCCGCCATCAGCGGGCCGACCACCGATGCATCGCCACCACGGATCGCGAGCTCGTCGCCCTGCCACCAAGGGGCTGAGGGGTCGGCGGGCCTCCAGGTTGCCGAGATGGTGACCGACCGGCCGGCGAGGTCCATGACGTCTCCCACCGCGACACCTGCCCGCTGAGCAGCCTCTGCCTGCAGCGCGGCCTGCCCGCGCCCGCGCGGCCAGTTGCCCGCCACGATCGACACGTCTCGGGGCCCGAGTTCTTCCGCCGACCAGACCACCAGCCTGGACTCCCCGACACGCACCGGCTCTGAAATCATCGTGGTGGTGACCTCGATCCGCGCGGGGCCGAAACCGGCGGTAATCGCCTCACGGGCCCGCCGATCCTGTCCCACCGCGTCGGCTCCGGCGCGGACCTGGACCGTGAGCCATGCGGAGGTGCCAGCCAAGGAGGCCCTGGCGGCCGACTCGGCCTGGGCGGCCGCCATGCTGGCGACTCCTGTGAGGATGGCTGTTGTCACTGCAACGAGCACGAACATGGCGATGGGGAGCGAGACCCGCGCCCGCGCCCGGGCGACGCACCAACGCACCCACTGGACCTGTGATCTCTGGCGGCCGGACACTGATGTGCCAGCGCCTAGCTCATGGGCGGGTCCGAGGCGGGCGCGTTCTCGCTCGCCTCGGCCAGCACGCGCCGCTCCTCGATCGCGTCCGGGTGGTCCTTGGACAGCAGCAGCACGCCGTAGACCGCGATGGCGCCCGTGACTGCCATTCCGACGGCTGGGCCCACGCCCATGCCGATGCCCTCACCCAGCACGATGAGCCCGAAGAGGACCGCGACGAACGGGTCCACCGTCGTCATGGTGCCCACGGTGATCTCCGCCGGCCCGGAGGCGTATCCCTGCTGGATCATCCACACCCCGAGTCCGTAGCAGGCCAGCATCATCGCCACCGTCGCGACGACCTCGAAACCGGCGAACGACTGGCCGTGCTTGAGGACCAGGTCCATCGCCGCCTTCATGAACCCGGAGGCGAGGCCGTAGAAGGTGGCGCCTACCGAGGACCACATCATGGCCTTAGCCCACGGGGCTGCTTTGGTCGCGAAGTAGGACAGAACAGCGCAGATGGCGCACACCACGAGGAAGGCGATGAACATCGGGGCGAATTCGACCTGCTTGACGCCGGTGGCGAACAGCGACGAGAAGACCGTGAAACCCACGACTCCGGCCACTGTGATGCCCACGGCGATCCACATCTTGTGGCTCAGTTTGTGCTTGTGGATTCGGGCGGCGAGCAGCACGGACCACGGCACCGCGAGGATGCCCACCGGCTGCACCACGGCCACGGGTGCGAACGACAGCGCCACCAGGTGGATGGCCGCCCCGGAGAAGACGAACAGGAGCCCGAGCAGCCACTTCCGGATCCTGAACAACCGCAGCAGCCCCGCGAACGTGAGCGTGTTCGACGACGCGGTTCCCGACGGATCGAAGGTGGACTTGACCCCCAGACTCTGCAGGACGGCGCCGCTGGCGAACAAGAAGGAGGACACAACCTGCATCCCGATGGCTAGCCAGATCACGTGCGCGGCCTTTCAGTCGATCGTGGCTGGAAGACTACAGGGCCCCCGGACCGCCGGGGTGCGACCTTGGTCCTGCACTACACAGACCCGGGTCGCAACCCTCATGCGTAGACAACCACCTTGTCACCGACGCGGGCCGCGTCGAACAGCGCCGCCACGGCCGACTTGTCCCGGACGTTGACGCAGCCGTGCGAGGCTCCGTTGTACCCGTTTCGCGCGAAGTCCGCCGAGTAGTGGACCGCCTGGCCGCCGCTGAAGAACAGCGCGTAGGGCATGGGTGTGTCGTAGAGGCTGGAGACGTGGTTCTTCGACTTCCAATAGACCGAGAACACGCCGTTGCGGGTGGGAGTCAGCTCCGAGCCGAAACGCACGGACATCGTGTCGACGATGGCGCCGTCGACCACCCATGCCAAGCGGCGCTGCGCCTTGGAGATGCAGATGACGCGCCCGGTAAGGCAGCGATCGTCGAGCGTCATCGTCGAAGGCGTCGCAGCGCGGACAACGTTGTTGAGTTCGTCCGCGGTGGGCTTGCGGGTCATGCCGTAGAGCCGGTCCTTGGTGCGCTGATCCACTTCCCCGGTGACGGGGATCTGCCGCTTGGCCTGGAAGCCCTTCACCGACTCCTGGGTCTGCGCTCCGAAGACGCCGTCGATCTTGGGCGAATACCAGCCGATCTGCTTCAGCCTGGCCTGCAGGTCTTTGACGCCGTCACCCTTGCTGCCCTGGGCGTAGATCGCGGGGCCGGGGGTCAGCACGTTGTACATCTCGTCCCGGGTGGGTTCGCGCGTCATCGAATGAAGTCTGTCCAGCGTCACCTGATCCACCGCACCGGTCACGGGGATGCCTCGCTTGGCCTGGAAACCCTCGATGGCGAGCCTGGTGTCCTCGGCGTAGATCCCGGTGATCCTGCCGGAGAACCAGTCAAGCTGCAGGAGGCGGTGCTGCAGGTCACGCACATCGTCGCCCTCATCGCTGAGCTCAAGCAGTGCCGGGGGTGGCGGGGGCGCCGGGGGTGCCGTCTCCTGCGTGGGCGGTTCCGTGATGGGTGGCAACGGATCCGGTGAGGATGACGGGCTCGGGGCCGGCGTCGACGGGGTTGCCGGGGGGGCGGCGGGCTCGGTGGGCGCGGCGACGGGGCTGCTCGGCGCCGGGAGGGGTGTGGCGTGCGGGGAGACCGCCCCGGGTGCGCAGCCGGCCAGAAGCAGGGCTGTGGCGGCGATCACACCGACGGCGGCGCGCCGGGCGCCGGATGGGCTGAACACGGTGCACCTCTCAGGGGGAAGAACTGACACGTCACGGGCAGCATAGTCTGCCCCAAGGTCACGCCTGGAAACGACACTCTCAGGGGCGCTGCGGGTCATGGTGGTCCTTTCTTTGCGATCCTTACCCTCCCTACGCCCGAGACCGGTCCTCCGGTTGCACCCTCTTCTGGTCAGGCGCGGCCGTGGAGCGACCTCCGCCGGACACGCCAGTCAGGGAGGAGACGATCCATCCAGGCGACGAACCCCGGCCCATGGCCGCGCTCGTGCAGGTGGACCAGCTCGTGCACGAGCACATACTCGAGCGCGGACGGGGGATGCTCCGCGAGCGCCACGTTGATCGTGATCGCGGCGCTGCGCGTGTTGCAGGTGCCCCACCTGCTGGTCATCCTCCGCAGTCGGATGAGCGAAGCGGACCTCCCCACCCTTGGTTCCCACTCGGCCTGAAGCGCTGGAAGTGCCGCCTCGATCTCGCGCCGGTACAGCCCCTCCAGGCCGCGCCGTCGGGCCTCCTCGTCCGGGCCTCCCAGCAGAACGGTGCCCGCCTCCAGAGTGCCCCCGGCCTTGACCGCGGGCACGGTCCGCAGCTCGTACCACCTCCCCCAGACCCGGGCCCGTCCGCCATCGACGAGCGGCTCGGCCACCGGCGCCGCCATCCTGACCCGTGCCTGCGCCTCGACGATCCACGCGCTGTGCCGCCGCACGAAGTCCTCAACTGCATCCTCCGGCACCCCCACGGGCGCCGAGACGGCCACCCGGCCATCGGGGGGAAGGACGCGCACCCGGATGGTCTTGATGTGCTTGTACGTCACCATGGTTTCGATGCCGGCCACACGGAGCCGGGAAGAGAGTTGGGCGCGTCTGGGCATGGGCGTCATGCTACGACGGACCACCGACGAGGATGTTCAGCCCACCGCCCCGGGAAATTCACCCGAGGTTCATCTGGAAAGCGTCGACGATGGACCGCAGCATCGCTAACATGCCCCGATTGCACGGGCGGAGCGGAGAGGTAGCAGACTGGGCCCGTGCCACCCGAGTTAATCGTGTTAACGCTCGTCGTCGCGACCGCTCTGGTCTTCGACTTCACCAATGGTTTCCATGACACGGGAAACGCCATGGCCACCTCGATCGCCACCGGCGCGCTCAGGCCGAAGACGGCCGTCGCCCTGTCGGCCGTGCTGAACCTGGTGGGCGCGTTCCTCTCGGTCGAGGTCGCGCTGACGGTCACCAACGCCGTGGTCAACATCCAGGACAAGACCGGCGCACCCAGGCCGGAGCTCATCGCCGACGGAGGCCTCGCCCTCCTCCTGATCATCCTCTCAGGCCTCGTGGGCGCCATCGTGTGGAACCTCCTCACCTGGCTGTTCAGCCTTCCCTCCAGCTCCTCACATGCCCTGTTCGGCGGCCTCGTCGGGGCCACCATGGCCGGCCTCGGCGTCGAGGGGGTCAAGTGGACCGGGGACGGAACCAAGCTCGACGGGGTCGTCGGCAAGGTGGTGTTGCCAGCCCTGATGTCGCCGGTGGTCGCGGTGATAGTGGCCACTGTCGGCACCTGGCTGGTGTTCAGGATCACGCGCGGCGTGGCCGCGAAGTATCGCGAGTCCGGCTTCCGCTGGGGCCAAATCGGCTCCGCGTCGCTGGTTTCGCTCGCCCACGGCACCAACGACGCCCAGAAGACGATGGGCGTCATCACCCTGGCCCTCATCGCCACCGGGACCTGGACGGATCTGGAGGCAGTGCCCTTCTGGGTGAAGCTGAGCTGTGCGCTCGCCATCGCGCTGGGCACCTATCTGGGTGGCTGGCGGATCATCCGCACCCTTGGAAAGGGCCTGGTGGAGATCGAGTCACCACAGGGCATGGCGGCGGAGTCCTCGTCGGCGGCGGTCATCCTCGTCTCCAGTCATCTCGGCTTCGCCCTGTCCACCACGCACGTCGCCACCGGATCCATTCTCGGCACCGGCATCGGCAAGAAGGGCGCCACCGTCAACTGGCGGATCGCGGGGCGGATGGGGATCGCCTGGCTGATCACCCTGCCCTCGGCAGGGCTGGTGGGGGCCCTGATGTGGCTGATCGGTCACACCGTCGGCGGACTCGCCGGGGCCATCGTCGTCTTCCTGGTCCTGCTCGCTGCGTCGGCCTGGATGTACCACCGGTCGCGCCGTTCGATGGTGGACCACAGCAACGTCAACGACGAGTGGGTGGAGCAGGTGACGGACCGGGTGCCGCCCAGTCACAACAAGGATTCGGCCCGGGAGGGGACCAACGTATGAACACCCTGTGGCTGGCGCTGGGCGGCGCCTGGAACGTGCTGTGGGTGGGTCTGCTCCTGGGGGCCGGCCTGCCGGCCATCTTCGCCCTCGGCATCCGTGCACTCTCCTACGGCGTGGGCGGAGACGCGGACGCCACCGATCACGTCCCGCACCCGGCGGCCAGGGTGGTGGCCTACCTCTGCTTCGCGGTGGTGCTGGTGGCCGTCGCCGCCGGAATCGGCGTCATCGTGGCGCACGGCCTGGGTATGAGGCTGGTCATGGACGGCCTCCTCCCCTCGTTCGTGGCCAAGTGACCCGCTAGGGCGCCACCTCTCCGGAGCCCCGCTGTACGAGTGTGGTGGGAACCACGATCTCCCGGGGCTCAGAGGTGTCTCCGTCGAGCCTCCCGAACACCATCTCGGCGGCCGTGCGTCCGATCTGGCTGGGATCCTGAGCCACCACAGTCACAGGCACCGCCAGATGTGCCGCCATGGGGATGTCATCGAACCCCACCAGCCCCACCGTCGTGAGCTTCTGGGCGGCGCTCAGCGCCTCGACTGCTCCGACGGTGATGAGGTTCTGGGCTGTGAACAACGCCGTGGGCGGATCCTCCGACCCCAACAGGCCGGCCACCGCCCTGGCGGCCGCCACCTCGTCGCTCAGGCCGCTTACCATCAGGCCGGGGCCCACCTCCAGCCCTCGGGCGCGGCACTCGTCGAGGTACCCTCGGCGCCGTTCGCGGGCCGTGAAGATCTCTTCGCTGTCGCCGAGAAAGGCGATGCGTGTATGCCCATGGTCGGCGAGGTGCGCCACCGCCACCCTGGCGCCCGCGTAGTTGTCCGACAGCACGGTGTCGGCCACCACACCCGAGGGCCTGCGGTCCACGAACACGACTGGGGTACCGCGCTCCATCTCGCGGGCGAGGTACGTGTGGTCCCGGCCGATGGTGGTGAGGATGAGACCGTCGACCCTGCGCCGCAGGAACGCCTCGACGGCCTCGCGCTCACGGGTGGGATCGTCATCGAGGCTCGAGGCGAAGACAGCCACGTGGTGAGGCCGTGCCACGTCCTCGACGGCGCGGTGCAGGGAGGCGGAGAAGGGGTTGGCGACGTTGCCCACGAGAAGCCCGAGTGTGTTGGTACGGCCGCGACGGCGCAGGTTTCCGGCGTGGAGGTCCGGCTGGTAGTGGAGTTCGGAGATGGCGGCCACCACCCGTGCCCGCGTGTCCTCGGCCACCTTCGGATCCCGGTTGATCACCCGCGAGACGGTGGTGACGGCCACCCCGGCAATGGCCGCGACGTCCTTCATGGTGGGGCGTGCCACCCTTCCACCCCTCACCGCGACACCCGCCGCCTCGTCGCGCCGGTGATCGCGGAGAGGACCTCCTCGTAGCTGGCGGTGCCGGCGTCGAACGAGCCGTTGTTGCGTCCGTGCCGGAGCACCTCGATCCGGTCCGCGACGGCCCGCACGTCGTAGAGGTTGTGGCTGATCAGGATGACGCCCAGCCCCATGTCGCGGAGCCGTTCGACGTAGCTGAGCACCTCCGCCGTCTGGGCCACCGACAGCGACGCCGTAGGCTCGTCGAGCACCACCAACCGCGGCTGCCGCACCAGAGTGCGGGCGATGGCGACGCTCTGCCGCTGCCCGGCCGAGAGCTGCACGAGCGGAGTTCGCAGGTCTGGGATGCGGGCATTGAGCTGGGCGAGGTAGGACCGCGCGAGGTCGTCCATCCGGTCGACATCCAGCAGCCCGCCG
Organism: Arachnia sp.; assembly: GCA_035467795.1. GTDB lineage: Bacteria > Actinomycetota > Actinomycetes > Propionibacteriales > Propionibacteriaceae > Arachnia. The sequence goes on along the minus strand of DATITN010000262.1, from coordinate 11,669 downwards.
GAGCTGAGCTCCCGCCCCAGGAAGATGTTCGAGGTGACATCCAGGTTCTCGGCGAGCGCGAACTCCTGGAACACCGCCGCCACACCCATGGCGAACGCCGCCTGGGCCGAGGCGATGGTCACCTCGGTGCCGTCGAGGAGAATCCGTCCCGCGTCGGGTTGGTAGACCCCGGAGATCATCCGTGCCAGCGTGGACTTTCCGGCGGCATTGTCTCCGACGAGCGCAACCACTTCGCCGGCCCGCACCGTGAGGTCCACGTCCACCAGTGCCAGCACCCCGCCGAAGTGCTTGCTGACCGAGCGCAGCTCGAGGAGCAGGGGGCGGGCTTCCATGCCTGTCATCCTTCCACCGATCCGGCCGGTGCGGCGTTGATCAGGTCGTGAATGGCCACCAGCGCACCCCTGGCGCATCCGTCGACGGGGAACGCAGGTTCTGCCAACAGTTCGTCGACGGGCGGCAGCAGCGGGCGGCTGCGCATCGCGTCGCGCAGCGGTCCGACGAAGGCCTCCCCCACCGTCGCCAACTCGCCGCCCCAGGTGATCCGTTCCGGGGCGACGACGGTGGCGAGGTCCGCGAGCGCCGTTCCGATGACGCTGCCGGCGTCTGCGACCACCTGGCGACAGCCCGGGTCACCGTCACGCGCCGCCTTGACGATCGAGCGCAGATCCATGCGGCCGTGGCTGACCCGCACCAACTCGGCCAGCGCCTCCCCGGACACGACGGTGTTGAGGCAGCCCCGCGCGCCGCAGCGGCAGATCTGGCCGGCCGCATCCACGCGCACATGCCCGAGCGCCCCGGCGCCACTTCGGAATCCGCTGTGCACAACGCCGCGCAGCACCAGGCTGGACTCGGTGGTGTGCGAGGCGTGCACATAGAGGGCCCCCTCGGCGCCCCGCAGGGAGCCGAGGCGCGATTCCGCCAGCGCCCCGGCGTCGGCCTCCTTCACTACCAGCACCCTGCGCTCGATCCTGGCGGACAGGAGCTCGTCGACGTCGAGCTCCTCCCAGCCGGGCAGCTGGAATGCGCCTGTGCGGCCACCGCGACCCACGCTGGAGGGCAGCGCCAGGCCCACTCCCCCGATGTGCTCCATGTCTGCCCCCACCTGGTCCGCGAGGTCCGCCACCAGCAGCGCGGCCCTGTCCAGCGTGGTGTCTGACCTGTGGTCTGCCGGCAGCGGCATCCTCGTGGAAGCGACCACCTCCAGTGTTGCGTCAGCGAGGACGAGATCCAGGGACCTGCGCCCGATGTGCATGCCCACTGCCAGGGCCGACGAGGGCCTGAGCGAGACCAGCTGGGCCCGGCGGCCGGAGCGGGTGGTGGCACTGGTCTCCACCACACCCTGCTCGAGCAGCTGCTTGACGATGTTCGACACGGTGGCAGGTGACAACCCGGTGGCGCTGGCCAACTCCACCTGCGTGATGCGCCCGTACGCCTTCACTGCTTCAACGATGCGCGCGCTGTTGGCCTCGCGCAGCGAAGGCTGTGAGCCAGGCGCGCCGACAACCCTGTTCACGCTTGAAGGCTACCGCAGTCCCCCGGATGGCGTCTCCCATAAGTTTTTATCCCGAACTCAGCCGTTGCGGCGGGACTGAGAGGCCTTCCCAGGCTAAGGCCCTAGTCAGCAATGGTGGTATCGATTGCATCATAACGATCTGGTAACGCTTGACTTCAAGAGTTGACGCCAATACCTCCCGGGATCTACGTTCTATCCATCGGGGCACGGTGACAGCGAATGGTCACCAGCCGGAGTCGAAGGAGACACGGGTACGCATGGTTGACGGTCACGTGATACTTGCGATGCGCAGCATCACCAAGGAGTTCCCAGGGGTCAAAGCTCTCGACGGCGTCACCATGAATGTGCGCCGCGGCGACATTCACGCCATCTGCGGGGAGAACGGGGCGGGCAAGTCCACCCTCATGAAGGTGCTCTCGGGCGTGTACCCTCACGGCACCTACGACGGCGACATCGAGCTTGAGGGCGAGGTGGTGCGCTTCGGCGGCATCAAGGCCTCCGAGGAGCGCGGCATCGTCATCATCCACCAGGAGCTGGCTCTCATCCCCGAGCTATCCGTGACGGAGAACCTGTTCCTCGGCTCCGAAGTGGTCTCCGGGCTGCTGATCGACTGGCAGGCCGCACGCCTCAAGGCGCTTGACCTGCTGGCCCGTGTGGGCCTGGAGATCGACCCCGACACCCCGATCAAGACACTCGGGGTGGGCCAGCAGCAGCTGATCGAGATCGCCAAGGCCCTGGCCAAGAACGTCAAGCTGCTCATCCTCGACGAGCCCACCTCCGCCCTCAACGAGGACGACTCCCGCAACCTGCTGGACCTGATGCGCGGCCTGAAGGCCAAGGGCATCACCCAGATCATGATCTCCCACAAGCTCAACGAGATCGCCGCGGTCTCCGACGCGGTGACCGTCATCCGCGACGGCCGCACGGTCGAGACCTACGACGTCGTGGCCGGGGAGGTCGACGAGGACCGCATCATCCGCGCCATGGTGGGCCGCTCCATCGAGAACCGCTACCCCACGCGCACCCCGCACGTCGGCGAGGTGCTGTTCGAGGTCTCCGGCTGGAACGTCGAGCACCCCTCCATCCCCGGGCGCCTGGTCAGCAAGGACGCGGCGTTCACCGTCCGCGCCGGCGAGGTGGTGGGATTCGCAGGGCTGATGGGCGCAGGACGCACCGAGCTCGCCCGCTCCATTTTCGGGCGCTCCTACGGCCGGTGGCTCTCCGGCGAGATGCACCTGGCCGGGGAGCGGATCGAGACCCACACCGTCGCGCGGGCCATCGAGCAGGGCATCGCCTACGTGACCGAGGACCGCAAGACGTTGGGGTTGAACCTCATCGACGACATCAAGTCCACGATCGTGTCGGCCAACCTCAAGGACATCGTGACGCGGCTCCTGCTCAACCCGCGCAAGGAGTCCGCCGTCGCCGAGAAGTACCGCAAGGACCTGCGCATCAAGGCGCCGAGCGTTGACGTCGGGGTGGCCACCCTCTCAGGCGGCAACCAGCAGAAGGTGGTGCTCGCCAAGTGGATGTACCCCGAGCCGAAGCTGCTGATCCTCGACGAGCCCACGCGAGGCATCGACGTGGGCGCCAAGTACGAGATCTACAAGCTCATCCACGCACTGGCCGATTCGGGCAAGGGCGTTGTGGTGATCTCCTCTGAGCTCCCGGAACTGCTCGGCATCTGTGACCGCATCTACACCATCTGCGAGGGCCGGATCACCGGCGACCTGGCGGCATCGGACGCCGACCAGGAAACCCTCATGCGACGAATGACCACCACCAGCACCTCGGCCGCGGCGTTGCCGGCCTGACCTGAACGGGGAACACACGATTATGAAGGCTCTCAAGCAAGTCCTCGGAGGAAACCTCCAGCAGTACACGATGGCACTGGCGCTGGTGCTCCTGGCCGTCGTCTTCGACGTGGTCTCCGGCGGCCGGATGCTCACCTCGTCGAACTTCCAGAACCTCATCTCCGGCAACGCCTATGTGCTGATCCTGGCCATCGGCATGGTGATGGTCATCGTCATCGGCCAGATCGACCTCTCGGTGGGGTCGGTGGCCGGCTTCGTCGGCATGACGACCGCCCTGACCACAGCCACCTACGGCTTCCCATGGTGGGCCGGAATCCTCGCTGGGCTCCTGGCCGGCATCCTGATCGGCGCCTGGCACGGCTTCTGGCTGGCGAAGGTGGGCATCCCGGGCTTCATCACCACCCTGGCGGGCATGATGATCTTCCGCGGCCTGGTGATCTGGATGTCGCAGTCCATCTCGGTTCCCGTGCCCGAGGAGTTCCGGTTCTTCGGCGCCGGCTACCTGCCCGAGTGGGGTCCGTCCTTCACGGGGCTCAACAACTCGACTGTCCTGCTCGGCATCCTCGCCGCCGCCTGGTTCATCTGGAGCGAGTTCAAGCGCAGAGCCCACGCTCTCGAGCGCGGGGTCGAGGCTCCCATGTGGGCCACCATCGTGCGGATCGCCCTGATCGTCACGGTCATCGGCTACGTCACCTGGCTGTTCGGCAGCGGCCGCCCCGGTACCTCGTTCCCGATCCCCGGCGTGATCCTCGTGATCCTGGTGATCATCTACCACGTGCTCACCCAGCGCACCCGCTTCGGCCGCCACATCTACGCCGTCGGCGGCAACAAGGCCGCAGCCGCGCTGTCGGGCGTCAACACCGCCAAGACCTACTTCCTCGTCATGCTCAACATGAGCTTCCTCGCGGCCATCGCCGGCATCCTGTTCGTGGGCCGCGCAACCGCCGCCGGCCCCTCTGACGGCACCATGTGGGAGCTCGACGCCATCGCGGCCGTCTTCATCGGTGGGGCCGCGGTCTCCGGCGGTATCGGCACCGTCGTCGGCTCGATGATCGGCGGCCTCGTGATGGCGGTCCTCAACAGCGGCCTCATGCTGATGGGTGTGGGCGCTGACCAGACGCAGGTGATCAAGGGCCTCGTGCTCCTGGCCGCCGTCGCCTTCGATGTCTACAACAAGCAGCAGGGACGCCCGTCCATGATCGGCACCCTGATGAGGAACTTCCGCAGCGAGCCGGCAGCCGAGCCGGCCGTGCCGGTGGAGACCGGCACCGCCGTGGATGCCGCCGACACCATGCCCACGACCCAGGCCAAGTAGTTCACCCCTCCAACCCCTCGAGTGGCGTCCCAGCGGCGCCTCTCCTCCCCCAGTGCGCCCATTTGCGCACGCGACCGGGCATCGATGCCCACACCCGAACCGGATCGGCCGGTCGGGATCTTCCGAAAGGAACACCCATGAAGTTGAAGGCAGCAGGCATCCTCACCGGCCTCCTCGTCACCTCCCTGGCGCTGACCGCCTGTGGCGGCGGACGCGAGGGCACCACCGACCCCACCACCTCCGGACAGGCCTCCACCTCGGCCAGCGCGGGCGCCGAAGGCTTCGCCGCGGACGCCACCATCGGCGTGGCGCTGCCCTGGCTGGGCACCCAGAACTGGAAGGAGGCCGAGGTCATGTTCGCCGAGCAGCTCGAGGCCGCCGGGTTCACCGCCCTGATCCAGGCCGCGGACAACAAGGTGCCCCAGCAGCAGCAGCAGATCGAGGCCATGATCGAGCAGGGCGCCGAGGTCATCGTCGTCGGCCCCGTCGACGGCACCCAGCTTGGTTCCGTGCTCGAGAAGGCGCACGACGCCGGCATCGAGGTGCTCGGCTACGACCGCCTCATCGAGAACACCACCGCCATCGACGGCGTCGTCCAGTTCGGGTCCGTCCGCACCGGTGAGCTCCAGGGCGAATCCCTGCTCGAAGGCCTCGAGGCCACGGGCCCCGGCCCCTACAACATCGAGCTGTTCGGCGGCGGCCCGGCCGACCCGAACGCCCCGAACTTCTTCACCGGCGCCATGAGCGTCCTGCAGCCGAAGATCGACGACGGCACCCTCGTGGTCGTCTCCGGCCAGCAGGAGTTCACCCAGGTGGCCACCCCCGACTGGGACAACGCCAAGGCGCAGGCCCGCATGGACTCGCTGCTCTCGGGCAACTACTCGGACAAGACGGTCGACGGCGTGCTCTCCCCCAACGACGGCATCGCCCGCGCCATCCTCACCTCGGTGAAGCAGGCCGGCATGGACCTGCCTATCGTGACCGGCCTCGACGCCGAGAACGAGTCGATCATCTCGATCGCCGCCGGTGAGCAGTACTCCACTGTCGCCAAGCCCACGGATGCGCTCGTCGCCAAGACCGTCGAGCTGATCCAGCTGCTCCAGACGGGCGAGGGCCTCCCCGCCACCGAGGACATCGCCAACAACGGCAAGGTGGACGTCAACATCTACCAGCTCGACCCCGTCGTGGTGACCAAGGCCAACGCAGCCGAGGTCTTCGCCAACGATCCCGATCGTCTGGCTCTCCTCGAGGGCTGATCCTGATCTGACGAATGAAGGGGGTGGGTCCGCGAGGGCCCACCCCCTTCGTCATCAGCGGGTCAAGGACGCGGGTGCGGGAGCCGCGACACGAACCGCTCGCGGCTCACCACCACCCGTCCGTGGGTCCCCGCGCTGATGACCGCGTGCTCGTCGTGCGCATGGACGTCGAATCTGAGCGCTCGGCCCTCGACGAGGGTCAGGGTCACCTCGACGGTCACCGTCGACCCGGGCACCGTGGGCGCCTCATGGGAGAGGTTGACGTGGGTGCCGAGCGTGATCTCGCCGTCATCCAGATGGCTGTGGAGGGCCTCGATGCAGGCCCATTCGACGATGCCCACCATGTAGCCGGTGGCCAGCACCTCCGGCATCGCGGCGAAGTCCGCGGACTCGGGCAGCAGGTGCGGAACCGTCCGGCTCTCAGGGACCAGATAGCGCATCGTATGTGACACGCCTGGGCGCAGGGACGCTTTCACGTGGCTCTCCTCAACTCGCGGCAAGTAGCCACATGCTAACCGGCGCGCGCCTTGGTGGGCGCGGGGTAGCGTCGGACGCGACGACGAACTCTTCGAAGGAGAAGCTCATGTCCCTGACGCTCATCGAGAAGGCCCACGAGACCGCAGACATCTGGACGTTCCGCTTCCGGAGCGACGAGCCGCTGGTCTGGGAGGCCGGCCAGTACGTCCAGGTTGAGATCCCCCACGACAACCCGGACGACGAGGGCATTGAGCGCTGGTTCACCAACGCCGCCGCGCCATACGAGGGCGTCATGCAGATCACCACCCGCGTCACCGGCACCACGTTCAAGCAGGCGTTGTCGCGGTTGGAGCCCGGAGACCGGATCGAACTGAAGCAGGATCCCGAGGGCGACTTCACCTGGGAGGAGACCGACGTGCCTGTGGTCTTCGTGGCCGGAGGCATCGGCGTGACGCCCTTCCACAGCATCCTCAGGCAGCGGTCCCACGACGGGGAGCCCCTCGAGGTCACCCTCATCTATGGCAGCGGGACAGACGACGTCGCCTTCGGGGACGAGCTGAGCGACTGGGAGGAGGCGGACCACTCGCTGAGGCTGCACCGGGTGGTCGGCGAGCCGCTCACGGTCGAGGTGCTGACCCGTCTGGTCCCCGATCTGATGGGGTGTCTGGTGTACGTGTCCGGACCTGAGCCGATGGTGGAGACGCTCGGCGAGGCGCTTCGCGAGGCCGGGCTTCCAGACCCCCAGCTGAAGGAGGACTTCTTCCCCGGCTACACCGCCGACGACATCTGAGGGTACGGACGAAGAAAACCCCGCCTCAGGCGGGGTTTTCTGTTCTCGGTGGAGCTAAGGGGATTCGAACCCCTGGCCTCTTCCATGCCATGGAAGCGCGCTACCAACTGCGCCATAGCCCCAGCGCCGCCCGGAGGCGACTCGAAGAACGATAGCGCATCCGGAGGGACTTGAAAAATCCTGGGCGCCCCGTCGCAGACGACCGCCCAGTGGCTCACTTCTGCTTGGCGAGGTCCCTTGCCAACGCCGCGACACCGAACTCGTCCTTCGCCTTCGCCGTTGCCAGCACCGGAACGTCAAGCTCGGCGAGTGCCTGCGCGGTGGGCTCGTCCCAGGCCAGCACATGCACGCCGTCGCGATGCCCGAGCAGGTTCACATAGGCGGACGCGAACGACGGCTGGCTGAGCAGCACCGCCTGCCAGGCCCCGTCGTCCCACATCTGCTTGATGCGCGGGTCCAGGTCTTCCACGTCCACCATGGTGTAGACCTCAAGCCGTTCGACGGTGTAGCCCTTGGCGCGTAGGCCAACCTCGAGATTCGTCGAGAGCTGGTCCGCGCAGACGACGACCGCCCGCTGCTCGCCCTCAGCCTTCGGGAACATCTCCACCAGCTTCTGCGAGCTGGCCGTGCCCTCGGGGCTGAGCTCCACCTGGATCTCGCTCTCCTCCGCCGCCCGCTGCGTGGTTGAACCCATCGCCGCCACCCGCTTCCCCTGCGGAATGTCCCAGCCCCGCTCGCGCAGCGCCCACACCGTCTGCGCGGACGGCAGCACCACCCAGTCCGCCCAGCCGAGGATGTTGTCCGCAGAGATCAGCTTCGCCTCCTGCAGCGAGACACAGTCCACCCGGAGCCCGTTCTTGCGCAGGGCCTGCGCCAGCCGGCCCTCCTGCCTGGCGAGGAGGACGCGGATGCGGTCATCGCCGGGCACCTCGATGAACGGAGACTCGTCGTCGTGCTCTGCCGACAGTTTCACCGAGGCGAGCGCCTCCGGCGAGAAGAACCGATCCGCCCTGCGGGCCTTCAGCGCGGCGGCGGCGTTCTCACCGGTGCGCACGGCATGGAACTCGGAGGTGGGCAGCCCCACCTCGAGCACGTTGCGCTTGGTGCCGTCAATGGAGAACACCCCGGCCTTCAGCGACAGAATGCCGCGACGCGACGCCAGGGCGCCCACCGGCGCCATGTAGGTGGTGCCCAGTCCCGTCAGGACGGCGCGCTCCGCGTCGATGATGATGCGGGTCTCGATGTCGTCGAAGACCTTCAGCGCGGAGACGATGTCCGCGTCGTCCTTGCGGCACTCGAGCGCGATTGCGCCCTGCCCGGGGGCCGTGAGGATGGGCAGGTACTCGGCGATGCGGTCCGTGAGCCCCAGCGTCTCGACGCCGGCAGCAGACAGCACGACAGCGTCGAGATCGCCGGGTTCGAGATGCCGCAGCCGCTCCTCCAGTGAGCCGCCCACGTCGACGAAGGTGAGATCGGGCCTCAGCGCGCGCAGCTGGGCGATGCGCCGGAGCGACGTGACTCCGACCCGGGAGTGGCGCGGGAGCGCCGCCAGGGTGATGCCGCTCCGCGTGCAGAGCACGTCCCTGTGGTCACCGCGCGGAAGCACCGCCGGGAAGATGAGGTCCTCGGGCTTCTCGCGCAGCGGAACGTCCTTGACCGAATGCACCACCACGTCCACCTGGCCCGCGCGCAGCGCATCGCGCAACTCGTTGGCGAAAAGGCCCTGAGAGTAGCCGTCGGGCATGTGGACGGTGTCCTGCCCCGCCGTCGCGACGGGCACGATCTCCACCTCAAGCCCACCGTCTCGCAGCGTCGCCGCCACCATTTCCGAACGCGCCAGTGCCAGCGCCGATCCTCGTGTACCCAACCGCAGTCTCACCGTTGATTCCCTCCCTGAGTGACGGGGTTAGCTTCTCACGAATGGGCCGCGGCGCGTGCGGCGGCGGGGAGAGCGTCCGCGATGCGCATCATCGCCTCGTCGTCGTGGGCCGCGGACAGGAACCACGCCTCGAACGCCGACGGGGGCAGCGCCACGCGGTGGTCCAGCATGGAATGGAAGAAGCGGGCGAAGGCGGCAGTGTCCTGCGCCTTCGCGGCCTCGTAGTCCGCGACGGCCCCTTCGCGGAAGAACACCGAGAACAGGCTGCCGGCGCGCTGCACCACGTGCGGAACGGAGGCAGCACTCAGGGCCTCCGCGACGGCCGCCTGCAGTTCGGCGGATCTTCGGTCCACAGCCCCGTAGACGCCCGCATCGGCCAACCTGAGCGTGGCGAGGCCCGCCGCCGTCGCCAGCGGGTTCCCCGACAGGGTGCCCGCCTGGTAGACCGGCCCGACGGGAGCCAGGAGCTGCATCCACCGGGCCGGTCCGGCGAGCGCGGCCAGCGGCATGCCGCCGCCCACGACCTTGCCGAAGGTCACCAGGTCCGGCTCGTAGCCGCCCTCGAATCCCAACCATCCCGACGGCGCCACCCTGAAGCCGGTGAGCACCTCGTCGAGGATCATCAGCGAGCCGTGCCGGGCGGTGAGCTCGCGGATGGCGGCGTTGAAGCCGGGCGCCGGGGGCACCACTCCCATGTTGGCGGGCGCCCCCTCCGTGATGACGGCCGCGATCCGGTCACCCGCCTCGTCGAAGACGCGGGTCAGCGCCTCGACGTCGTTGTAGTCCACGACGATGGTGTCGGCCGCTGAGGCCCGGGTCACCCCCGCGGAACCGGGCAGGCCCTGCGTAGCTACGCCGGAGCCGGCCGCCGCGAGCAGCGCGTCCGAGTGGCCGTGGTAGCACCCGGCGAACTTGACGATGGCGTCTCGGCCCGTGGCGCCGCGCGCGAGCCGGATGGCCGTCATGGTGGCCTCGGTGCCTGTGGAGACGAACCGCACCTGCTCCGCCATCGGCACCCTCGCCCGGATGACCTCGGCCAGTTCCACCTCCGCCTCCGTCGGCGCGCCGAACGACAGCCCTCGTGAGGCCGCCTGCTGGACCGCCGCCACCACCTCGGGGTGCGCATGGCCGAGCAGGGCCGGCCCCCAGGAACACACCAGATCCACGTACTCGACGCCGTCCGCGTCCATTACATACGGCCCGCGAGCCGACGAGACGAACCGGGGCGTGCCGCCGACGGACCCGAAGGCCCGCACCGGCGACGACACCCCGCCGGGAATCACGCCGCGCGCCCGCTCGAAGAGTTGGTCCATGCTCACTTCATCCACCCCGCCAGTTCAAGTGCCCAATAGGTCAGCACGATGTCCGCACCGGCCCGCACGATGGCGGTGACCGATTCGGTCACGGCCGCCTGCCTGTCGATCCACCCGCGCTGGGCGGCGGCCTCGATCATGGCGTACTCCCCCGACACCTGGTAGGCGGCCACCGGCACGTCCGAGACCGCGGCAACGTCGGCCAGCACGTCCAGGTAGTAGCCGGCGGGCTTCACCATCACCATGTCCGCGCCCTCCGCGAGGTCCAGCTCGGCCTCGCGGAGGCCCTCGCGGCGGTTGGCCGGGTCCTGCTGGTAGCTCTTGCGGTCCCCGCTCAGCGTGGAGGTCACGGCCTCCCGGAACGGGCCGTAGAACGACGAGGCGTACTTGGCGGCGTAGGCGAGGATCGCGGTGTCGGTGTGCCCGGCACCCTCGAGCGCGGCGCGGATGGCCTCCACCTGGCCGTCCATCATCCCCGACGGCGACACCACATGCGCCCCCGCGTCTGCCTGCGCGATGGCCATCGACGCGTACGCGGCCAGAGTGGCGTCGTTGTCCACACGACCCTGCGGGGTGAGGAAGCCGCAGTGCCCATGCGTGGTGAACTCATCCAGGCAGGTGTCGGCCATCACGACGGTGTCGTCGCCGACGGTGTCGCGGACGGCCCGCAGCGCCCTTTGCAGGATCCCCTCCTCGGCCCATCCCTGAGACCCGAGCTCGTCCTTGTCCACATCTTCCGGCACGCCGAAGACCATGATGCCGCCGAGCCCGGCGGTGACCACCTGCTCGGCCACCCTGCACAGGCCGTCGAGGTCGTGGCGGCGCACACCGGGCATGGAGGAAATGTCAGCTGACGCCTCGGCGACGAACACGGGCAGCACGAGCTGCGAGGGTCGCGGCTGCACCTCCCGCACCAGGCGGCGCATCGCCGGGGTGGTCCTGAGCCTTCTCGGCCGGATCTGGATCATTATGCATCGTCCCTTCTGAGGGAGGCGATCGCGTGGATCAGCCCCTCCGCGTCCTGAGTGACGGCCACCGCCGCGACATTGGCCCCCGCGAGTCGCAAAGCCGCCGCCGATGGCGGCCCGAACGCCACCACCGCTGTGCCCTCGCGCCAGCCGAGCAGCTTCCCGGCGGCCTCGCCCGCCGACCCGGAGGTCACCGCCACCGCGTCGAAGAGTCCCTCGCGCCACTCCCCGACGAGGCGTCCCGGCAGCTCGCCGAGGGGCTCCATCGTGTACAGGGGCACCATCTCGACGGCGTAGCCCTTGGCCCTCAGAGCATCCTCGAGCACGGTCGACGAGAGGGCCGA
>DATITN010000261.1:0-1822 GCA_035467795.1 Arachnia sp. | reverse complement strand
GGAATGGCCATCGCCATGCGTGACCTCGAGCTTCGCGGCGCGGGCAACCTCCTGGGCGAGGACCAGTCCGGCCACATCGAGGGCGTCGGCTTCGACATGTACCTGCGCATGGTGGGCGAGGCCGTGGCGAGCTACCGCGGCGAGGACACCGAGACCGAGCCCCAGATGCGCGTGGAGCTGCCCATCGACGCGCACCTTCCGGAGGACTACATCTCCTCGGAGCGGCTGCGCCTGGAGATGTACAAGGAGATCGCCGAGATCCGCACCCAATCCGACGTCGACGCCGTCCGCGCCGAGCTGGCGGACCGCTACGGCGAGCTGCCGCCCCCCGTCGATGCACTGCTCGGCGTGGCACAGCTGCGGATGCTCGCCCGCGCGCACGGCATCCAGGAGATCGTGCCGCAGGGCAAGATGGTGCGGTTCTCGCCGGTTCACCTGCCCGAATCCCGGCAGATCAGGCTCCAGCGGCTCTATCCGGGCGCCTCACTCAAACCGGCCCAGGACCAGCTGCTGGTGCCGAAACCAGACGGTGACCACCTGCAGTGGGCCACCACGCTGCTGGGCCAGCTGTTCGGGTGAGCCGACGGCGGCCTCGGGGTCGCGAAGGGCGATGCGCTAGGCTGACCGCGGTGCCCTGGCGGCACGGGTGAAGGGTTTCTGAAAGGTCACACATGTTGCTGAAGCGCGTTGTTCCGCTGGTCGCCGCCGCGGCCCTGTTCGCCGGCTGCAGCCCCATGCCGAGCACGGCCGTTCAGGTGGGGGACACCCGCATCTCCGAGGCCCAGGTGGACGGCGTCGTCGCCAGTTGTGAGTCCGTAGGCATCGGCCCGGATCAGGTGGATCGCCGCACGCTGGTGATGTCGGAGATCCTGGGCGCCGTCGCGGTGGAGATCGCGGCAGAGCTCGATCAAACCGTGACCGACGAAGAGGCCCTCGCCGTGCTGCGCGAGACCGCCGGCGAAAGCCCCGCGCTGAACGACCCGGAGTGCGCGAGGATCGCGGCCGCCGGGTCGAAGCTGCAGATCCTGGTCGCCAAGCTGGGCGACGACGCGGACATCGCCGTACTCCAGCAGATGTTCGAGGACGTGGACGTGGACCTCAACCCGCGCTACGGCCAGTGGGACCCTGCTGGCGAGGGCATCACCGGCACGGGCTCGATGTCGGTCCCCTCCTGACCGGAGCCTCGCACCACATGACCTCTGAGCTCGAGCGGCTCCGCCAGGTGATGGCCGAGCTGCGGCTCAAGTGCCCCTGGGACGCCGAGCAGACGCACCGATCGCTCCTCAACCACCTCATCGAAGAGGCCTGCGAGGTGGTGGACGCCGTGGAGACGGGCGACGACGTCGAGCTCCAGGAGGAACTGGGCGACCTCCTCCTGCAGGTCTACTTCCATGCGCGGATCGCCGAGGACGAAGGTCGCTTCACCCTCGACGACGTGGCCGCCGGCATCGCGGACAAGCTGGTGCGCAGGCATCCTCACGTGTTCGCCGACGAGGAGGTGCCGCAGGACATGTGGCAGAGCTGGGAGGAACGCATGCCCGCTGAGAAGGGCCGATCCTCCGCGCTGGAAGGCATCGCCGAGTCGCTCAGTGTGATCGGCCGCGCCCACAAGGTGATCTCGCGCAGCCGCTCCCATGGCGTCCCCCTAGAGTTGGCGGACGAGGCGCTGGACGCGCAGAGCGTGGGTCGCGGGATCCTGGATCTCGTGGCCAGGGCGCAGGCGCACGGGATCGACGCTGACGCGGCAGCCAGGGAGGCGCTGCGCGAGCTCGAAGCACGCGTCCGCAGCGCGGAAAGTTAAGCCGTCCCGCCGCTGCTTTCC
>DATITN010000260.1:0-2660 GCA_035467795.1 Arachnia sp. | reverse complement strand
GCCCCGGTCAGCGGCGGGTCCATCACGTTCAACGGTCAGGACATCTCGCACCTGCACCGCAGGGAGCGCCGGAAGCTGGCCAAGGACATCCAGGTGGTCTTCCAGGACCCGTACTCCTCACTCAACCCGTCGATGACGATCGAGCAGATCCTCGCCGAGCCGCTCACCGCCAACGGCGTCGAGGGCAAGGCGGCGCGGGCGCGGGTGAAGGACCTGCTGGACAAGGTCCACATGCCCACTGACGCCAGCAGCAGGCTCCCCAAGGAGTTCTCCGGGGGCCAGCGGCAGCGGATCGCCATCGCCCGCGCGCTGGCCCTGGACCCCAAGCTGATCGTCGCCGACGAAGCGGTCTCGGCGCTGGACCTGTCGACGCAGGCCCGCGTGCTGGACCTGTTCGTCGAGATCCAGGAGGCCACCGGTGTGGCCCTCCTGTTCGTCACCCACGACCTCGCCGTCGTGCGGCACGTCAGCCACCGGGTGGCCGTCCTGTACCGGGGCGAAATCGTGGAGTCCGGGTTGGTCGACGCGGTCACCAAGCACCCCGAACACCCCTACACCCAACGCCTGTTCATGGCGGCCCCGGTGCCTGACCCGGACCGCCAGGAGGCGCGCCGCGCGCAGCGGCTGCGGATGCTCGCAGAGCAGGCCGAGATGAAGGAACAGGCCGGCGCCGGCCTGGAGCTCGACGCCCTCTGAGGACCACCGTCGGGGAGGCCGCCGCCCGGCCTCCCCGACCCACACCACCCCTGACTGAAGCACGGGAGAAACCAACAATGACCCACATCGACGCCCTCGTGGCGAAGCTCGATCTACCCACCAAGGTCCGACTCCTCACCGGCGAGGACTTCTGGACCACCATCGAGGTCCCCGAGATCGGGCTGCGGAAGATGACCCTCTCCGACGGCCCCTCCGGGGTGCGCGGGCCGGTCTGGGACGAGCGGTCGCCGTCGCTGAACATGCCGTCGGCCACCGCATTGGCCTCGTCCTGGGACGTCGAGCTGGCTGGCGAGTACGGGGCCGCGGCTGCGTTCGAGGCCCGCCGCAAGGGCGTGGACTGGGTGCTCGGCCCCACCATCAACCTCCACCGCTCGCCGCTGGGCGGCCGCCACTTCGAGTGCTTCAGCGAGGACCCGGTGCTCACGGGCGAACTGGCCGCCTCCTACGTCGCGGGCCTGCAGGACAACGGCGTCGCCGCGACACCCAAGCACTACGTGGCCAACGACTTCGAGACCGACCGCTTCACCGTCGACGTCGTCGCGGAGGAGCGGACCCTCCGAGAGCTCTACCTCGCGCCGTTCGAGCGCGCCGTCGAGGCCGGCACCTGGTCCATCATGAGCGCCTACAACTCCGTCAACGGCGCGACGATGACCGAGAACGACCTGCTCCGCGACCCCCTGCGCAGCGAGTGGGGCTGGGACGGCGTCGTGGTCAGTGACTGGACCGCGGTCCGCAGCACGGGCGCAGCCAACGCCGAGCAGGACCTCGAGATGCCGGCCCCCGGCGTCTGGGGCGACGCGCTGCTCAAGGCGGTCGAGTCCGGCGAGGTGTCCGAGGAGGCCATCGACAGGCACGTCGCGCGGCTCCTTCTGCTCGCGGAGCGCGTCGGCGCGCTGGGCGACGCTCAGCCGAAGGTCCCGGCCGATGTGGACGGCATCGCCTTCGTGCGCCGCGCTGCGGCCGAGGGCATGGTGCTGCTCTCCAACGACGGCATCCTCCCGCTCGACGCGGGGGCGCTGAAGAGCGTGGCGCTGATCGGCCACAACGCCGACGAGGCCCGCACCCAGGGTGGCGGCAGCGCCACGGTCGTGCCGGAGCGCGTGGTCAACCCGCTCGACGGCCTTCGGGCCGCGCTGCCGGGTGCTGAGGTGACCTACAGCCTCGGCGCCATCGTGCAGGAGGGTGTGGCTGCCCTCAACCCGGATCAGCTCACCAACCCGCGCACCGGCGGCCCTGGCCTGGTGGCCACCTTCCTCGACGCGGGCGGCAACGCGCTGATGACGGAGGACCGCTTCGCCACCTCGCTCACCTGGTTCGGAGGTGGAGAGGACGTCATCCTCAAGGCCGCTGTACTGGCCCTGGACACCCGCTTCACGCCGGCGGTCACCGAGGAGCGCGAGCTCGGCTTCGCCACATCGATGCGCGGCCGGGTGTTCATCGACGGCGAGCTCCTCTTCGAGGACCAGCCCATCGTCACTGGCACCGACCTCGGCGCCGCCCTACTGGCGCCGGCGTCGGAGACGCGCCCGGTCCGGTTCACCGCCGGTCAGGCGGTGGACCTGCGCGTCGAGTTCGACCTCGGCTCAACGCAGTTCGCCCTCATCGGCGCCATCGGGCTCACCTTCGGCACCGCGCCCGCCAACCACGACCCCGACGACCTGATCAGTGCCGCGGCGAAAGCCGCCGCCGAGGCCGACGTGGCCGTCGTGGTGGTGGGCACCAACTCAAAGGTGGAGTCCGAGGGCTACGACCGCGAGAACCTGGACCTCCCCGGCCGCCAGGACGACCTCGTCCGCGCCGTCGCCGCGGCCAACCCGAAGACCATCGTCATCGTCAACTCCGGGTCCCCGGTGCTCATGCCGTGGCGGGGCGACGTGGCCGCCGTCCTGGTGGGCTACTTCGGCGGCCAGGAGTTCGGCAACGCCATCGCCGACGTGCTCCTC
>DATITN010000259.1:0-6159 GCA_035467795.1 Arachnia sp. | reverse complement strand
CGCGGCCGGTACTCGCGCACGGGTGAGGGGCTGCACCGCTTCGTCGACCCGGCCGACGGCGAGACGTATCTCTACACCCAATACGAGCCGGCCGACGCGCGGCGCGTCTTCCCCAACCTCGACCAGCCCGACATCCGGGCGTCGTTCACGTTCTCATTGACGGGAGCGGTGGGCTGGTGGATGGGCTCGAATCAGCCGGAGTCCTCACGGGAGACGGTGGCAGAGGGCGTGGTAAGGGTCGAGTTCGCGCCCACCCACACGCTGTCGACCTACATCCCCTGCCTGGCCGCCGGGCCCTACCACCGCGTCGTCGACACGTGGCAGGGCATGGAACTGGGACTCATGTGCCGGCAGAGCCTGGCCCGGTACCTGGACAGCGACGAACTCTTCCGCCTGACCAGGGCGGGCCTGGACTGGCTGACCGCCAACTTCGGCAACTACCCGTGGGGCAGGAAGTACGACCAGATCTTCGTGCCCGAATACAACCTCGGCGCCATGGAGAACCCAGGCCTGGTCACCTTCACCGAGCAGTACCTCTTCCGCTCGCCCGCGACACCCGCGCAGCTGCAGGGCCGGGCCAACACCCTGGTGCACGAGATGAGCCACATGTGGTTCGGCGATCTCGTCACCCCCCGCTGGTGGGGCGACCTCTGGTTGAAGGAGAGCTTCGCCGAGTTCATGGGCAGCCACATCTCCGTTGAGGCGTGCGGTTTCGCCGACGGCTGGGTGAACTTCGCCACGTCGCGGAAGGTGGGCGGCTACCTGGCCGATTCGATGCCGACGACGCACGCGATCGTCGCCGACATCCCGGACCTCGAAGCGGCCAAGACGAACTTCGACCGGATCACCTACTCCAAGGGCGCCTCCGCTCTGACGCAGCTCGTGCACTACGTGGGGATCGAGGCGTTCCTGGCGGGGTGCCGTCGCTACTTCCGCGCCCATGCCTTCGACTCCGCGACGCTGCCCGACTTCATCGCCGCTCTCGACGCGGAGACCGACCGCGACCTGAGCGGCTGGGTTGAGGCCTGGCTGGAGTCGGCCGGCCACGACCGGTTGAGCGCGCACTGGGACGTCCACGGCGGTTACCTGACCGGGCTGCGGGTGCGGCGTGACTTCCTCGGGGCCGGCGACCCGACGGCCGAGCGCCGGCACGCCACCACCGTCGGCCTCTACCGTCTGCATGGGGATCGCCTGCGGCTGGAGCAGGAGTTCGACGTGCGGATCGAGGCCGCGGAGGTGCGCATCCCGGAGGCCGACGGGCTGTCCGTGCCCGACGCCGTGCTGATCAACCACACGGACCGGACGTTCGCCCGCATCGAGCTGGACACCCGGAGCCGTGACGTGCTGCTGGCGCACGTGGCGGACCTGGAGCCGCTGTCGCGCGCGGTGGTGTGGACGGCGCTGTGGGGTGATGTGCGGGCGGGTCTGCTGACTCCCGCGGACTTCGTCGACTCCGTGCTCCGCGCCCGGGAGCCGCAGTCCGGGGTGCTGGCATCGCTCCAGGGGCGGGCCTTCACGGCGGTGGACCGCTACGCGGCCGACGACGTCGCGGCCGGGTTGTGGCGCGACGGGTGTCGAGGGGCGGCGCTGGCTGCGGTCCAGGGTTCCGCGGAGCAGCTGTTGTGGGCGAAGGCCTATCTGAGGGCCGCGGCGCTGGTGCCTCAGGACGTGCGCTGGGTGCTCGACGGCGGGGTGCCCGGGCTTGAGGTGTCGGTGGACGTGTCGTGGCTGGGATGGCAGTCACTGGCCGCGCAGGGGAGCGCCTCGGATGCGGAGTTGGCGGCGGCGCTGGCCGCCGACGACACGGCCACCGGGCAGATGGCCCACCTGAAGGCGATGATGTCGCGGCCGGACCCGGGCGTGAAGGAGGAGGCCTGGCGGCGTGCCCACACCGTCGACGGCGAGACCAACGACGCGGTGGACGCACTCATGGCCGGTTTCGGTGCACCTGGGCAGGACGCGCTGCGCGCGAGGTTCGCGGGGCGATACTTCGAGCACCTGACCGAGGTGTGGCGCGACCACCCGATCGAGATCGCGATGCGGCTGGTGCAGGGCGGATTCCCCGTCGACGGCGTGGGCGCGGGCCATCGCTGGCTGCGCGAGCACCCGGACGCCCCGGATGCGCTGCGGCGGCTGGTCCGGGAGGAGCTTTACGAGGCTGAGGTCGCGGCCCACGTGCGGTCCGCCAACGCCCGAGGGGTCCCCACGCCGCGCGTCGCGGCGGTAGATTGACCCCGTGGCAGACACCGTTGAGCACGCAGCCCAGACCCCCGACGTCGAGCAGCCCTACGCCGCGCTCGGCGTGAAGGACGACGAATACGCGCAGATCCGGGAGATCCTGGGCCGTCGGCCCACCTCCGCGGAGCTGGCCATGTACTCGGTGATGTGGTCCGAGCACTGCTCCTACAAGTCCTCCAAGGTGCACCTGCGCAAGTTCGGCGAGCTGAGTCAGGAGACCCCCCGCGGCCCGCTGCTCGCGGGCATCGGCGACAACGCCGGCGTTGTCGACATCGGCCAGGGCTACGCGGTCACGTTCAAGGCCGAATCCCACAACCACCCGTCGTTCGTCGAGCCCTACCAGGGCGCGGCCACCGGCGTGGGCGGCATCGTCCGCGACATCCTCGCCATGGGCGCCCGCCCCATCGGGGTCATGGACTCGCTGCGCTTCGGCCCGCTCGACGAGGCCGACACCCGCCGGGTCCTGCCCGGTGTGGTCGCCGGCGTCGGCGGATACGGCAACTGCCTCGGGCTGCCCAACATCGGCGGCGAGGTGCAGTTCCACGAGAGCTACCTCGGCAACCCGCTCGTCAACGCGCTGTGCGTCGGCGTGCTCCGCCACGAGGACCTCCACTTCGCCAAGGCCACCGGCGTCGGCAACCAGGTGATCCTGTTCGGCGCGGCCACCGGCGGCGACGGCATCGGCGGCGCCTCCATCCTCGCCTCGGAGACCTTCGACGAGGATGGCCCCGCCAAGCGGCCCAGCGTCCAGGTGGGCGACCCGTTCATGGAGAAGCTCCTCATCGAGTGCACCCTCGAGCTCTTCCAGGCCGACATCATCAACGGCATCCAGGACTTCGGCGCGGCCGGTATCTCCTGCGCCACCTCCGAGCTTGCCTCGGCCGGCGACGGCGGCATGTTCGTCAACCTGGACCTCGTCCCGCTCCGCGACCCGAACCTCGCGCCGGAGGAGATCCTCATGAGCGAGTCCCAGGAGCGGATGATGGCGGTGGTCGAGCCCGCCAACGTCGAGAGGTTCATGGAGATCTGCGCCAAGTGGGACGTCCAGGCCACCATCGTCGGAGAGGTCATCGAGGGCGACCGCCTGATCATCCAGTGGCACGGCGAGACCATCGTCGACGTGGACCCCAAGACGGTCGCGCACGAGGGTCCCGTCTACAACCGGCCCTACCACCGCCCCGAGTGGCTCGATGAGGTCAACGCCAACCGCGCCGAGGACCTGCCCCGCGACAACTCGCCCGAGGCTCTGAAATCCGCGCTGATCACGGTGCTGGGTCACGGCAACATCGCGGACAAGACCTGGGTCACCGAGCAGTACGACCGCTACGTCCGCGGCAACTCCGTCCTCGCGCAACCGGAGGACTCCGGCATGCTGCGGATCGACGAGGAGACCGGGCTGGGCATCGCGCTGGCGCTGGACGCCAATTCACGTTTCTCCTACCTCAACCCGTACCTGGGCGCGCAGCTGTCGTTGGCCGAGTCCTACCGCAACGTCGCCGTCACCGGCGCCGAGCCGGTGGCCATCACCGACTGCCTCAACTTCGGCTCACCCGAGGACCCCGAGGTGATGTGGCAGTTCGCCGAAGCCGTGCTGGGCCTGGTCGACGGCTGCCGCGAGCTCGGCGTGCCCGTGACCGGCGGCAACGTGTCGCTGTACAACCAGACCGCCACCGCCCCCATTCTGCCCACGCCCACCGTCGGCGTGCTCGGCGTGATCGACGATGTGGCCACGAGGATCCGCTCCGGCTTCACCCATCCGGGGGATTCGATCCTCCTGCTGGGCGAGACGCGGGAGGAGCTGTCGGGCTCCATCTGGGCGTCGGCCCTCCACGACGGCCACCTGGGCGGGCTGCCGCCGGCCGTGGTGCTCGCGGCCGAAAAGGCGTTGGCCGAGGTGATGGGGGAGTCGGCCCGGCGCGGGTTGCTGTCGTCGGCGCACGACGTGAGCGAGGGCGGTCTCGGCGTGGCGCTGGCCGAATCGGCCTTCCGCAACGGGCTGGGTTTCGCGGTGACGCTGCCCGAGGGTGACCCCACCGTCGCGCTGTTCTCCGAGTCCGCCGCGCGGGCGGTGGTGTCGCTGCCGGGCTCGAGTGTCGCGGAGTTCGAGGCGCTGTGCGCGGAGCGCGGAGTGGTGGTGTCGCGGCTGGGTGAGGTCACGGGCGAGCCGGAGATGGAATTCGTGGGGGAGTTCACCGTGGATCTGGGCGAGGCGGAATCCGTATGGATGGCGCCGATCCCAGCCGCGATGGCGTGACCGCGAGGAGCTGAGCCAGCCCGTCGGAGAAACGCCAGGCGCGCTCAAGGTCTGCTGCGGTCGCCGTACCGCGGCCGTCGGTGCCGTACTCCGTGGCGATGCGCACCGTCCGCAACCACTCGAAACCGTCGACGTCGAACTTGGGCAGGAGGATGGCTGCGGCCTGGCCGGTGGCCGTGTGGCTTCCCGCGCTTCGGGCGCGGAAGCCGTGGTCCAGCAGCAGGGCGGTGAGCTCCTTGCGGATGGCGTCGTAGGCGAGGGAGAACGCCCCCGCGGGATCTGTCTCGCTGATCGTCCGGGAGCTGGCCAGGTGGCGGACGGCCTGTTCCCGCAGGATGGCCACCTGGGCCGGGTCCGGTGGGACGGACTCGATGCGGCCTTCCCTGATCAGGTCTGCGAGGTCGCGGCGCACCATGGATCAACACTAGCCCCGCTCAGAGGACCGGTGCGGTCTGTGTTCCTCCAGATCGCACTCTGGTCTCACTGGTGGGTCGAGAATCGATCTGGAGGAACCTGGACCGCGGACCCAGTTGTTCACACCATCGATGTCGTCCGGGAAACCCCTGCGAAGCGTGCCGATCAAGGGGGCATGAGACACGCACTCCAGGAGATCCTCAACCACGAGGCCATCATCGTTCGTTCCCGCCACAGCACCCTCGAGGACGCCATCGATCGCGCCCACAAGAGCGGAGAGTTGGAGCGCGTCATCCCCGGAGTCTTCGCATCACCGGAACACGCCGCGACCTTCAAGGTGAGAACAGCCGCCATCGCGGCGGTGGAGCCGAACCTCACCTTCGTCCGCCACACCGCGGCGCGGCTCACCTGGTGGCCGGAGCTGGAGGTGGATGCCGTGCAGGTCGCGACGACGAAGCGCCGACCCGTCAAGGGCTTCAGCTTCGAGGCGCGCAAGGTCCCCACCGACCTGCGCAAGTGGATCGATGGCGCATTCATCAGCATCCCCGAGCACAGCGTCCTGGAACTCACCGATGCCCTGGGCGGCGCCGTCATCGACGAGGCCTTGCGGCGTGGGGTGGTGACTACAGAGTCTCTCTCCAACGCCCTGGCTGCGATGCCTGCCCGGGCGGGTAACACCAGTCGGGCGCACCTGGTGCGTGAGTCGCGTGACGAGCCCTGGTCCGAACTTGAACGAGATGCCCACGTGCGACTTCGGTCCGCGCGGATCACAGGGTGGCGGACCAACGTGGAAGTGGTGATCGATGGGGAGAAGTTCTACATCGACGTCGCCTTTCCCCGTCTCCGGCTAGCCGTGGAACTGGACGGCTGGCAGTTCCACAAGAGCCACGAGTCCTTCGTCAGCGACCGTCGACGAGACGTCCTCCTCACCCTGGCGGGTTGGACCGTCCTCCACTTCACCGCCGTGAGCATCGACGAGATGACAGGCCAGGTCCGTGAGGCTCTCGCGATGCTGGCCTGCGGCTGATGTTCCTCCAGCCCGGTGCTCGGGAGCCTCAGGGCCTCGAGAGCGGTTCTGGAGGAACATCAGCCGCGCAACCCCCTCGGTAGGGTGGAGCCATGAGCCTCAACGATCGTGTCACCGACGTCCTCCCTGCCGTCCTCACCGACCTCAAGCGACTCATCATGATCCCCTCGATCTCGTCGATGCCCGAGCACGACGACAACGTCCTCTCTGCAGCCGACGGCGTGGC
>DATITN010000258.1:0-7615 GCA_035467795.1 Arachnia sp. | reverse complement strand
GCCGTGGACACGCGAGACAGGCTGCTGAACCTGCTGACCTTCTTCGAGCCGCTCGACACCGACAGGGTCCCGTTCAACTCGATCCTGCGGGAGTTCATCGGAGGAAGCCTCTACGCGCCGCCCGTTGGCTGAGGCGCGAGGAGCGAAGCGACGAGCCACCCCCCGCTGGCTGAGGCGCGAGGAGCGAAGCGACGAGTCCACCCCCGCTGGCTGAGGCGCGAGGAGCGAAGCGACGAGCCTCGAAGCCTCAGAAACGCCCCGTGTCAACTCACGTTTCATAGGCTTCGAGGCCGCTACGCGGCACCTCAGCCGGCGGGGTGGCACCTCAGCCGCCGGGGTGGAACCTCGCGGGCAGAACTCAGCGGATGCCCTGGAAGGCGAACCTGAACACCAACTCACCCTCAGGCAGCCGGTACTCCGGATGGGTCATCGCGCCCCAGCTGTCGTCGCCGCCCACGCCGCGACGCATGAGCGCCGGGCGCAGCACCGTCTTCTGGATCGGGGGGAGGTCCACCGGGTGGGCCGCGTTCTCGATCTCGAACGGCGTCCACGGAAGCGCCGAGAACTCCATGGGCTCGTCGACGGCGTCGAACCGCAGCCCCGCCCCGCGACCGTCAGTCACGGTCGCCCACCGCACCCCGGTGTGGCTTCCCGACTCCTGTGGCCTGATGTAGGGGGTGAGCTGCTCGGACACATCCGCCGACCACACGCCCAGGCGTGCCCCCGCGCGACGATCCACGTAGCTCTCCTCCGGGCCCTCGCCGTACCAGGTGAGCCGGCCCAGCTCCGGGTCGGTGACCAGCATCAGGCCGAACTCAGGCATGTCGGTGAGCCCATCGCCCGGGCGGACCGAGAGCGTCACCTCCACGCGACCCTCACCGTCGACCAGGTACACCACGTCGCACTCCCCCGCCGGGCTGCTGGGCAGCTCGTAGGTGTAGCGGATCTCGACGGCGTCGCCCACCGCCGTGGCGGTGGGCCCGGCCTCGCTGGCCTCGGCGTAGCGGCTTGCCAGCGCCCATTGCCCGTCCCTGAACGGCATGTTCCAGCCGCGCTCGTTGGAGGTGGGGGCGTGCCAGAAGTTGGGCTTGGGGATGCCGCGCACCAGTTCGCGGCCGCCGTCGGAGCTCAGCCCGTACCGGTATGAGACGAGACCGCCGTACAGCTTCGAGAACAGGGCCGTGAAGTGCCGTCCGCGGACGCCGAAGTTGTGGATCCCGTCGATCAGGACCGGCGCAGGAGCGGGGGCCACCGGCGCGGCGTCTCCCGCGACCGTGAACACCGCCTGCTCCCAGGACACCTCATGCCCGGCTGCGGCCCAGGACGATGCCTCGGGAAGCAGGAACGACACCTCGACGGTGTACTCACCCGCGGCGTCTGGCAGGTCGATGGGCAGCGGGTAGCTGCGGGTCTCCCCGGGCTCCACCGAGGTCTCGACGGTGGCCTCCGCCAGCACGCGACCCTCGCGCCCCAGCGTCACCACGCACTCGTAGTTCGACGTCGGCGTGAACAGCAGCCGGTTCTCCACCTCGAACGAGTCGCCCGAGATCTGGATGGCGAGGCCCTGGTAGAGCTTCTTGACCTCCTGCAGCTTCGGTGACGGCGAATGGTCGGCGAAGACGATGCCGTTGCCGCTGAATTCGGCGTCGTGCGGCGCCTCGCCGCAGTCCCCGCCGTAGCCGAAGTACTTGTTTCCGTAGCGGTCCGTGAGCGCGATGGCCTGGTCCGAAAAGTCCCAGATGAACCCGCCCTGGTAGAGCGGCTCGCGGTAGGCCAGGTCGATGTACTTGTCCACGGCGCCGAACGAGTTGCCCATCGTGTGCGCGTACTCGCACAGGATGTACGGCTTGCTCCGGTTGGTGGCCAGGAACTCCTCGATGGCCGCCGCCGGGGTGTACATGGTGCTGACCACGTCTGTGGTCTCCGGATAGCGCGGGTCCCAGTGGACGCCCTCGTAGTGCACCGGGCGGGTATCGAGCGAGCGGAAGTGGTCCGCCAAGTCGCGCAGGTTGGTGCCGCCGAAGGATTCGTTGCCGCAGGACCACATGATGATGGAGGCGTGGTTCTTGTCCCGCTCCAGCATGTTGGTGGCCCGGTCGAGGAGGATGTCGCGCCACTCGGGCAGGTTGCCCGGTACGGCCTGCTCCAGCGTGACCCGCCCTCGGACGACGGCGTCCCACATGCCGTGCGACTCGAGGTTCATCTCGTCGATGACATACAGGCCGTACTCGTCGGTGAGCTCGTAGAGGAACGAGTTGTTGGGGTAGTGGCTGGTGCGCACCGCGTTGATGTTGTGGGCCTTCATGAGGCGCAGATCCGCCTCGGTCTGCTCCCGCGACATCACCCGGCCCTGAAGCCCGAACTCGTGCCGGTTGACGCCGTTGAACACCACCCGACGCCCGTTGATCTTCATCAACCCATCCTCGATGCCGAAGCGGCGGATGCCCACGCGCTGCGGGATCACCTCGACGACGGCGCCAGCCGCGTCGAGGACCTCGACCGTGAGGTCGTAGAGCTGCGGATCCTCGGCGCTCCAGAGTCGCGGGGCCTCGACGGCGACCGCCAGCACCCCGTCGTCGCCCGCCGTCAGCTCACCGACGCCCGCGAGGCTGGCCCGCACGGAGCCCTCCCCCTGAAGCGACACGGCCAGCCGAACCTCAGCCGACGCCAGGTCTTCGGCCACCGGTGTGGTGATCCGAAGGTCCTCGGCGTGCACCCTCGGGCGGCGGTACAGCATCACGTCGCGGAAGAGGCCGGAGAACCGGTAGAAGTCCTGGTCCTCGATCCACGCCGCGCCGCTCCACTTGTACACCTGCGCCGCGAGCTTGTTCTCTCCGTCGACGAGCGCCTCTGTGAGGTCGAACTCCGACGGGGTGAACGCGTCACCGCCGTAGCCGATGTAGACGCCGTTCAGCCACACCGCGACCGTCGACTCCGCCCCCTTGAACGACACGCTCAGCCGCTCACCGTCGGCCAGCGGGTGGTCGAGGGTGAAGTGGGTGACGTAGCTGCTCACCGGGTTGAACTTCTGCGGGATCTCGCCCGGCCAGATGTCCTCGAGCCCGTCCCACGGGTGCTGGACGTTGGCGTACTGCGGCCGGTCGTAGCCCTGCAGCTGGATGTGGCCGGGGACGCGGATGTCGTCCCAGGCGTCCACGTCGTAGTCAGAGGCCTCGAAGCCCGACGGCGCCAGCGTGAGGTTCTTGGCGTAGTGGAACTTCCACACCCCGTTGAGGCACTGCTCGAAGCTGCTCGAGCCCAGCGATGCCTCGGCCGGGCCCGCGAACCAGCGATGGTCCGAATGCGCGGGGAGCCGGTTCTCGGCGAAGTAGGTGGGGTCTGAGATTCTGCTTGGATCGAATGTCACTTGATAGCTCCTGTGATGCCCTCGGCGAAGGCGCGCTGCAGCACGAGGAAGACAACCATCGTGGGCAGTGACGCCAACAGCACGGCGAGCATCAGCACTCCGTAGTCGGTCACGTAGCCGGCGCGCAGGTTCGAGATGAGCATCGGCATGGTCTGGAAGTTGTTGTTGATGAGGATCACCTTGGGCCACAGGAAGTTGTTCCATGCGGTCATGAAGGTGATGACGGCCGCGGCCGCCAGGGTGGACTTCATCGTGGGGATGAAGATGCGGAAGAAGATGCTGATCTCGCTCAGCCCGTCGATCCTGGCCGCCTCGATGATCTCGTGCGGGAAGGACCGGGAGGCCTGCCGGAAGAACAGCACCAGGAACGGGGTGGCGATCGCGGGGAGGATCACCGCTCCGACCGAGTTGATCATCCCGAAGTCCGCGAACATCTGGAACAGCGGAATCATCGTGGCGGCGAACGGGATCATCATCGCCAGCAGCAGGAACGCCATCAGGCGATCCTTGCCCTTGGAGTGGAACACCTCGAAGCCGTAGCCCGCGATGGAGCACACGAGCAGCGCCAGCGCTGTGGTGCCGACGGCGTTGACGGTGGAGTACCACATGGCCGAGGCCACGTCCTGCTGGGAGACCAGCGAGACGAAGTTGTCGATCAGGGCCGTGCCGGGGATCATCCGCGAGCTGAGGACGTCCTGGCTGGTGTTGGTGGCCGAGACCACCATGAAGTACAGCGGGAAGATCGAAATGATCGCCGAGACGGCGAGGAAGGCGTACGAGGGCACGCGGCGCCACTGGGTCTTAGTCACGCTTGTCACCGATCCTCATCTGAATGAACGCCAGGACCGCCACCATGATCAGGATCACGTAGGACAGCGCGGCGCCGTAGCCGAAGTTGGGGTTCCTCTGGAAGGACACCTCGTACAGGTAGTGCGACATCGTCATCGACGTGTACGCCGGGCCGCCCTGCGTCAGGTTCCACGACTCGTCGAACAGCTGGATGGTGCCGTTGGTGGAGAGGATCGCGGTGAGCAGGATCATGGGCTTGAGCTGGGGGATGGTCACGTACCAGAACGTCTTGAACGAGCCGGCGCCGTCGATCTTGGCGGCTTCCAGCGACGAGTAGTCGATGTTCTGCAGGGCCGCCAGGTAGAACACCATGTTGTAGCCGGTCCATCGCCACAGCAGGCCGAGGATGATGACGAAGCGCGCCGTATCCGTCTGACCCAGCCAGTTGACCGGCGAGTCGACGAAGTTCAGGGCCATCAGCACGTCGTTGACCAGGCCGTCGTTGGAGAACATGGTGCGGAACACCAGCGAGTAGGACACCAACGAGACCGCGCAGGGAAGGAAGATCGCCGTGCGCCACAGGCCCTTGTACTTCAGTGTCTTGTCGTTGAGCAGGTTGGCCAGCACGAGTGCGACGATCAGCATGATCGGCACCTGGATGATCAGGTAGATGAACGTGTTCTGGACAGTGAGCTTGAAGATCTCGTCGCTGAAGAGGCGCTGGTAGTTGTACCAGAGGGGATCGGCGAAGTCGAGCCTGGTTCCTCGCCCTGTCTGCATTGACAGGATGAAGGCCTGGGCCATGGGCCAGAAGTTCATCCAGAGGATGAGGACCGCGGCCGGGATGAGGAAGATCCAGCCGGTGAGGTTGCGCTGCGCCTCGATGCCGAAGCGACGGCGCTTCGCGGGCGTGGAGCCCGCGTCGTCGGGTCCGGCGGTCTTGAGGACGGCCACCCGGGAACGTTCAGTCATATGAATCAGTCCACCTTTCGCGCGGGTGGGGGCCGGTTCAGCCGGCCCCCACCACGATGACTAGCGAGGAATCACTGCATTGCGAACTCGACGGCCTTCTGGGCCTCTTCGAGAGCGGTGGTCATGTCGCCACCCTTGACGATCTGGGTGAGCGCGGCGCTGACGGAGTCGCGGCCCTCGTAGTAGTAGGCGCCGGTGTTGTTGCTCGGCACCTGGGCCGCGAAGTCCAGCACCTGGGTGAAGATCGGCTCTCCACCGAAGAACTCCTGCGGCTCGCCGTACACGTCGCTGTCTGCGGCCGGCAGCCAGTTGGCCAGGGCGCCCGAGGCGGGGAGGATCGTGTCGTAGAACTCGTTGGAGCCGGCGAAGGTGGAGCCGAGGAAGTCGGCCGCGAGTGCCTTGTCGCCGTTGGAGGAGATGGCCCACGACGACCCGCCGTTGGCGGAGTAGTTGGTGGCGCCGTCGATGCCATCGAACTTGGGCAGGTTGGTGATGCCCCAGAGTCCGCTCTGGTCCGGAGCGGACTGGATGGAACCGAGGATCCATACGCCGTTGATGGTGCCGGCCACGTTCGAGTTCACGAAGGTGCCGATGTACTCGTCCCACGAGTTGACCTCGACGAAGACGCCCGAGTCCACGAGCTCCTTGTAGGTCTCGATGGAGGCGATGAGCGCCTCGTTGTCGACGATGGTGGGGTTGCCCTCGTCGTCGAACAGGCTGCCGCCGGCGGACTGCAGCATCATCATCAGGAGGTCGGATGCACCGGCAAGGCCGGAGAGGAGCGGCTGGCCGGTCTGGGACAGCACGTCCTTGCCCTTGACGATGAAGTCGTCCCACGTGATGTCCGTGAAGTCCGCGACGGTGTAGCCGGCCTCCTCGAGCACGTCGGTGCGCAGCGCCGTGATTGCCGTGCCGTTGTCGAAGGGGAGGCCGTAGTGCATGTCGTCGAGGGTGGAGTAGGCCACCACACCCTCGGGGAACTCGCTGAAGTCGATGTCGGTGTCGGAGTAGTCCTGGAAGAGGTCCGGGTAGTTGATGACGTTCTTCTGGAACGCGTTGTTCTGCATGAGGAAGATGTCCGGCAGCTCGCCGGTCTCCTGCGACTGCGCGAGCGTGGTGAGCTTGGTCTGGAGGTCATCCCAGGGGGTCTCGATCACCTCGAGCTCGAAGTCGGGGTTCTCCTGCTGGTAGATCTTCTCGGCCTCTTCGAGGGCGTAGATGTTGAACGCCGGGTCCCAGGCCCAGACGGTGAGCTTGCCATCGCCTTCTGGTGGGGTTGAACCGTCCGAGCCGGGGTCTCCGGAGCCGCCGCAGGCGGTGAGGGCCAGTGGCACCACGACGGCCATGGCCGCGAGCTTCTTCCACGAATTCATGTGAACTTCCTTGTCTGTTGTGGCTTGCACCGAGGCACGGGTCAGTGCGTCCCGGAAGGCTTCCTCGCCTACGTCGGTGACAGAATGTTTACGTAAACGTAGCACGTCCGTATACGAGCGTCATGGGGAGTCGGATAACGGTCTGATAACACTTGTTCGCCCGCTCAGCGGGCCCCTTTCGCGGCAATGGTGACGTGAACATCCGAACCGGGCTACACTCCCGGCCATGGGGACCGTCTCGGGTCGAGGACGACGCAAGACCGGCCCGTCGATCGAAGACGTGGCCCGGCTGGCCGGCGTCTCCGCACAAACCGTGTCGCGCGTGTCGACGGGCGCGGATCCCGTGCGCCCGGAGACCAAGGCGAAGGTGATGGCCGCCATGGCGCAACTCGGCTACTCCCCCAACCGGGCCGCCCGCGCGCTGCGCAACGGCTCCTTCGGCACCCTCGGGCTCCTGGCCCACCGGTACGAGCGCACCGGCGAGGTGCTCACCACCGGCGCCGTGGTGAAGGCGGCCGACGAGGAGGGCTACACCGTCACCCTGCTCAGCATCGACGACGAGACGGCGCTGGCCGAGGACTGGGAGAGCGCCGCGCACCGCATCTCCAACCAGGCCATCGACGGTCTGGTGATCATCCGCGCCGAGGAGGCCACCCCCGAGACATTGACGCTCCCGGCGGGCATGCCGGTGGCCGTGTCGGATTCGCGGCTCGTGGGCCACTACCCGGCGGTGATGGCGGACCAGGTGCAGGGCGCCCGCGACGCGACCCGCCACCTGTTGGGTCTCGGGCACCGGATGGTGAGCCACCTGTCCGGACCGGCTGAGTCGGAGCCGGCCCTGATGCGACGCGGAGCGTGGGAGCGGGCACTCGAGGCGGCCGGCATCCACGCGCCCCCGGTGTGGCAGGGGGATTGGACGCCGGCGTCGGGCTACGCGATGGGGAGGCGGATCGCGGAGGACCCTGACGTGACTGCGGTGTTCGTCGCCAACGACGAGATGGCGTTCGGGCTGATCCGCGCCCTCCACGAGGCGGGGCGGCGGGTGCCGGAGGACGTGTCGGTGGTGGGGTTCGACGCCATCGCGCTGAGCGAGTACGCCTATCCGCCGCTGACG
>DATITN010000257.1:0-13036 GCA_035467795.1 Arachnia sp. | reverse complement strand
CAAGCCGCGACAGCTCGTCGAAGTCCACCCCCAGCACCCGTCGGGCCGCATCCAAAATGCGCGCCGCGTTGAGGGTGGCGGTCAGCGGA
Organism: Arachnia sp.; assembly: GCA_035467795.1. Classification (GTDB taxonomy): domain Bacteria; phylum Actinomycetota; class Actinomycetes; order Propionibacteriales; family Propionibacteriaceae; genus Arachnia. The sequence continues at coordinate 12,947 of DATITN010000257.1, read as the reverse complement.
AGCCAGGAGCCGGAAGCATCCGCAAACCCGTTCACCAGGCCGCTCTCGGCGTAGGCCGGCGTCGACGACACCGCCGCGACGACGCCAGAGGTCCCCAGCGACACGCTCGTCTGTCCCGGCCGCAGGTCCAGCCCCAGGGCCGCGCCGGCGTTGTCGCCGCAGCCGGGCCCGAGCATCCAGCGCCCGCCGTCGACGCCCTCGTCCGGCGCCAGCACCCGTGGCAGCACCACCGACGACGCGTCACGACGCAGCGCCAGCGACAGCAGGTCCCGCCGGTACTCGTTGCGCACGGAGTCGAAGTAGCCGGTGCCCGACGCGTCGGACCGGTCGGTCACGAGGTCGGACAGAACCCCGGACCCCTGGATCTTCCAGGTCAGCCAGTCGTGCGGCAACGCCACCGCCGCCACGCGGGCGGCGTTGTCCGGCTCCGCGTCCGCCATCCAGCGCAGCTTGGTGTTGGTGAACGACGCCAACGGCAGGTATCCCACCGCCGGGACCCACCCGTCGAACTCCTCGCGGAGCTGACGGGCGGCCTCCGCCGAGCGGGTGTCGTTCCAGAGGAGGGCCGGCCGGATGACCTCACCTGAGGCATCCAACGCGACCATGCCGTGCTGCTGGCCGCCGACGCTGATCGCGGCGACGTCGTCGAGTCCACCCGCGGCGGCGGAGGCCGACTGGAAGGCGGTCCACCAGTGATCCGGGTGCACCTCCGACCCGTCGGGATGGGAGGCTGCGCCCTGGCGGACGATCTCGCCGGTGCCGGCGTCAACCACCAGCACCTTGCACGACTGCGTCGACGTGTCGACGCCGGCAACCAGCGTCACGGCCTAACCCCTCAGGCCTTGAGCAGATGACGGACGGCGGCCTGCTGCAGCTCGACGAAGTGGTACTCCCGGGCACCCTTCTCATCGGGGTCGGGCATCTCGGCGGCGCGCAGGTCAGCGATCGTCTCGCCCTCGGCGAGCGTGGGCTCGGCCAGTTCGAAGATCGAGGCCTGGCGCATGAGCTCCTGGACGGCGGGGTCGGCGCGGAATGCGCGGGCGCGCTCGGCCAGCAGGGTGAAAGTCTCCATGTTGGCCTTGGCAGAATCCCAGATGCCCTCGACGCCCTCGGTGCGGCTGGGCTTGTAGTCGAAGTGGATGGGGCCCTCGTAGCGAGGGGCGTCCGGGCTGGCCGCGAAGCCGTTGACCAGGAGGTCGACGGTGAAGAACGAGCTCATCAGGTCGCCGTGGCCGAAGGCCAGGTCCTGGTCGTACTTCAGGCCGCGCTGGCCGTTGAGGTCGATGTGGAACAGCTTGCCCGCGTACAGCGCCAGCGCGAGGCCGGTGGTGTAGTTGAGGTTGGCCATCTGCTCGTGGCCCACCTCGGGGTTGAGGCCGACGATGTCGCCGTGCTCCAGCGTCGCGATGAGGCCGAGTGCGTGCCCGATCGTCGGGAGCAGGATGTCGCCGCGGGGCTCGTTGGGCTTGGGCTCAAGGCCGATCTTCAGGTCGTAGCCCTGCTCCTTAATGTAGCCGGCGATGGTGTCCAGGCCCTCGGCGTAGCGGGCGTGGGCGGCGAAGTAGTCCTTGGAGGTGTCGTACTCGGCGCCCTCGCGGCCGCCCCACATCACGAAGGTGGAGGCGCCAACCTCTGCGGCGATGTCGACGGCGTTCAGAATCTTCTTCAGACCGAAGCGGCGCACGCCACGGTCGTTGGAGGTGAGGCCGCCGTCCTTGAACATGGGGTGGCTGAAGGTGTTGGTGGTGACCATCTCGATGGTCAGGCCCGACTTGTCGCAGGCGTCCTTGAGCTGCTTGATGCGGCCCTTGGCGGTGGCCTCGTCGGCGTCGAAGGGGTAGATGTCGTTGTCGTGGAACGTGATGCCCCAGGCGCCGAGCTCGGCGAGCTTGTCTGCGTAGTGCCAGGGGTCGAACTCGGGGCGGGTGTCGGAGCCGAAGGGATCGGTGCCGCGCCACCCGACGGTCCAGAGGCCGAACGAGAACTTGTAGTCGTGATCAGTCATGGGGGTCTCCTCATCGAGAAAGATATTGTTTTCGTCCTGAACTTATAACGATTCTGGGCTAGAGTCAAGCCCATGCGCACACGTTTCGATCCCGCGGCCGGAGTGGCCAGGCAGGGCAGCCTCCGCGCCAGCAACCTCTCGCTGGTGGCCAGGTACGTCTTTGCCAGCGACACAGCCCCGGCAAGGGCGAACGTGGCCCAGGCAACCGGCATGACGCGCTCGACGGCCTCGCGCATGGTCGACGAGCTCGTGGCGGCGGGCATCGTCTCGGAGTCCAGCCCGCTGCCGGCCACCAAGCGCGGGCGACCCGCCACGCCGCTGCACCCCCGCGCGGGCACGCTGCTGGCGCTGGGCCTGGAGATCAACGTCGGCCACAGCGCCGCCCGGCTGGTGGACCTGACCGGCACCGTCGTCGCGGCGGCGGACGCCGCCACCCACTACGTGGACCTGTCCCCGGCCGAGGCGCTGGCGCGCGTGGCAGGCCTCGCCCGGGAGTGCCTACGCGCGCTGCCCGAGGGCGGCAGCCTGGTGGGCATCCAGCTCGCCGTCCCTGGCCTGGTGGACGCGTCCACGCACATGGTCCTGCGCGCCCCCAACCTCGGCTGGCACGACGTGGACCCGCGCACCCTTCTTCGCGACGGCGGGCTCCCGGAGGTGGACGAGGTGGACTTCGGCGTGGCCAACGAGGCCGATTGCGCTGCCATCTACGTGGGCCACGAGAGGCCCGGCCGCCCCGGCCCACTCGACGCGTTCCTCTACCTCTCCGGCGAGGTGGGTATCGGGTCGGCCCTTGTCATCAATGGTTCGGTCTCGCTAGGCACGCGCGGCTGGGCCGGTGAGATCGGCCATACCTTCATCGATCCGGACGGGCCGCAGTGCGGCTGCGGCGCCAAGGGCTGCCTCGAGCGCTACGCCGGCACCCGCGCGCTGACCGAGTTGGTGGGCGTCGGCTCGATCGAGGAGGTCCGGCAGGCCTTTCTCGACGGCGTCCCCGCGGCCGTGGACGCGGTGCGGGCGGCGGGCCGCGCGCTCGGGCTCGCCCTGGCCAACGCCGGCAACCTGCTGGACATCACCACCGTGGTGTTCGGCGGAGACCTCGCGGTGCTCGTCGAGGAGTACCGGCCCTTCATCCAGCGGGAGCTGGACACGCGGCTGCTGGCCAGGCCGTTCACCGAGCCCGCCCTCATCGCCGCCACGCCGGACCACGCGGCCCCGGCGTTCGGCGCGGCCTACGTCGCGCTGGAGCGCGTGCTCGACGACCCGGCGCGCTGGGCCCCGCCGTCGACCGATCGCGCTTGATTAGTTGAAACTTAAACTTTAGACTGGGGGCATGAGCCTTCACGCCGACACCCACATGGGGCGCCTCGAGCTGCGCGTCCGCGACATGAGCAGCATGCTCGCCTACTACACCGACGGCGTGGGCCTCGAGCCCCTCGTCGACGAGCCCGGCTCGGTCACCCTCGGCCACTCGCACACCCCCATCGTGCGCCTCACCGAGGCCAAGGACCTGCGCCCCGCCCGGCGCACCGACGCCGGCCTCTTCCACACCGCCGTCGTCTACGCCGAACTGCCCGCCCTCGCCGCCACCCTGGTGCGGATGTATGAGCAGTATCCGCAGACCTACGCCGGCACCGGAGACCACCTCGTGTCCCAGGCCTTCTACTTCACCGATCCCGAGGGCAACGGGGTGGAGCTCTACCACGACCGCCCCCGCGACCAGTGGCAGTGGAACGGCAGCCAGGTGCAGATGGCCACCCTCTACATCGACCCCAACGAGTTCGTCGCCAAGCACCTCGCCGGGACGGACCCCGCGACACTGCCGCCCACCGAGGCCGAGCTGGGGCACGTCCACCTCCAGGTGGGCGACGTGGCCACCGCCCGCTCGTTCTACGTCGACGCGCTGGGGTTCGAGCAGACCGCCTCCCTCGGCGGCTCGGCCCTGTTTGTCGCGGCGGGCGGATACCACCACCACATGGCGATGAACGTGTGGAACTCGGCCGGCGCCGGCCCGCGACACAACACGCTCGGCATGGGGGTCATCGACATTCTGGTGCCCACCGCCGAGGAGATCGCCAAGGCCGACGAGCGGCTGCGCTTCTCGGGCCACGCACCGACGTTCGACGGTCAGACGCTGTCCGTGCTGGACCCGTGGAGGAATGAGATCCGCCTCACCGTCGGCTGAACACCCCCGCGCCGGCCGCTAAGCTCATGCCCACCGGCCGAAGGGTCTCCCATGCGCACCACGCGAGCCAGATCATGACCCACGAGGAGCTCAACCTCGTCGTGCTGGCCGTGTCGGGCATCTTCCTCGCGGCCGTGGTCGCGGTGCGCATCTCCTCGCGCAGCGGGATGCCCGGCATGCTGCTCTACCTCGGCATCGGCCTGATCATCGGCGAGGCGGGCCTGGGCATCCGCTTCGACGACAGCCAGCTCGCGTTCAACCTCGCGCTCATCGCCGTCGCGGTCCTCCTCATCGACGGCGGCTTCACCACCCGCTGGGCGGACCTGCGCCCCGTCGCGCTCCGCGCCGGGATCATGGCGACGGCCGGCGTCATGGTGAGCGTCACGGTCGCGGCCACCTTCGCCGTCCTGCTCCTGGGCCTGGATCTTCGCACCGCGATCCTGCTCGCCGCCATGGTCTCCTCCACCGACGCGGCCGCAGTCTTCGCGATCCTGCGCCGACTGCCGATCAAGCGCCGCGTCCGCACCACGCTTGAGGGCGAGTCCGGCTTCAACGATCCCCCGACGATCGTGCTCGTCAGCGTCGTCGCCTCGGACGCCTGGAGCGAGGGTTCGGTGGCAGCGATGCTGGGCACCGCACTCTTCCAGCTCGTCGCCGGCGCGCTGATCGGGCTGATCATCGCCCGTATCGGGCAGTTCTTGCTGGGCCGGATCTCCCTCCCTTCCGCCGGGCTGTATCCGTTGGCCACCCTGACGATCGCGATGGCGGCCTTCGCGACGGCCGGCATCGCGGGGGGCTCCGCCCTCCTGGCCGCCTACGTGGCCGGAATCTGGCTCGGCAACCAGGCCCTCCCCCACCACTCCACCACCGAGGGCTTCACCGAATCCCTCGGGTGGCTGGCGCAGATCGCCCTGTTCATCATGCTCGGGCTGCTGGCCTCGCCGGCCGAGCTCCCGGGCGCCATCGTCGACGCCCTGGTGATCGGTTCGGTCCTGACGTTCGTGGCACGTCCCCTCTCGGTGTGGCTGTGCCTGGCCCCGTTCAAGGTGCCCTGGCGCGAGATGGCGTTCACCTCCTGGTCCGGGCTGCGCGGCGCTGTGCCCATCATGCTGGCCACCATCCCGCTCACCGAGAACCTGCCCTACGCAAGCCACATCTTCCACGTCACCTTCCTGCTGGTGGTCACCTTCACCCTGCTGCAGGGCCCCACCCTGCCCCGGTTCGCGCGCTGGATGGGCGTCACCGAGGCCATCTCGCCGCACGCCGTCGCGTTCGACTCCTCGCCGCTGGAGGGGATCGACGCAACCCTGGTGCAGGTCACCGTGCCCCCAGGCAGCCGACTCACCGGCATGTACGTCGACGACCTCCGCCTCCCCGGTGGTGCGGTGGTGTCCATGGTGATCCGCGGCGACGCGATCCTGGTCCCGGACAGGAGCACCCGCCTCCGCGAGAACGACCAGCTGCTGCTCGCGGCGCGGACGGAGCTGGTTGAGCGCACACAGCGCCGCCTGGAGCTGCTCCACGAGGGGGGCACCCTGGCCCGGTGGGTGACCTCTGGCCGGAACCGTCGACGGCTCACCGACGACGCCTGAGCAGAAAGCTCACGCTCACCGGCTTGCCGCGACAGAATGGGGGGTCCCAGAGAAAGGACCACCCATGACTGACTTCTGGAGCGAGGACCCGCGCAGCGCCCTGCGCGTCGGACCCGACTTCGACCTGTCCACCTTCGACCGGGCCGGCACCCCGGGCTGGACGGGCGACAAGGATCAGGCCGAGGAGACCATGAAGGAGCGCGGGGAGCTGCTCTCCGAGCTTCAGGAGCGCCTCTTCGCCCACGGCCGCGCCGGGGGCAACCGCAAGATCCTCGTCGTGGTGCAGGGCCTCGACACGGCCGGCAAGGGCGGCATCACCCGCCACGTGATGGGGATGGTGGATCCGCAGGGTGTCGCAATGCGCAGCTTCGGGGTCCCCACCCCCGAGGAGCGGCGGCACCACTACCTGTGGCGGATCAAGCGCGGCCTGCCCCGCCCCGGGCTGATCGGCGTGTTCGACCGCTCCCACTACGAGGACGTGCTCGTGGTGCGAGTTGAGGAACTCGTCGAGGAGGAGGTGTGGCGCAAGCGCTACGCCGAGATCAACAAGTGGGAGAAGTCACTCGTCGACGACGACACGATCGTGATCAAGCTCGCGCTCATGGTCTCGCAGGACGAGCAGGGCAAGCGCCTCATGGAACGCCTCGACCGCCCGGACAAGCGGTGGAAGTTCAGCGCCGGCGACCTCACCACCCGCGCGAAGTGGGACGACTTCCAGGAGGCCTACGCCGACGTGTTCCGGCTCACCGCCACCGATCACGCCCCCTGGTACGTCCTCCCGGCGGACCGGAAGTGGTACTCGCGGCTGGCCGCCACGGAGATCCTGACCCGCGCCCTCGTCGACATGGATCTCAAGTGGCCCCAGCCGCGCTGGAAGCCGGAGGTCCAGCGTCGACAGCTGGCCGCGACGATGTCCCCTGCCGCCCTGGCCGAATCGATGGAGGACACGGAGCGTGTGGTCATGAAGGCCCTCGAGTCCAGCACCGAGGTCCGGGAGGAAGCCGTCATGCTGCGCGTCAAGGGGCAGGGCGACGAAGCCCATGAGGCCGCACTGGAGGGTCTCCGGGCCAAGCGGGAGGGCCTGCTGGCCGATCTGGAGCGGACGCTGGCCCACAAGCGGGAACTGATCGCCGCCGTCGCGCCCGATCTCCTTCCCGCCCCTGGCGAGGAGTCTGCGGCGGAGCAGGAGAAGAAGGACAAGAAGGGCAAGAAGAAGGGCGGCAAGGGGAAGAAGAAGTGACGCGCGGCGGCGCTGGTCAGGCCGTGGCCAACGGTGCGGCCAGCGCCGCCCGCTCCTCCGAGGTCAGGCTCTCGGCCAGGCGACGCAGCGCAGCGATGCGCACGTCCGGTGCCACCGGCTCCAGCAGGCGCTCCATGTCGCGGGCCACGACTTCGGCTTGTGGTGCCATGGGCCGGTACTGCCATGCGCGGTTCACCAGTTCCCGCGACACCAGGCTTTTCTTCGCGAGCCTGTCCAGCACCGTCATGACGGTGGTGTAGGCGAGTTCGCGTTCGCGGTTGAGCTGTATGTGCACGTCCGCCACGGATTGGGGCACGCCGGAGGCCCACAGCAGCTCCATGACGCGCTGCTCGAGTTCTCCACGTGAGGGCATGGGGCTAAGCATAAGGGGCGATCTCTCCCCCCGGGGTGGACTCGTTGGGCATTTACGACCCAGGGTAGTACCGTCCTGTCATGGATGCTGTGACCCTGGCGCGGTGGCAATTCGGAATCACCACTGTGTACCACTTCCTCTTCGTCCCCATCACCATCGCGATGTCGATGCTGGTGGCAGTTCTCCAGACCTTCTGGGTACGCACCGGCAACGACGCCTACCTGCGGCTCACGAAGTTCTTCGGGAAGCTCTTCCTCATCAACTTCGCCCTCGGCGTGGTCACGGGGATCGTGCAGGAGTTCCAGTTCGGCATGAACTGGTCCGAGTATTCGCGCTTCGTCGGCGACGTCTTCGGGGCCCCCTTGGCGCTCGAGGCACTGCTGGCGTTCTTCCTCGAATCCACCTTCCTCGGCCTGTGGATCTTCGGCTGGGACAAGCTGCCCAAGAAGATCCACCTGATGACCATCTACATGGTGGCCTTCGGAACGATGCTCTCGGCGGTGTTCATCCTGGCCGCCAACTCGTGGATGCAGAACCCCGTCGGCACCGTGTTCAACAACGGCCGCGCCGAGCTCGACGGTGTAGCCGGGTTCCTCGAGGTCCTCACCAACCCCGTCTTCCTGGTCACCTTCCCGCACGTCATCGCGTCCTCCTACATGGTGGCCGGCGGCCTGATGGCAGGCATCGCGGGCTGGCACCTCGCCAAGATCAACCGCGACGGCGAGTCCAAGCCCGGCGACACGGACGCCTACCGCTTCTCCGTGCGCCTGGGCGCCTGGGTGCTGCTCGTGACCTCCATCGTCGTGGTCTTCACCGGAGACCTGCAGTCCAAGACCATGACGCAGGTGCAGCCCATGAAGATGGCCGCTGCCGAGGCGCTGTTCGAGACCGAGAAGAACGCCTCGTTCTCCGTCTTCACCATCGGCACCCTGGACGGCACCGAGGAGATCTGGTCGCTCCGCATTCCCGGTCTGCTGTCGATCCTCTCCGGGCACGAGGAGGTCAAGGGCATCAACGACCTCCGGGCGGACTTCGAGGAGAACGGCTTCCGCCAGTTCGACGGCACCCAGACCACCATCCAGGAGCAGTACGCATCCGAACTCGCGGCCAACTACCCCGGCCTCGACCCCACGCCCATCATCCCGATCTCCTACTGGACCTTCCGGTTCATGATGGGCCTCGGGTTCGCGGGAATGGGCATCGCGGCGCTCACGCTGTGGGTCACCCGCAAGGATCGGCTCCCGAAGCCCAGCGCCCTGTGGACGTGGCTGATGTTCGGCATGCCGCTGCTGCCGTTGTTCGCCATCTCCTTCGGGTGGATCTTCACCGAGATGGGCCGCCAGCCCTGGATCGTCGCGGGCGTGATGCCGACGGCGTCGGGTGTCTCCCCCACCGTCGGCGTGGGCGAGGTGCTGTTCTCGATGATCACCTACACCCTCATCTACGGCGGTCTGGCCGTGATCGAGGTGTGGCTGTTCCTCAGGTACGCCAAGGCGGGCCTGCCAGACGTCGCACCCATCGAGGTGCAGACCGATCCCGACGCCCCCATGACCTTCGCGTACTGAGAAAGGAGAACCAGAGATGATCAACCTGCTTGAAGCGACGGTGTCGGTTCCGACGCTGCCCATCGTGTGGTTCCTGCTGGTCACCGTGCTGTGGCTGGGCTACTTCTTCCTCGAGGGCTTCGACTACGGCGTGGCGATGCTGATCCCCATCCTGGGGAAGAACGACAAGGACAAGCGCGTCCTCGTCAACACCATCGGCCCCGTCTGGGACGGCAACGAGGTGTGGCTGCTCACTGCGGGCGGCGCGATGTTCGCGGCCTTCCCCGGCTGGTACGCCTCGCTGTTCTCCGGGCTCTACCTGCCGCTGCTGCTCGTGCTGGTGGGCCTGATCCTGCGCGGCGTCGCGTTCGAGTACCGCTCGAAGCACCCAGACAGCCGCTACCGGGCGATGCTGGACTGGTTCGCCACCGTCGGATCGTTCCTGCCGTCGCTGGTGTTCGGCGTCGGGTTCGCCAACTTCGTCATCGGCCTGGCCAACGACGGTCTGCTCTGGAACGGTTCCTTCTGGGGGCTGTTCGGGCCGTTCGGGCTGTTGGGCGGCGTGATGCTCGTGACCCTGTTCCTGGTCCACGGCGCGGCGTTCATCGCGCTGAAGACCAAGGGGCACATCCACGATCGGGCCGAGGCTTTCGGCGCGCGCGGCGGGTGGGTGGCGACCGTGCTGGTGACTGTGTTCGTCATCTCTCAGAACGTGTTCTGGCCCGCCAACTCCGAGTTCGGCGACTTCACCGTGTTCGCGTGGGCCGCGGGGATCATCGCGATCGCCACCATCCTGGGCGCCACGCTCATGATCAACAAGGGCCGCGACGGCTGGGGATTCATCCTGACCGGCGCGTCGGTGGTGACGCTGTTCATCGGCATCTTCATTCGTATGTACGGAAACCTGGGCTTCGCGCAGGACGAGACGGTCCCCGTCGACGAGCGCCTCAACATCATCACCGCGGCGTCGTCGGACACCACCCTCACCATCATGACGTGGGCCGCCGTGATCTTCGTGCCGATCGTGCTGGCCTACCAGTCGTGGTCGTACTGGGTGTTCAGCCGCCGCATCTCGACGAAGAACATCCCCGACGAGGTGGTCGCGGTCCACTGACCCCGTCCCTCATCACGCTGGAAGGCCCACCCCCGACGGGGTGGGCCTTCTTGTCTGTCGGGGCGCGTCAGGCGCGGCGCGACGACGGGGCGCAGTCCACGCAGACGTCCTCGGGGATGAGGCCAAGGCGCATCAGTGCGACGAAGATTTTGCAGCCGAGGCAGAAGCCGAGCGCCGCCTCCAGCCCCGGCAGCACGATCATGACGACGGCGAGCGCGGTCGCGGCCCAGATGAGGCCGGGGGTCGCGGTGAGGGCGTGGACAATCCACAGCGCGGTGATGGTCGCGGTCATGACGGCGCCGATCCCGGCGGCGAATCGCTTGGGCGCGAAGGGTGTGGGCTGTTTCGGGGCGGCGATGCGGGGCCGGAGCCAGGCGCCCACGACGCGCGCGATCGGGCTCCACCGTGGGCCCGCAGCGGCGCGGAGCGTGAAGTCGGCGAAGAGGACGGCGTAGAGCCACCACTGCTGCGTGGCGAGGGCCAGCAGGCCGACGGCCACAACCACCGCCGCGATGAGGCGGACCGTCACGTCGTCGACGAAGGTAGGCACGCTCGAGACGCTGATCTGGGGGGCGCCGTCGAGAAGACTACGGCCGGCGGGCTTGGCGTCGGTCAGTGGTGAGGTCATATGGGGGTGCTCCGGTTCTGCGATCACTAGCCCACCGGTGGGCGGGCAGTGCTGTGCACAACGGCCGGGAGGCCCGGATCATTCCCACGGCCCCCGCGATCCGGTCGCTATCCGGGTGGGTAGACCAACCCAGGCAGCGACCGGATCCTCCGGGGCCCTGTGGAAGACTGGTCAGGTGGCCGGCCCCATCCATCCCCGACTGTTCACCCGCGCCCGCGCGACCCGGGGGTTCATGGTGGCGACGGTGCTCGTCGGCCTGGTCACCGCTGCCCTGCTCATCGTCCAGGCGCGGCTCCTCGCGGACTGGATCACCCTGGCGTTCGAGACGCAGGCCCTGCCGCCAGGGTGGCAGACGGCCCTGTTCCTGCTGGCCGCCGTGTTCCTGGCGCGCGGTCTGCTGGCCTGGCTGAGCTCAACCCTGGCCCACCGCTCCGCCGCGACAGTCAAGTCCCAGCTCCGCCGCGACATTCTCGCGGCCCGTCTCGACACCCCCGTCGGCGCCGCGTCGTCGGCCTCACTGATCCGGATCGTCACCCAGGGTCTCGACGCACTGGACGGCTACTTCTCCAAGTACCTCCCCCAGTTGGGGCTCGCCGCGACCGTGCCGTTCCTCGTGGGCGGCGCCATCCTGCTGGCGGACTGGCCCTCGGCGATCATCGTCGCTTTCACCCTCCCGCTGATTCCCGTGTTCATGGCCCTCATCGGCTGGACCACGGAGAAGGCCACCCGCCGCAGCTTCGCCGTGGCGGACCGGCTCGCCAACCACTTCGCCGACCTCATCGCCGGCCTCCCCACGCTCCAGGCATTCGCTCGGGCGCGGGCGCAGAAGCGCGGGGTGGAGCTCGGCGAGGAGGACTACCGCGACGCCACCATGAAGGTGCTGACCATCTCGTTCCTCAGCTCGTTCGCGCTCGAGCTGCTGGCCACGTTGTCGGTGGCGGTGGTCGCGGTGACGGTGGGCTTCCGGCTGGTCTACGGCGACGTCGACTTCCCCACCGCCCTCTTCGTGCTCATCCTCGCCCCGGAGGCGTTCCTGCCCGTGCGGCAGGTGGGCATCCACTTCCACGACTCGGCCGACGGGGTGGCCGCGGCGGACGCCGCCTTCGAGGTGATCGACGGCGGGGCCGGGCACGCCGGCAGCGAGCCCGCCCCGCGCGGCGGGGACCTGCGACTGGAGGACCTCACCTATTCCTACCCCGGCGCCGCGGGCCCGGCCGTCGAGCACCTCAGCGTTGAGGTAGCGCCCGGCGAGGTGGTGGCGCTCACCGGCCCCTCGGGCGGCGGGAAGTCGACCGCGCTGGCCATGGCGCTCGGCTTCCTCGACCCGACGTCGGGGCGGGTCACCGTCGACGGCGTGGACCTGACCGGCGTGGACCTCGCGTCGTGGCGGGGGCAGCTGGCCTGGGTGGGCCAGGAGCCCGGAATGCTCAACGGCACGGTGGGCGACAACGTCGCCCTCGGCCACCCCGGCGCGACGGAGGAGGACATCCGGCGGGCGCTGGACGAGGCGGGGGCGGACTTCGGGCCACACAAGTCCGTCGGTGACGACGGCGAGGGTCTGTCCGCTGGAGAGCGTCGCCGGGTGGCGTTGGCGCGCGCCCTGGTCCGGATCCGGCTGGGCGGCGCCCGGCTGCTGGTGCTCGACGAGCCCACCGCCGGCCTCGACGCCGCGACGGAGGCGCGCGTCATCGAGGCGGTGCGGGCCACCGGGGCTGGGGCCCTGATCGTGAGCCACCGCCCAGCGGTCCTGGCCGCCGCGGACCGCGTCGTCCTGACGGCGAGCGCTTCGATCCCTGTCGAGGCCAGCCCGCGAAGCACCACTCCGCTCCCCGAGGAAGCCAGCCCCCGAAGCAACACTCCGCTCCCCGAGGAAGCCGACCCGCGCATCAACACTTCGCTCCCTGAGGAGGCCAGCCCGCGAAGCGGCGTGGGCCGTCTCGAAGGGTCGTATCGTGCGACACCCGCAGGGAACGGATTGTCCCTCCTCCGCGACCTTCTCTCCACCGCACCGAAGGCCCGAACCCGCTTCCTGCTCGCGGTCCTCCTCGCCTCCCTGGCCTCAGGCTCGTCGGTGGCACTTATGGGGGTTTCCGCCTGGTTGATCTCCTTCGCCGCCATGGCGCCGCCTGTGCTCTTCCTGCAGCCCGCCGCGGTGGGCGTCCGCGCCTTCGGCATCTCGCGCGGCGTGTTCCGCTACGTGGAGCGCCTGGTGGGCCACGACGTCGCCCTCCGCCTGCAGGGCGCGCTGCGCGTGCGGATCTACGCCAAG
>DATITN010000256.1:0-3790 GCA_035467795.1 Arachnia sp. | reverse complement strand
CTCCTCAAGGCCTACGTCGGGCGCCCGTCGCTGCTGCACTTCGCCGAGAACCTCACTGAGCACCTGGGCGGCGCGAAGATCTACCTGAAGCGCGAGGACCTCAACCACACCGGTTCGCACAAGATCAACCACTGCCTCGGCGAGGGCCTGCTGGCCCGTCGCATGGGCAAGAAGAAGCTCATCGCCGAGACCGGGGCAGGCCAGCACGGTGTCGCGCTCGCCACAGCGGCGGCGCTTCTCGGCCTGGAGTGCGAGATCCACATGGGCGCCATCGACGTCGCCAAGCAGCACCCGAACGTGGTTCGCATGCAACTGCTCGGCGCCAAGGTGGTTGAGGTCACCGAGGGCGGCGCGTCCCTGAAGGAGGCCGTCGACTCGGCCTTCTCCACCTATGCGCGCGACTTCGAGGACACGTTCTTCGGCATCGGTTCCGTGGTCGGCCCTGACCCGTACCCGTCGATGGTGCGCGACTTCCAGGCCATCGTCGGCCGCGAGGCCCGCGCCCAGATACTGGAGGCCGAGGGGCGCCTGCCAGACGCCATCACCGCCTGCGTGGGCGGCGGATCGAACGCGCTCGGTCTGTTCACGGCATTCCTGGACGACGAGGACGTGCGCCTCTACGGCGTCGAACCGGCGGGTCGCGGGGTCGAGCACCTGGGCGAACACGCCGCCACCATGACCACCGGCACAGACGGCGTCCTGCACGGCATGGCCACCAAGGTGATCCAGACGCCCGAGGGCGAACCGGCCCCAGTGCACTCCATCGCCTCCGGCCTGGACTACCCCGGCGTCGGCCCCCAGCACGCCTTCCTGAACGAGATCGGGCGCGTCACCTACGTATCGGCCACCGACGCCGAGTGCCTCGACGCGTTCCAGCTGCTGTGCCGCACCGAGGGCATCATCCCTGCCCTGGAGAGCTCGCACGCCGTGGCCCACGCCATGCGGATGGCGCCGTCGATGCCGAAGGACGCGATCGTTCTGATCAACCTGTCGGGTCGCGGCGACAAGGACGTCGATTACGTCGCCGAGGTGCTGGCGTCCCGGTAGCCAGGCGTGGTGAACGGGCGCTCACTCAACTGCTGACACGCGGACGACCGGCGACTGCTCGCCGGTCGTCCGCGGTTGAGCCCTGGGCAGCAGGAGCCCGGCCCGGGCGTGACGCCCTAGCCGGCGTCACGCGATGGTGGCGCTCTCCTTGGCGTCGGCAGCCTGCTCAGTGTCGTGGTCGATGCGATGCAGCCGGTACCCAAGGCCCAAGCTCGAGGATCCGAACATGATCGCGTAGAACCCGACGAGCCACATGAGCGAAAGGAGTCCAGTGCCCGGATTGAGCATGAGGAGGACGCCGAACACGATCGAGAGGACGCCACTCACGATCATCCAGAACTCGCCCTTGATGACACGCCGCAATTCGATCGCGGCGACAACCTCGAGCACACCCGTCAGGATCGCCCAGAACGCGACCAGGTAGAGCAGCGTCATGGCGGTGATACCAGGCCAGAAGAGCGTGGCGACCGCAATGACGACCCCGAGCGCGCCGCTCAGACCGGTGGCCCAGGCGTGGCGCCGGGCCAGGACGTCGCCTCGGGCGAGCGCCACGAGCAATCCGACCCCATCGATGAACGCGAATGCACCGAACAGGTACACCAGAACCGCGAGCGTCGGCCCCGGCCACACAAGCGCCGTTATTCCGAAGATGATCGCGGCCACGCCTCGGACCGCGTAGACCCGCCAACCGCGTGCTACTTGACTAACCATTTTGAGATGAACCTCCCTGTTTACAGCCACAACCTGTGGTCATGGCACCAGCCTCGCCGGCAGGAGGATGAGCGGTCGTCACACGATCCGGCCGATCCTTGCCCTGTGGCCGTGGACTCGGGTGAGGGTGAGAGGGTCGGCTCCTCCGGCGATGCGGATCAGTCGGCTGAACGCATCGAGCAGGCCGCGCGGTAGGGCTGCCGAGGGGGAGGCGCCGGGGTGGTGCCTTGCGATGCGCACGCGAAGGGCGCCCGGACGGGTCCGGAACACCAGAGGCGTCGAGAGGATGAGGGCCTCGCCATCGACCCCGACGGGGACGTCGCCGTCTGCCTCGACAACGAACTCGTGTGCCGACCAGTCGTTGGTGAACTGCCGATGCCCCTTGGCTGCGGGGGCTCCGATGATGCTCACGCCGAGGATGCCTTCGTCCAGGCGCGGACGGGTGCCAGCCCCGGGGACCGCGCCGAGCCGGTAGACGTTGTTGGAAACCAGGATGATGGCCGCTGATTGACGAGGCGATCCGTCCGACCCGGTCCATCTGAGCTCACGGCTGCCTCCCGCGCCTTCGGGTCCGAGCATCTTCGGCACGGTGTCGAGGATCGTTCGGGCTTTGGCGTCGCGGTACCCCTTGTCCTGGATCGCCTCCGCATACAGGCCCAGGGAGGCGTTGTTGACGAAGACGCGTCCGCCAACCTCCGCAAGGTCGACCCGCTTCTCGCCGCCGTTCACGAAGGCGTCGAGCGAGCCGACGACGTCGGTGCGATCCACTCCGAGGTCGAGCGCGAAGTGGTTGCGGGTCCCGGCGGGGACGCACGCGAACGGCAGGTCGTTCTCGGCCGCGATGGCCGCCACCAAGGCCTGGGTGCCGTCGCCTCCCGCGGCCATGAGGCCGTCTGCGCCGCGGGCCACGGCAGCGTTGACGAGCGCAACCAGGTCGTCGCCGGGTTTGAGCTCGATGGCCTCGATGCCTCGCCGACGGGCCTCCTCGGCGAGGTTGTTCTTCTGCGCCCTGCCGCCACCGGACCTTGGGTTCCAGACCACGACAGCTCGGGACGGTGGCTGGGCCAGAGCCAGTTGAACGCGCGCCGAGTAGACGTGGCGACCCAACACGACGGCCAGAACGATGCAGGCCAGGCCTAGCAGGCTGCTCGCCTGCACACCGTCGGCGAGCATGAGCCACACGGCACCCGCGACCAACAGCCCAGCCGCACCGGCGGCGATCGCACGCACCGGATTTCGGTGGAGCAGGACGTGCCACGCCGCATAGCACGCCACGAGCACGAGGATCACCGAGAAGGGCCCCCGGGGAAGGGAAGTGATCACCTGGAAGATGAGAAGACCGGCGGCGCCAAGGACGCACACCAGCGCCAGGACGGCAGCCACTTGTCGCGACATGCCTCAAGGCTAGGAGAGCCGGAGCGCCTTGGCTCCCATTGAGGAAAGGCCGATCGGCGGTGAAAGGGTGTCAACTGAGACGTTGACGCCGACACTTGGACTATGACGTCGTCTGGGCCCATGAGGGCTGACCTTCGCCAGCTCCTGTCTGAGCTGTCCGCGCTCGACAAGAAACTCTACGAAGCGGTGGCCACCACGGACACCCCGACACTCGACCGCTTCTTCCGGCGGTTGTCGTCTGCTGCCGACAAGTCGGTCCTGTGGTTTGGGATCGCCGGCGTGATCGCCGTTGGCGGAGGACGCACCGGTCGCCGGGCCGCGCTCAACGGCGTGGTCTCGATCGGGCTCGCCTCGGCCACGGCCAATCTCCTGGGAAAGCAGCTCACCGATCGGCGACGCCCGGACCGTGCAGGGGCCGGAGTCCCCGACGAACGGCATGTGACGATGCCGGAGTCCACCTCGTTCCCCTCCGGACACACCGCCTCCGCGTTCGCCTTCGCCGAGGGGGTGGGCAGCGTGATCCCCGCACTGGGGCTGCCTTTGCGCCTGGCTGCGGTCGCGGTCGGATACTCCCGCGTCCACGTGGGCGTGCACTACCCCGGTGACGTGGCCGGCGGAGCGCTGATCGGACGGACGG
>DATITN010000255.1:0-6017 GCA_035467795.1 Arachnia sp. | reverse complement strand
CGGCGGGCGCCGCATCGAGGTGTCTGTGAGCCGCGACGGCGACCAGTGGAGGGTGGACCAGAACGTCAAGAACCCGCAGGCGTAGCATGACCACAGACGGCACGACAGGGGGACGCATGTTCGAACGTGTTCTTGCTCCGCTGGACGGCTCGATCCTCGCCTCCGGCGTCCTCACGCACGTCGCCAGGATCGCGCCCCCCGGCTCCGAGACGATGCTCCTGCGGGTCCTGGAGGGCAACGTCGACACACCCTTGAACGACCCCCTCGAGTGGCGGATGCGCCGCGACGTGGCCGAGGTATACCTGGACCACATCGCGCGGCGGCTGCTGGAGGAGCTGGGGCTCCAGAGCATCACCCGCGTCGAGGAGGGCTCAGCGGCGGATCGGATCCTGGCGGTCGCGCGGGAGTGGGACTGTTCCCTGATCGCCCTGGACAGCCACGGCGCCGGCGGGTTGAACGCCTGGAACCTCAACTCCGTCGCCTTCAAGGTGGCGCAGCGCTCCGGGGCGTCGCTGTTGCTGGTGCGCGGCTACCACGTCGGCCAGGACGCAGCCCAGGACGCCCCGCTGGTGCCCGAAACCTACCGCAGGATCCTCGTGCCGATGGACGGGTCGCTCCGGGCCGAGCACGTGCTCGGTGCGGCGGACGCGATCGCGGCCGGCGTGGGCGCCACTCTGGTGCTCGCCCACGTCGTGCAACCGCCCCGCTATATCCACCGCCGGCGCGGCAGCAGGATCGAGGCCACGGTAGACCGGGCCATCGACCAGTTCGTCGTCGAGGCGCAGACCTATCTCGACGAGCTCGCATCCGGATTGCAGGCGGACACGCAAGTGCGGGTGCTCCGCGACCAGGACCCGGCGGCGGCACTGCACCAACTCGCAGCCGCGGAGGGGGTGGACCTCGTGCTGGTGAGCGCCCACGGCCATTCCGGGCAGCGCTACTGGCCTTTGGGCAGCCTGGCCACCAGCTTCCTGTTGTACGGCACCACCACGTTGCTGGTGCTGCAGGACGTGCCATGGGGTGACCTCCTGCCGAGCCAGGCGGAGGTCTCCGCGAACCGCCCGCCCGCCCCAGGTCAGCGCGCCACCGGCAGCCTGCCCGGGGAGACCGGCACCATGCTCGTCGACTGAGATTCCGGACGCGGTTATTCCCCGGTTCAGCAGTCAGCGAAAGCCGACGGCAACGCACGCTCAGGGCCCGTCTCACGGGGGCGCGACGCGTTGACTCAGGTGGTGGGCAGACCTAGTTTCGGCATCACACGCTCACCAGGAGAATCCCGATGTCCCACCGCAGCACCCGGCTGTCGCGGCGGACGGCTGCCGCCGTCGGCCTGCTGACGGCGTGCGGGCTGCTGGCCGGCTGCGCCTCCACCGACTACGCCGACGACACCGTCACCATCGGCTACTTCGCCAACGTCACCCACGCGCCCGCCCTCATCGCCGACGGCGCGGGTCTCTTCGACGCACGGCTGACCGAGGCCGGGGCCACCGCATCAACGCAGTCGTTCCGGGCGGGACCTGAGGCGCTCCAGGCGGTGCTCGCCGGCTCCGTCGACGTGGCCTACATGGGCCCCAACCCCACCGTCACGGCCTACCTGCAGTCGCGCGGCGAGGCCGTGCGCGTCATCGCCGGCTCCACCTCCGGCGGTGCGTCGCTGGTGGTCCGGCCGGGCATCGAGTCCCCGGAGGACCTCCGCGGGAAGCGTCTGGCCACCCCGCAACTCGGCAACACCCAGGACATCGCGCTCAGGCACTGGCTCGGTTCACAGGGCCTCACGGCCACCGAGGACGGCGGGGGCGACGTGAGCGTGCTCCCCCAGCCCAACTCCGCCGCCGTGCAGGCCTTCGCGGCCGGCGGGATCGACGGCGGCTGGCTGCCCGAGCCCTTCGCCACCCGGCTCGTCGAGGCGGGCGGCGTGGTGCTCGTCGACGAGCGCGACCTCTGGCCCGACGGCCTCTTCGTCTCCACCACCGTCATCGCCAACCCGCGGTTCGCCGAGGAGCGCCCGGACCTGCTGCGCGCCTTCCTGGACGCCCACCTCGACGCCCTCGCCCTCATCGACGAGGACCCAGTCGCCGCCCGCGACACCGTCGCCGCCCAGATCACGGCCCTGACCGGGCAGGTGATGGACCCCGAGACGCTCCGCGCCGCCTGGGAGACGCTCGAGTTCACCGTCGCGCCGCTCGCCGACACGCTCCGGGCCGCCGCCGCCCACGCCGACGCCGTGGGCCTGCTGCCGGACAAGCCCAACGACGACTTCGCGCGCCTCTGGGACCTGGCCGTGCTGAACGAGGCGCTGGACGCCCGCGGCATGGCCGAGGTGGTCTCGTGACCGCCGCGACGGCGCCCGCGGCACCCGCCGGCGGCCTCCGGCTCAGGGGCGTGACCAAGTCGTTCGGGCAGGGCGAGCAGAGGGTCACGGCCCTCGGCGGCCTGGACCTCGACGTGGATCCAGGCGAGTTCGTCGCCCTCGTCGGCGGTTCGGGATGCGGCAAGTCGACGATGCTCACGCTGGCCGCGGGGCTCGAGACCCCCACCTCAGGCACGATCGACGCCGGCGGCAAGGTTGCCCTGATGTTCCAGGAGTCCACGCTGTTGCCGTGGCTCACGGCTGCCGGCAACGTCGAGCTCGCGCTCCAGCTGCGCGGCGTTGACAAGGGCGAACGCGCCGCCCTCGCCCGTCAGCTCCTCGGGAAGGTCCGCCTGGGACGCCACGTCGAGAAGCGCCCGCACGAGATGAGCGGCGGAATGAGGCAGCGCGTGGCGCTGGCGCGGGTGCTGGCGCAGGACGCCGCCGTCGTGCTGATGGACGAGCCGCTCGGCGCCCTCGACGCGATGACCCGCGACCAGATGCACGACCTGATCGAGGACGTCTGGCTCGACGCCGGCTTCAGCGTGGTGTTCGTCACCCACAACGTGCGCGAGGCGGTGCGGCTGTCGGACCGCACCATCCTGATGGGGTCGCGGCCGGGGCGGATCATCCACGAGCAGCGCATCCAGCTCCCCCGGCCCCGGGCCATGGAGTCCGCGGCCTGCGTCGCGTTGGCCGCGGACCTCACCCAACGACTCCGCGAGGAGGTGGCGCGCCATGACGAGGCCGACTACTTCGAGATCTGACTCCCCCGCCACGGACCCCCTCGAGCCCATCGACGACGCCCCGGCCGGCGCCCCCGTCGAACGGAAGGCCCTGCCCCGCTGGCGTCGCGCCCTCCCCATCCTGCTGGCCACCCTGTTCTTCCTCGCGCTGTGGCAGGTGGTGGTGTGGACTGGCTGGAAGCCCGACTACCTCCTTCCCGGACCCCTCGTCGTCCTCGGCGAGCTCGCACGGCTGGCCGCCAACCCCGAGTTCTGGCAGGCGCTCGGCCGCACCCTCACCCGGGCGGTGCTGGGCTTCGCGCTGGCGTTGGCCATCGGCACCGCCATCGGGCTCGCGACGGCGAGGTCGCGGCTGCTGCGCTCGGCCATCGGGTCGCTGGTCACCGGCCTGCAGACGATGCCGTCGGTGGTGTGGTTCCCGCTGGCGATCCTGCTGCTGGGCCTCGGCGAGCAGGCCATCATGTTCGTCGTCGTGCTGGGCGCGGCGCCCAGCATCGCCAACGGCGTCCTCACCGGCGTGGACCAGGTTCCGCCCGCCTACCACAAGCTCGGCGACGTGCTCGGCGCGCACGGCTGGACGCTGTACCGGCACATCATCATCCCGGCCGCGCTGCCGTCGTATGTCGCGGGGCTGAGCCAGGGCTGGGCGTTTGCCTGGCGGTCCCTGATGGCGGGCGAGTTGCTCGTGGTCATCCCGGGCTCGCTCGCCCTCGGCAACAGGCTCTCGTCGGCGCAGGAGTTCGGCGACGCGACGGGGCTGATGGCGTACATGATCGTCATCCTGATCGTGGGGATGCTGGCAGACACGGCCTTCACTGCAATGTCGCGGCGGATCCGACGGCGTCGCGGTCTGGCCACCCCGTCGGAATCGCGCGCCTGACCGACGCACGAGTGCTTCGCGCGTACTTCGCCGGGGTCTCCTTCACACAAGCTTCACGAAAACCCCACTCGACGCTTCACGGACGCCTCCTAGCTTGAGGAGCGCAATCAGTCCCGAGGAGCACACATGACCACCACCACCGCAGTGCGCGCCCCCCGGAAACGGCCGAGCAAGGCGCAACTCCGCACCCGCAGCATCCGCACCACGCGGCTGGCGCGGGCCGGGGTCCAACTGGCGGTGGCGGGGATCATCCTGTTCGCCGCGGTCCGCCACCAACTCGAGGGGGACAGCGGGCAACCCTCCGTCGATGCCCTCTGTCCGTTCGGTGCCGTCGAGACCCTCGTCACCCTGGTGACGACAGGCCAGTTCATCAGCAAGACGCATCCGTCGAACATCGTCCTCGGCCTCGCCGTGCTCGCGGCGACGCTCCTCGTCGGGAACGTGTTCTGCGGCTGGATCTGCCCCTGGGGCGCCGTGCAGGACGCCCTCTCGTGGGTGAGGGGACGGCTGCACCTCAAGGCCTGGCAGCCCCCCGCCGACCTCGACAGGTGGCTCCGTCATGGCCGGTTCGTCGTTCTTGGGGTCGTCGTCTACTTCAGCGTCACCACCGCGAAACTCTGGTTCGCCGACTTCGACCCGTACGTGCAGACGTTCGGGCTCGGCTGGGTGTTCAACATCGGCGAGGCGAGCGCCGTCGGCCTGACCATCGTCGGACTGGTGCTCCTCGGCTCCCTCGTGATCGACCGAATGTGGTGCCGATATCTCTGTCCGCTGGGTGCGGTGTTCTCCGTCGTCGGCCACCTGAGTTTCCTCCGCATCCGGCGCACCGCCGCCACGTGCACCGACTGCACGCTCTGCGACCGCCCCTGCCCCGTGGGGCTGTCGGTCTCGACGTCGAACCCCAAGGTCAGCACCGACTGCATCGGCTGCATGGACTGCGTCACCACCTGCCCGGTCCCTGGGGCGCTGAAGCTGGACGGACCGGTGTTCCTCGGCTCGCTGACCCGCGACGCCACACTTCCGTCCCGCCCCAAGGTGGACGCGAGGTCCGCGCGATGAGCTCGACGATTCTCCGCTGGGTGGCGCCGATAGCGTTCCTCGCGATCATGTTCGGCGGGATCGGGGTTGCCCAGGCCACCGGGCAGTGGGTCACGAGCGGTCGCCAACAGGTCACCGCCGGCCAGGTCCTCACACCGGACGACCTCCGCGGTTGGATGACCCTCGGGGTCGCGGCTGAGGGGCTCGGCATGCCCGAGGCCGACCTGATCGCGCTGGTCGGCGCCCCCGACGGCGTCACCCTCACCGGTGACGTCGCCTTCAAGGATCTCGAGGCACTCGTCCCCGGCTTCGAGCTCACCGCCTTCCGCGAGCTGTTGGCCGACCCCGCCCCCGCGGCCACGCCAACGGTCATCGCCACCCCGTCGCCCGTCGCGACAGCTCCTGGGGCCGCCTCTGCGGCTCCGTCGTCACATGAGCCGGAGCCGACGAGCACCGGGGCCCCAGGTGGTGTCACCGGCGCGGTGACGCTGCGGGAGGTCGCGCAGGCCAACAATCTCGACACCGCCGAGCTGATCGCGGCAGCCGGCCTGCCGACCGACGTCGCGCTGGACACCCCCCTGCGCGAGCTGCGCGACGTGGTGGCCGGCTTCGAGATCCAGGGGGTGCGGGACGCGGTTGCTGCCCTGGGCTGACGCGTCGGACCGACGGCGGGAGTCGATATCGCGCGCCGGGCCCGGGGTAGTACCCCAGGGGGTATATGGTGGAGGCTCCAAGAGAAGGAGCCATCACATGGTCGAGTTCATGTCTTCCACCGCAGGCCGCATCACCCGCGCTGCCATCGGTGTCGTTCTGCTGGTTGTGGCCTTCATCACGGGCGGAGTCTGGGCGTGGGTGCTCGGCATCCTGGGCGCTGTGTTCGTGACTGTGGGCGTGGCGGACGTGTGCCTGCTCGCACCGCTGTTCGGCAAGCCCCTCAAGGGCGCCGACGTCCGCGCCTCCCTCCACTGAGCTGATCCCCGAGGGTCCCGCGACACGTCCCCGT
>DATITN010000254.1:0-4643 GCA_035467795.1 Arachnia sp. | reverse complement strand
GACGGCGCGCTCACGCAGCGTGGGGTTCTCGATGCCGATCTGTGCCAGGCAATGGTTCATCGCCCACTGCAGCCTCTCGGGCGCCTCCGCCATCTGCGCCTCGATCAGGTCCAGAAGCCCGGGCAGATCGAGCCCCTCGGGGCTCCTCACCACGCGCTCGCTGGTCAGCGCCCATCCGGCGCTCGCGACTGCCGGGTCCGGGTCCGCGAACCAGGCCAGGCGCAGCGCCTCCGCGTGGGCGCCCTTCTTGACGACGTAGTTGACCAGCCAGTCGTGCACCTTCGGTGAGCCCGCCTGACGGAGCATGCTGTCCAGGTCGTCGAGGGAGTAGAGCTTCGGCCGGCAGATGAGGAGTGCGAGCAGCAGGGCGGCGGAGTCGCCGGTTGCCCAGAGCTCGACGGCGAGGTCGTGGTTGGTCTTGACCCGCTTCGCCACAGCCCGCAGTCTGGTGAGGTTCACCCCGTGATCGTCGCCGTGGCGCTCGTTGACAGCCCGGATCTTGGGGTCCTCCAGCGCCGCAAGCTCGGCCCGCAGCTCGGCCGCCGTCGCTGCGGTGGTCGCCGCTTCGCTCATGCCGCTCTCCCCTCGTGATGTGCGGATTCAGCCTACGTCGGCAGCCGTAGGTGGGAGCGCCCTAGTGTGGCGACATGAGAATCATTGTCATCGGCGGAAGCGGACACATCGGGAGCTTCCTGGTCCCGAGGTTGGTCAGGGCCGGGCACGACGTGGTCAGCGTCAGCCGTGGTCAGCGGGCCAGCTACGTCGAGGACCCGGCCTGGCAGGACGTGCGTCAGGTGGTCGCCGATCGGGAGACCGAGGAGCGCGCAGGGACGTTCGCCGACGGCGTCGCTGCGCTCCGGCCCGACGTCGTCGTCGACCTGATCTGCTTCACGCTGGCCTCGGCCACCTCGCTGGTGGCGCGGCTCCGAGGGGAGACCGGGCACCTGCTTCACTGTGGCTCCATCTGGCGGCACGGGCCCAGCGAGCGGCTGCCGATCACGGAGGATGGCGGCACGCCGCCGGTGGGGGAGTACGGGATCGCGAAGTCCGCTGTCGCAGCCATGCTGAAGGAGGAGACGAGGTCCGGCGGGATGGTCACCACATCGCTGCACCCGGGGCACATCGTCGGCCCCGGCTGGCATCCGATCGGACCGCTCGGCAACCTTGATCCGACGGTGTGGCGCACCCTCTCGGCCGGCCAACCGCTCGAGATCCCCGGGCTTGGCGGCGAGTTCCTCCATCACGTGCACGCCGACGATGTGGCCCAGGCCTTCGAGGCGGCCATCCTGCACCGCAACGCGGCCGCGGGGGAGGACTTCACGGTCGTGGCTCCGTCGGCATTGAACGTCCGGGGGTACGCGAGGATCGCGGCGGGGTGGTTCGGGCAGACGGCGGAACTGCAATCGGTGAGCTGGGACGAGTTCCGGGCGTCGGCCCCCGAAGGCGCGGCGGAGGCCAGCTGGGAGCACCTCCTCCGCAATCACTACCTCAGCATCGGGAAGGCCCGATACGCGCTCGGGTACGAGCCCAGATATCAGCCGGAGGAGGCCATCCTCGAGTCCGTCAGGTGGCTGATCGAGCACGGCGAGTTGGAGGTCGCGACGCCGCTGGTGGTGTAGCGAGCGCCGCCACCCCCGAGAGATCACTCAGACGTCGAGTGCCTTCGCCTGCGTCACCCAGTCCTCGCACTCGGCTACCGACAGCCCGATCACCGCTCCGTGACGGGTCTCGATCATCTCTTTCAGGCTGGCCGCGTTGCGGTGCCGGAGCTCCTTGACGGAGTCCACTCCGATGCTCTTGAGCATTTCGGCGTACTTCGGTCCAATGCCCTTGATCCTGGCGAGGTCGTTCTCTACGGATGCCATCACAGCTCCTCGAAGTCTTTGGTGCAGTCCGTCGTTGGACTCCTCCATCGTATCCAGCGTGCCCGCCGCGAGTGTCGATCTGTCGAGGCCGCTCCTGGCCTTCTTGTCACGACTCGTCCCCGGCGCGGGCAACAGAGCGGACAATCCGAGCCGGCCGCGCCGGGCTCAGGGGTTCGGCATTCGGCACGCCTCGGTGAAGCCGGCCGGCGGAATACCGAGGGCCTGGATCACCCGCGCCCAGTAGTTCACCTGAGCGGCAGTGGTGGCGAGGATCACCAGTTCGCGCTCGCTGAACTCCGCCCTGAGCAGGGCAAGGTGCTCTGCGGGAAACACCAGCGGTGTGGATGAGATCAGCCGGGCGTACTCGATCGCCAGCCGCTCCCGGGCGGTGAAGGTCTGTATGCCGTCAAGGTCCCCGCCAGCCAGCACGGCCAGTTCGGCGTCGCTCAGCCCGGCGCGGTCGTGCTCGAAGCTGTTCATGTCCACACAGAACGCACAGTTGGCGGTGATGGAGGCGGTGACGCGGACCAGCTTCAGCAGCCGTGCGGAAGGTTCGCGATGCGACACCAGCATTTCCAGCAGGCCTGAGCCGATCGCAGCCTTCGGATACCAGGCGAGCAGCCGGGCGGGCTCCATCCGGCGCCCGGTCGTGCGCTCGGCGATCCTGACCCCGAGTCGCAGCAGCGGATTCATCCGGCGCGGTTCACTGATCAGTGCCATAGCGTCATCATGGCAGCGCGTTCTCGTGGACGTTGCTCACGACCAGTTGATCGTCGGCTGGGGGAATCTCGCGGTCGGCGTCAACTCGCGGCGAACCAGCCGTCGGGGCCGACGCCGGAGTTCAGGCGTGGCACGTACTGGTCGAAGTAGATGCGGGCGATGAGTTCGCGCCGACTCCTCACCTCGGCTTTGTCGAAAACGGATTTGAGGTGGTCCTGCACGGTGTAGGCAGACACGTGGAGGGTCGCGGCGATCTCCTTGGTGTCCACCCCTTGCAGGACGAGCTGCGTCACGTCGCGCTCCCGAGAGGTCAGGTCGAACGCGGCCACGACGAGGGGGACGATCTCGGGTGGCCGAGCCTCGTCGATTGTCACCACGACCTCCCCGGCGGAGTCGCCGCGCGCGCTCAGCGGAGTCGCGTGCAGCACCAGCCACTGCCCCGAACGGGACCGCACTCGAGCTCGGGGAGGCAGGTCAGTCAGGCCAGCGGCGAACGTGTGCGCCGCCCCGACCAGGGAGCCGATGACTCCAGTTGCCTCAGCCATGGTTTCGCTGCCCACGAGATCCACGAGCCGCTCTTCGGCGCCCGCGCTCATCTGCTGGACTGTCCCCGCGCCGTCGACGATGATCACCGCTGGACCGGTGTGCAGGGGTGTGTCCCGCATAGCGAGCCGCGAGAGCAGACCGGCCCGGACACCTATGGACATGAGCTCGGACAAGGACGCCATCAGTGCAACGTCGGCCTCGCCGAAGGCTGCCGAATCGGGTCCGCGGAACAGTGCAGCTCCACCCCACACCTGGCCGTGGTCGCGAAACACCAGACGCAGCTCGTCTGCGTAGCCGAAGTAGGGCACCATGAACTGCTCGATCCGCCGCGACGGCGTCCCCTCGCGCGTGGCGAGCTCCTGAACTGCGACGGCCGGCTCGTCTCGTCGAGCCAGGGAGCGGAATGCCGACGACTCCTCGGAGCCGTACTCGAGCAGACCCCACTCGTGATCCTGTTCGTCGCGACCCACCAGGTCCCCGTACTTGCGGGTGCCGGTGAGCAGCAGGGTGCTCGGGTCGACGGTCGAGACGCATGCCGCGATGTAAGGGATGACTCGTGAGACCGACGCCATCGCCTCCTCCAGGAAGGTGTCGATACTCAGGCCGGCGCGCGCGATCACCTCGACATCACTGACCACTCGCCTCGCCATGAGCGCCCGTTCCATGCAATCCAGTGTGACTGCTTGAGCGCCCGCTGACCATCCCAGAGTTGTGGGGGTTGCAGACCCCCGGGGTTGTGGGCGGGCGACTCTGCGGGCCGCTGGGATGGAGTCGCACGCCGTCGGCGCTGGACACTCTAAGCATCAACGTGACCACCACGAACGGAAGGAATCACCATGACGATCGAGACCGAGGCCCTCAACCACAGCTCCTGGTCCCCTGTGTCTCAGCTCCCCGTTTCGGACGCGGGGGCGGCGGCGCGGGCGGTGCAGGAGCTCTGCAGCGGCTTCGTTCACCTGCCCGGCGATCCAGGCTACGAGGCGGGACGCGTCCCCTGGAATGTCGCCATCGACCAACGCCCGGCCGCGGTGGCCGTCGTCCGGTCGGTCGACGACATCGTCGCCGTCGTGCGGGCGACGTCCCAGCAACGTCTACGAGTCGCGCCGCAGGGTACCGGTCACGGGGCCGGAGCACTGGCCGGTCGCGACCTCACGGACGTGGTGCTCGTCCGGACGGACGGTCTGCGCGAGGTGAGCATCGATCCCGAGCGCCGGATCGCTCGGGTGGCCGCCGGCGCGCAGTGGCAGGACGTGGTGGCGCCGGCCGCCGCTCGCGGCCTCGCGGTGCTGCACGGCTCGTCGCCGGATGTCGGAGTCTGCGGCTACACGCTCGGCGGGGGCCTGGGGTGGGACGCGCGCAAGCTCGGGCTGACCTGCAACTCCCTCACAGCCGTCGAGCTGGTGACCGCCGATGGGACGCTCGTGCGCGCGGACGCGATGACTCATCCCCACCTCTTCTGGGCTTTGCGCGGTGGCGGCGGCAATTTCGGGGTGGTGACGGCTCTCGAGTTCC
>DATITN010000253.1:0-4147 GCA_035467795.1 Arachnia sp. | reverse complement strand
AATCGAGAGCAGGGAGGCGTGAGTTGAGGCCCGGGCGGCCTCGACCACCCAACCCACAACAGACTCTCCGCAGCAGAAAGACCCTGGACAGCGGCCGCCCGGGCCTCGACTCACGCCTCCCGGCACCGACAACTGGACCGGCAACGGGAGCCGGGCAACAAGCACCGACGGCGGGGCGGACCTCAGCGACAATCGGATCAGGCGGACAGCAACCCCGCCAGCGACACCAACGTCCGCACACCCGCACCCGTCCCGCCCTTCGGCACGTAGCCGTACGCCGCGTCCGGGTTCTCAGCCGGGCCTGCGATGTCCAGGTGGGCCCACGCCACACCGTCGGGCACGAAGCGCTCCAGGAACGCCGCCGCCACCAGCGCCCCGCCCCAGCGGTGCCCGGCGCCGGACTTCATGTCCGCGACCGTGGACTTCAGCTGCTCCCGCGTGTGCTCCGTGATGGGCAGCTCCCAGAAGTCCTCGCCCGCGGCCTCCGCCGCGTCAAGCAGCAGGTCCGAGGTGACCTCCCCGTTGGTGAGCAGCCCACCGGTGCGCATCCCGAGCGCGACCATGCAGGCGCCGGTGAGGGTGGCCACGTCGACGATGAGGTCTGGCTTGTCCAGGCCCGCTCGGGCGATGGCGTCGGCCATCACGAGGCGACCCTCGGCGTCGGTGTTGAAGTTCTCCACCGTCTGGCCGTCGAACATGGTGAGCACGTCGCTCGAGCGGTACGCGCTGCCGGAGGGCATGTTCTCCGCCAGTGCGGCGTAGGCGGTCACCCTGATCTTGAGGCCGAGGGCGGCGATGGCGCGAGTCGCGGCGACAACCGCACCCGCCCCTGACATGTCGAACTTCATGCCGGCCATCTGCCCGGCCGGCTTGATGTCCAGGCCACCGGAGTCGTAGGTGATGCCCTTGCCGACCAGCGCCAGGTGCGTCTCGGCGCCCCGCGGCGCGTAGCTCAACCGCACCAGCCTGGGCCCGCGCGCGGAGCCGCCGCCCACCGCCATGATGCCGCCGTAGCCGCCGCGATCCAGGGCCTTGTCGTCGAGGATCTCGACGGTGATCCGCTCGTCGCGCACGTGGACCTTCGCGGCCTCGGCGAACGTCTCGGGGTAGAGCAGGTTGGGGGGAGTGTTGCCCCAGTCGCGGGCCTGGCAGACGGCGTCGGCGGTGGTCTTGGCGCGCGCGACCGCGTCCTTCTGTTCGGCGCCGAGCGTCGACGACACCAGCGTCACCGATCCCACCGCCGCGACCTTCGAGGTGGCCGTGATCGGCTGGAACGCGTAGGCGCCCAGCAGCGCGCCCTCGCCGGCGGCGCGCAGCAGCTCGGGGTCGGTCAGCTCCAGTGACACCGCCACGTGCAGCTCCTTCGCCTCGGGGAGCTCGGCGATCTTCCGGAGGGCGGAGCCGACCGCCAGCCGCACCCCGGAGGGGGTGACGTCCGCGTCGCCGAGGCCGACGACGGCCACGCGGGCGCCGTCGACGACGGGGAGGAACGTCACCTCTTCACGCTTCGCGGAGGCGCCCAGCGCCGCGGCCAGATCGGCCACGCCGCGACCGTAGGTCTTCTGGCACGTCTTGTCGAGATCTCCGACGAGGCCGACGAGGGCCTGGCCGGCCTGGTTCATGGTCACCAGGCCGAGCACGACGACGTCGACGCCCTTCGGGAGGGTCTTGGTCAGGATCAGGTTTGGGTTCCGGCTCACCTTCGCAAGCCTACCGATAGGAGAGTTGGGGCGGTCCGCATCCCGCGGGTACCTTTGCGCCCATGATCAAGCGGGTGGGCCTGTGGGCGTTCGTCGTGGCGGGCCTGGCGGTGGCCGCGTGGGGCGTGGTGTCGTGGGCGGCGCCGTCGACGTCCTGCCGCGGCATCGAGATGGGGCCCGGCGACGTCTGCGAGTACTCCAGCCTCACCAACGAGCAGGGCGGCAAGGTGCAGCGCTACGAGGACCGGATTGCGGTGGCCAGGCAGCAGGCCCCGTTCGCGGTGGCGGCGGGCCTGGGCATGGTGGCCTTCGGTGTGGTGGTGGCGCGTCAGCAGCGCGTCACGGATGCAGCGACATCGGACCGTAGATGAGGCGGTCCTCCTCGTAGAGGCTGACCTCCGCGACACCCTGCTCCAGCAGCTCGCCGTAGAAGACGCCGAGCCATTCCTCGGCTGCGGCCTGGTCCTCGAAGCGGTGCAGCAGCCCGACAGCCTCCAGGTCTGCGAGGGAGAACGCACCGGTCTCCGGCAACCAGTGGTAGCTCATCAGATGGGGTCGCCGCGGTTGATGCGGGCCGCCGGCTGACGGAAGCGCCGGATCATCAGCGAGCGGTTGAACATGTAGACCAGCAGGCCCCTGGTGGGGGCGTCGGGGTGGCGCTCGGCGAGCAGCTTCTTGTAGCCGCGCCACATGATGCCGACGTTGATGATGGTGAAGCCGAGCAGCACCCACAGGCTCATCGAGATCCAGCTGGACAGCACCACATTGTTCATGGTGACCATCACGGCGGCCATGACGAGGATCATTGCCGGCAGCATGAACTCCGCGACAGTCCAGCGGGTGTCGACGAAGTCGCGCAGCAGTTGGCGCTCGGGGGACTTCTCGACCCGCTCCCAGGCCTCGTTGCGGGCGCGGGCCTTCGCGTTGGAGTCGGCCTTGCGCTGCTGCTTCGGGGTGAGAGTGGGGTGCCGGCGCTCCATCCGGGCGGCCTCGGCGGCGCGACGCGTGGGCGTGGCGCCTTCCTTCTTGCGCACCACCTGCTTGGGCGCGGCGGCCGGGGTACCCTCCTCGACGGCGGGCGCGGGGGTGGCGGAGCTCTTCGCGGCCGCCTTCTCCCCCTTGGGGGTCAGCGTCGAGATGTGATCTGCTGAGCTGGTCTTCTGTGAGCGCTCGTAGGGGCGGAACAGTGCCACGGTGCTGGTGTCCTTGCGCGAGGGGCGGGTAGGTCGGCCCATTCTACCCGAGGCGCCTCAGGGTTGATTCAGGGGAGCGATCCGCTCCGGGCGGACCGGCGCCGCGCTACCGTGGAGGCGCACATTGCACTTCCGTGGAAGGACACCCCGTGGCCAGCATTTTTGAGCGCATCGCTCTGGTCTTCAAGTCCAAGGCCAACAAGACCCTGGACAAGTACGAAGATCCCCGTGAAACCCTCGACTACTCATACCAGAAGCAGCTGGAGCTGCTGCAGAACGTGCGCCGCGGCGTCGCGGATGTGGCCACCAGCCGCAAGCGCGTGGAGCTGCAGGCCACGAAGATGAGCCAGGAGGTGGCGCGGCTGCAGTCGGCGGCGGCGCGCGCCCTCGAGGCCAACCGTGAGGACCTCGCCCGTGAGGCGCTCACCCGCAAGGCCGGCCTGCAGACGCAGCTCGATGATCTGCAGACCCAGCACGCCCAGCTTCAGGGCGAGGAGGAGAAGCTGGTGCGAGCCAGCTCCCGCCTGCAGGCGAAGGTGGACGCGTTCCGCACCCGCAAGGAGACCATCAAGGCCACCTACTCGGCCGCGGAGGCGCAGACCCGCATCAACGAGGCGTTCACCGGCATCTCCGAGGAGATGAGCGACGTCGGCCTCGCCATCCAGCGGGCCGAGGACAAGACCCTGCAGCTGCAGGCGCGGGCGTCCGCCGTCGATGAGCTGCTGGCCTCCGGCGCGCTCGAGGACCCCAGCGGCATGATGAAGGACGACATCACCCGCGAGCTGGATGCGCTGGCGTCTGACTCCACCGTCGAGAACGAGCTGGCCGCCTTGAAGGCCCAGCTCACCGGCGGTCCGGCCCCGCGCGCGGAGATCTCGGCGCCGGCCAACGGTGCTACGGCCTCGCCCGCGACCCCTGTCGAGGCGCAGCAGCCCGCCGCACAGCCGGCGCCCGGGCCGGAGTCGCAGGCATGATCGTGCGGATCATGGGCCAGGGCCAGTGGGTCCTGGAGCCTGAGCATCTGATGGAGCTCAACGAGCTGGACCGCGCGCTTGAGGACCGGGTGGCGGCGGGTGACGAACCCGGCATGCTCGAGGCGTTGTAGGGCCTCGTCGAGGGCGTGCGTACGCGCGGGATCGAGGTCCCGGAGGACGTGCTGGCGGAGTCGGATCTGGTGCTGCCGGACGTGGACGTCACCCTCGAGGAGATGCGCGAACTGTTGGAGGAGATCAGCGAGTATTACGGGCTGATCCC
>DATITN010000252.1:0-13135 GCA_035467795.1 Arachnia sp. | reverse complement strand
CTTGATGGGGTCTCCGTGGGAGAAGACGACGACCGTGTCGGTGTCCGGGTGGCGCTCCGCCAGCTCAGCGACAGCCTCGGTGGTCCGGGCGAACATCTCCATCATCGACTCGCCCCCCGGGAACGACACCGCCGACGGTGTGGCCTGGATGTCCGCCCACAGCATCTCGTCCTTGAGCGCCGCCAGCTTCGCGCCGGTCCACACCCCGTAGTCGCACTCGCTCACACCGTCGAGGACGGTCG
The DNA here is from genome assembly GCA_035467795.1 of Arachnia sp. GTDB lineage: Bacteria > Actinomycetota > Actinomycetes > Propionibacteriales > Propionibacteriaceae > Arachnia. The sequence continues at coordinate 12,893 of DATITN010000252.1, read as the reverse complement.
CGTCGGGGAAGCCCGCCAGCGCGGCCGTCTCGCGGCAGCGCTGGATGGGTGAGGTGTAGGCCGCCGCGATCCGGGCCTCGGACAGGAGTTCGCCGAGGGCGCGGGCCTGGCCGCGACCCACGTCGTCGAGGGAGACCCCGGGCATCCGGCCCGCCAGCACCCCGTCCGCGTTGGCCGTGGATCTTGCGTGCCGGATCAGGACCACCTTCGTCATGGGCGCCAGCGTAGTCGGCGCTGAGAGCCGCCCCGACGGTACAGTGGCGCCGGTGTTGACGAAGGGACTGTGACGTGGAGTGGTTCGAGGCGATCGTGTTGGGCATCGTGCAGGGCCTGACAGAGTTCCTGCCCATCTCTTCCAGCGCCCACGTGTCGATCGTCGGTCAGCTGCTGTTCGACGGCCGAGACCCAGGGGCTGCATTCACGGCCGTCACCCAGCTCGGCACCGAGACAGCAGTGCTGGTCTACTTCCGGCACGACATCTGGCGGATCATCAAGGCCTGGGTCGGCAGCCTGCGCGGCACCGTCGAGAGATCGGACCCCGACGCCCGCATGGGCTGGATGGTCATCCTCGGCTCGGTCCCGATCGTCGTCCTCGGACTGCTCTTCCAGGACGCCATCGACACCTCCCTGCGCAACCTGTGGATCACGGTGGCCATGCTGGCCGGGGTGGCAATCTTCCTGGCCGTCGCCGACAACATGGGGGCGCAGAATACCCGCGAACTGCGGCAGCTGACCTGGCGCGACGGGGTGCTGTTCGGGCTGTTCCAGGCTGCGGCCCTCATCCCGGGGGTGTCGCGATCGGGCGCCACGATCTCCGGCGGCCTCTTCATGGGCTACACGCGTGAGGCCGCTACCCGATACGCCTTCCTCCTGGCTATTCCAGCGGTGTTCGGCTCAGGGCTCTACAAACTGAAGGACATCGGGGCGGACCAGACCACGGCCTGGGGGCCGACCATCGCAGCCACGGTGCTGGCGTTCTTCATCGGGTACGCCGTCATCGCCTGGCTACTGCGCTACATCTCGACGCACAACTTCCGCATCTTCGTGCTCTACCGCCTCATCCTGGCCGCGGTGGTCGCGGTGCTGATCCTCACCGGCGTCCTCTCCGCGTAGGGTCGGGCCTCATGCAGCTCAGACCACTAGGCGCCTCAGGCCTCCACGTCTCCCGCCTCGGGCTCGGCACCATGGCCTGGGGCAGGGACGTGGAGTGGCCCGCGGCCCGTGACCTGCTGGCGGACTTCGTCGACGGCGGCGGCAATCTCGTCGACACCGCGCCGGCATATGGCGCCGGGGTGGCCGAGAAGATGATCGGCAAGGCACTGGCGGCGGGCCTGTCGCGTGATTCGCTGGTGATCGCCACCAAGGCCGGCTTCGTCATCCGCGACGGGCGGCGCATCATCGACACCTCCCGAGGCGCGCTGCTGAGCGACCTCGAGCAGTCACTGCGTCGGCTTCAGACCGATCACGTGGATCTCTGGCAGGTGCACGCCTGGGGGGAGGCGCCCCTCGACGAGACACTGTCCGCCTTGGACTCCGCCGTGAGCAGGGGCATGGCACGCTACGTCGGGGTGTCCAACTTCGTGGGCTGGCAATCGGCGACGGCGGCCACCTGGCAGGAAGCGGACCGGGCGCGCACACCGATCTCGAGCGTCCAGGTGGAGTATTCGCTGCTGGCCCGGCGAGCCGAGGTGGAGGTCGTGGGTGCGGCCGAGCACCACAGGATGGGTGTGCTGGCCTGGTCCTCACTCGGCCGCGGCACGCTCACGGGGAAGTATCGCGGCGGGCGGCTTCCGCGGGACTCGCGGGCGGCGTCGGACCATTTCGGGTGGTTCCTCGAGCCGTACCTCCAGCCGCGCTCCGCGGCCATCGTCGACGCCGTCGCGCACGCCGCGCAGGGTCTCGGCCTCACCGCCACCCAGGTTGCACTGCTGTGGGTGCGAGACGCCCCCCAGGTGGCCTCGGCCCTTGTCGGCCCCCGCACGACGGATCAGCTGGCGGAACTGTTGGACGCCGAAGACAAGGTGCTGGTTGCGCCGATCGTGTCAGCCCTCGACGACATCTCGGGTGGGCCGAACGCCTACCGCTGAGGCCCGCTCATCCGAGGTCGAAGGCGACATGGTGCACGCCCTCGGCGTCGATCTCCAGCGTGAGGATACCCACGGCGCCGACCAGATCCCCGGTGCCTGACCCGGGCACCAGCTCGTAGCGCAACTGCTGGTCTCCGTCGCGCATCGAACCGAACTGCTGGAACGCCACGCTTCCGGTGCGCCCGCCTATGCGCCCCTCGAACACCTCAAGCGCCACATAGCCGGCCGTGCCCTCCGCAGGGTTGCCGGCCGACAGCATGAAACCTCTGCTGGCGCCCTCGGCCTCGCCGGTCCACACCTTGGCGAACTCGAAGCGTCGCGTGCCGGGAAGCAGACCTTCCTCCGGCGTGATCTCGATCTCGAACGTTGCGTTGACGATCATGTGGCGCCCTCCTCTCCCCCAGCCTAGGCGGATTTGTGCAACCACGGCGAGCGCCTGCTAGAGTTCCTTGTCGCTCCCCCTTGGGGGATCACCACTCGTCCGGGTGGCGGAATAGGTAGACGCGCTAGCTTGAGGTGCTAGTGCCCGTAAAGGGCGTGGAGGTTCAAGTCCTCTCTCGGACACAACAGGAAACCCCCAGTCAAACCGGCAAATAGCCGCTCCGACTGGGGGTTTTGTCATCTCTGGGTCACGCCACCATCCGCCAGGAAGCGCCAATCTGTACCATGTTGACTGCACGTTCGCTGCACGTTCGCTGCACGTTCGCTGCACGAAATCGGACGACGGAGGGCCCATGAGGTTCGGTCAGATTCGCAAGTTGCCGAGCGCCAGGTATCAGGCCAGCTACCCGGGGCCTGATGGCCAGCGCCACAACGGACCGTCGACCTTCACTCACAAGGCTGACGCACAAGCGTGGATCACGGAAGAGCGGCGACTCATCGAGTACGGCACTTGGACCAGCCCCCGAGCCCGAGCTGAGGCAGTCGAGGAGGGTGCGAGGGCCCAGGCTCAACGAGAGACCGCTGAGGCAATGGCCCCAAGCACTCGCCAGTGTCCCGACGGTCAGTGAGTGGCTTGAGCAGTGCATCGACGAGCGACAGAAGCGGACGAGGCGGCCAATCAAACAGACCACCGCCGACAACTACCGCAAGCTTGCACGCCTGAACCTCGAGGGCACTGCGCTTGGGAGCATGCGCGTCACCGACGTGAAGCGCGCCGACGTACACGCCTGGCGCTGGAACGGACCGCCCAGCAAGACCCGAACCCAAGGTGGCAAGGCCTACGAGCTGCTCGTCTCCGCCTTCGACGACGCCGTAGTGGCTGAGCTCATCGAATCGACGCCCTGCACCCTGAGAGGAGCCGGCGCCCCGGAACGTGCGCGTGAGCCCGAGTCGCTGTCCCTGCACGAGGTGGACCGCTTCCTCGCCGCTGTTGAAGAACCTTGGGCGAAGGCGGCTCTGACCATTCAAGTGACCTGCGGACTTCGCATCGGGGAAGTCCTCGCGCTGAGGTCCAAGGACCTCGACCTGGCAGCCGAGACCGTCACGGTCGCGGGGACAGTGGCGAAGATCGGCGAGCTCGGCACGCGGACGCGAGTCGTTCAGGACCCGAAGACCCGGGCATCGCTGCGAACCATCTCGCTGCTCCCCGACACCGTCGCCGACCTGAAGGCCTGGCGCCAGTCCCGGGGCACATTGAAGGCAGACGCACTCCTCTTCTGCGACGTGTTCGGCAAGCCACTCAACGACGACGTGCTCCGCCGCATCCACAAGAAAGCCGCAGAGAAGATCGGGCGCAGCGAGCTGAAAGACCACGACCTCAGAGCCACCGCGGCAACCCTGGCCGCTTCTGCTGGCGCGTCGGTGCGTGAGATACAGGCGATGCTCGGGCACACGACGCCGACTATGGCGCTGAGCTACCAGACGGCCACGAGGGAACGAGACGCCGAGCGCGCGCGCAAGATGTCAGCCCAACGCACGAGCGCACGCCGTAAGGCCATAAAGGCGTCCAAGGCCCAGCCCGAAACCTGACCCAAGACGGCCGTGAGGACACGACTTGTGGCCTCGCCGCTACCCCATGTCTATCGCTCGTCGTGGGACGCTCCTTCTTCCTGTCGCCCGACGGTCCACTGGAGCTCCTGGTCGGCATCGCGAGTGATGTAGGTAGACGGGGCAGGACCAGCATCCTGAGACAAGCCCGGGATCGGGCAACCGCCCGGATCTGCCGAGAGTCGGATGTGGCCGGATGGCCCAGTCCGGGTCGTGGGCAGTCGTCTGCGGCTAATTGGCAGGTTTGGTGCCATAGTCGGCATTAAACGCACCCCGGCCGACGCGACGCCCGCCATCCCCGTGGCTGAGGTGCCGCGCAGCGGCCCTGAAGCCTCAGAAAAGTGACCTTGTCAACGGCGCCAAGCCATGATCTGCGGCAGGCCGACCTACCCCACGACACCACCATCCCGTGGTGGAACAGCCGCACCCTGCGCCACGAAATCGACTGAGACCCTTGCCCCGAACCAGTTGTGCGGAAACCCGCGTTAGCCCACAGTCAGCGCGCCTCTTCCGTCCCGGGAGCCGCGCTGTGGAGCTGGTCGTACTCGAGCAGAAACGCCCGCGTGCTGCGTCGGGCGGAATCGACCAAGAACGCGTAGTCGGCGCGCACTAGGTCGAAGGCTTGCGTCCCGACATAGTCGGTGCAGATCGGCACGGTCCGCGCCCGACTGGTGGGCGAGTACGTGGTCCGGGACAGGTCGCGGCTCACCGAGTCGAACAGATTCGCTGCGAACCCGGCCATGGTCCGGGGCGGGCGCGCCGGGAAGCCGACGAGCTGGGTGGTGAGATCACCCCCGAGTGCCTCAATGAACGCGACGACCTCGGCGAAGTCGATCATCCCGTCCTCGTTGCGGTTGAGTGCGGAGAACACCTCGGACACCGACGTCGTCCCGAACACGGTGAGGAGCTCCACGGAGCTCACCTCACCAGAGTCCACGGCGCGCTCGAGCTCGTCCAGCGAGATCAGGCCGTCCACGTTCACGTCCATGTCGCGCAAGGCGGACAGGATCCGCTGAAGTGGCCTCGGGATCGAGGCACGCGCGGCCGTCCTGCGCTCGATCGCCTCGAAGCGGGCGCGAGCGGGGGTATCCGGACGCGGCGGGGGGCCTCCGCCGGGCCTGACCCAGTCGCGCGATAGGTCGACCTCGTCGGAGGAGAACAGCGTGAAGCTGAGCGTCTTCGGGTTCTCCGGGCTGAAGCGCACCGACCGCGCGTAGTAACTGGCCGCGTTGTCCAAGTCGAGGATCCGGCGCATGAAGCTGTCCTCCGGGTCGAGCGACAACCACCAGCCGTCGAACGCGTGGGTCGGGTTGTTGCACAAGAGCCCGCCGTCGACGTACACCTCGGCCGCATCGAGGTCGAGCGCCGTCGCCCCCCGCTGGAGGAGGACCGGCTGCAGAAGGACCGGCAGCGACATGGACATCCGCACCGCGACCCGGACGGGCATGTGTGGCGTCGTCTTGGGGTGGCAGTACTCCGTCATCATGCGTGTCACGTTGGTCACGGGCACGCACAACTCGCGACCGCACCGCTCAAGGAGTTGGAGGAAGGTCACGTCCGCCGAACCCGTGTAATCGTGGAGCACCTCACCCAGGAATTCGAAGCTGCGCTGTCCGGGGTGCATGCCGCGTGCGACCGCCGTCCGGACGGCCGAGCCGACCCGTCCCCCCGCGCCGTCCAGCACCAGTTGCTGGAGGTCGGTGGGTACCCGCTCCGCCATCTCCGCGCCGGTGGCGCCCAAGGCGGCAAACATGGCCAGGATGCTGCCGACGCTTGTGCCGGCCACCCTGCGGACCTGGGCGGGGTAGATCCCCGCCTTCTCCAGTGCCTGAATGACGCCGATGTAGGCGTAGCCCTTGGCCCCACCGCCCTCGAACGTCAGGTTCTCCCACGGGTAGGGCGTGGGCCCGGCAGCTGTGGGTGGGTTCGGAGCACGCCTGACCTCCTCAACGCGCGGCAGCGCCACCGGCGGCGGATCAGAGAACATGAGCGTCGCTCGTCGCATGCGCGCCGGCGTGACGAGCCGATCAGTGAGTGAGTGCAGACCCTGTCGAAATTCCATCGCCGCCCCCTGAGGTAGCGCGCCGCAGCGTCCGACCTGGACGTGGTTTGGAGTATAGGGCCAGTGACCACCTCATGGAATGGAATCCTGCGTAGTCGGAGTGCCGGCTTCCGTCCTTCCCGCGGTCCGCGGAAGATCAGGGCGTTGAAGTTGGGCACGTCCTACAAGTGAGGAGGGCGGAAAAGGCCAACCGACTCTTACGCGTCGGATTTCGTTGGGAGTGCTTGACTGGACAAGTCTGCGGGGTCGGGCTCCATGAGGAACTCCCACGTCAGACCGTGGGCGAGCGCGACCAACAGAACCAGCAGGACGCCCCCCACCGCGAGTGGGGTCAACCCCGCGGCGCGAGCCAGCTCGGGTGGCATTGAGCTGGCCTCTGGTGGCAAGAATGCAGAATGCCGCCACGAGGAACTCCGCAGCCTTCCCCTGAGGGGTTTGCGTCAGACTTCGACGCTCAACTCATACACTTCGTCCGTCGGGTGGCCGGCTCGCTCGTGGATGCGCATCACGGCCTCTTTGTTGGGCCCGGAGGATAGGCAGAAGACCTTGCCTGACTCGGGGTCAAGCCACGCTTTTTCGAAGTGGACGCCCTCCTCGCTTTCAATCGCGAGATCGGCCTGGTGGGCTTCGGCGAGTTGGGCTTCGGTGACCCCGATGAACCCGTCGTGTACATCCATGAACTTAGCCATAGTGCCCTCTCTTCACGCCAGTATGTGATTCTCATGTGGGTTTCGAACAACCCCGTTGGCCGTCCGCGGACGGGATCGAATGCGGACGCCGCACTATCTGGAAGTTCCGATGCTGCACCCCCGGTTGCCCTGCCGGGCAGCGCAGCCAAGAGCCGCCACAGCTTTCGAGACGTGCGGCAGGACCCCAACCCCGACAGCTAACTTAGGTTAGCCTGCCCTTAGTGCATCTGTCAAGGACGCGAGTTGACTCACCTAAGGCCTCCGCCAAGAAGGGGTCGTTGCCTCAGGTGAGTTTCTCCGGTTCGGGGGTGTCGTTGCCTCGCGTCAGGGTCTCCGCCTGAACGATCCGGGGATGGGGTTGACGATGAGCGAGCGCAGGGCTGTCACGGTGAAGAAGGCGTCGGCGTACCGGGCCGTGAAGTCGCGGATCCTGGACGAGTTGGTCGAGTTGACCGGCTGGCATCGTCACTATGCGCGGGCAGCGTTGCGGGAGGTGCTGGTCGTCAAACCGGTCCGGCCTCGCCGGCCACGGGCGCGGGTGTACGGCGATGACCTGCTGCCCGCCCTGGTGCGTTGCTGGACCCTGTTGCGGGCGCCGGCCGGGAAGATCCTGGCGCCGTTCATGCCCGTCCTGGTGCCCTTGCTGCGGGTGGGAGGGGGAGATCGTCCTGGACGACACCCAGACCGCGTTGTTGGCCGGGATGTCGGCGGCCACCATCGACCGGATGCTGGCCGGGGAGCGGAAGCGGATGACGCTGCGGGTCCGGACGCACACCAAGCCGGGGTCGTTGTTGAAGCACCAGATCCCGATCCGCACGTTCGCCGACTGGGATGAGGCGACGCCGGGGTTCGTCGAGATCGACCTGGTCGCCCACGACGGTGGGGTGGCCTCGGGTGAGTACTGCTACACGTTGACGATGACGGATGTGGCGCCGGGGTGGACGGTGAACCGGTCGGTGCCGAACCGGGCCCGCCGGTGGGTGATTGAACCGCACTGCAGGGTTTGCGCCAGCCCTACGCCGCCTTCGTCGTGCATCGGGCGGCTTGGAAGCGTAAGTGTGTGGCGGATTCGGTGCGGCCAGCTCGGGAGTGGGCGTCGGCGATCTGATGCCACAGGTGTTGCCAACTTCAGCTGCTCGGGCAAACGCACTGATCTGCCGCTGGTGGTCAGTGCCAAGACGCGAGGCGCGCCGATACTTCCTGGTACGTCGCGGTCCCGCTGGCGACCGCGATCACCAGGTCGTACGCGTCGTCGTCAGGCGCGTCAAAGTCGATGCCATTGAGTCCGTAGAAGACCACCAGCGACAGCCAGCCAAGGCGCTTGTTCCCGTCGACCAGAGCATGGTTACCGACCATCGATTCCAGTAACACCGCTGCCTTGTCGTCGAGGCCGGGATACGCATCCCTGCCGAAGACGCTCACGCGCGGGCGGTGGACCGCGGAGTCGAGCAGTCCGATGTCGCGAACTGGGCCAACTCCAAGGTCCTCCACCAACGACAAGACGTCCTCGAGGGTGAGGTACTCGATCACTGGCCCAACCGGTCGAGCAGATCGGCGTAGCGGGCCCGGGCCGCGGTGGACAGGAGTCGTACCTTGTCCTCGCGGAGTCGTCGTGCGGCGGCTTCCCGGATAGCGCGCACGGTGGCCTCCTGCTTGCTCACCCCTTCGGCCTCGGCGAGCAGTGCGAGGGCCTTCTCGTCCTCAGGTTCCAGCCGGAGTGTCATTGCCATGCCATCATGATACCAGTGTGGTATCTCACGCTCATGCCGCGGTCAGCGGGGGTCTGATTGCTCCCCAGCGCCGACTGACATCAATCCCGATCATGCGCTCATACGCGTTGTACTCAACAGCGACGCGGAACTCGGCGCGCACGGCTGAGGCTGATGCGCTGCCCGCGGCCGACGTCGTCTCCCAGCCATGGGCAGCGAACTCACGCTCATGGTCGGCTCGCTAGACACCGCTACGCCCAATTGACGGTCGCCTCGTTGGAGCAGATGGTGGTGCCGGTTTCGCAGACCTTGTATGTGGCGGTGGTCAGCGTCTTCGGGGGCTTGTCGGTGTGGACGCCGTCGTTCGGAGTGGTTGTGACGAAGGCGCCGTCGCGGTACACGTCGACGCTTACGGAGGTCCCGCCGGTCCACGTCAGGTCGGCGTACTTGTTGGTGCGAACCTGGCGGGCGGTCGCGGTCAGCTGGATGTCGACGGTGGACGGCTGCGTGACGGTGACGGATGCACTGGTGGTGTCGGTCGCGCCGTCGTTGTCGGTGACCGTGAGGGTGACCGTGTAGGTGCCTCCCGCGGCGTAGGTGTGATCCGGGTTCTGGACCGTGGACGTCCCACCGTCTCCGAACGCCCAGCTCCACGCCGTGATGCTGCCGTCTGTGTCGGTGCTGTTGTCGGTGAAGGACGCCGTCAGATCCGAGGTGCCGACGGTGAAACCGGCGGTCGGCGGCTGGTTCGTGACGCCCCCCGGCCCGGGGACAAGCGTGGGTGCGAAGACCTGCGTGTTCGAGACGTCCAGCAGCGGCTCCTGGATGCCGTCTCCCGAGTCGTCGGTCCAGTTGTAGTTCCCGGCGCTCTTGACCTGGCTGTACAGGTTGTAGACGCCGGCCGCGTTCGTCGGGTTGGTCTCGCTGGCCAGCAGCGCGAGTGCTCCTGCCACGTGAGGGCTGGCCATGGAGGTGCCGCTGATGGTGCCGGTGCCACCCTTTTCGAGCGGGTAGGTGGACAGGATGCACACGCCGGGGGCGGCGATGTCCACCTCGGGTCCCCAGTTGCTGAAGTCGGCGAGGGTGTCGTCGACATCGGTGCGGCAGGTGGCGGTAGCGCCGCCGCCGGAGAGGCCGTTGAAGTCTGCGAGCGCACTCACGGACAAGACGTTGTCGAAGCCGCCGGGACTGTAGTTGTTCGCATCGTCGTCCTCGTTGCCGGCGGCGACCGCGAAGGCGACCCCAGCGTTGACGGCGCCCTGGATGGCGTCGTGCTCGCTTTGGCTGAAGCCGGCACCGCCGAGGCTCATGTTGGCCACCTCGATGGTGTTCGCGTTGGCTGCCACCCAGTCGATGCCGGCGATGATCCACGAGCTGTAGCCGCTGCCGCGCTTGTTCAGGACCTTGACTGCCCACAACCTCGCGCCTGGCGCCACCCCGACCACGTACTGGTCGTTGTCCAGCGCGCCGATGGATCCGGCCACATGGGTGCCGTGGTAATGGTCATCGTCGCCACCGGTGACGCAGGTGGGCCGCAAGATGCTGCTCGTACAGTTCACCCCACCACTGACGTTCAGGTCTGGATGCTGGAAGTCGATGCCAGTGTCGATGACGGCGACGTCCACGTCGACCCGGTCGTCATCGACCCCGTTGATGCCAACCATCGGGTTGGTGTCAGCGAAGATGCGTTGGATGCCGGTGGGCGTGTCCTGCGCGTTGGTGGTCCGTTGCCGGTCGGGCTCGACGTACTTGACGCGGGGGTCGTGCTGGAGTGCGGTGAGCCGCCCGTCGGGGACTTGGGCGGACATGCCTTTCAGGGCGTGCTCGTACGTGAAGCCGGGTTGGAGGCCGTAGGCCTTCGCGACAGCGGGAACGGTGGCGCGCACGTCGACCGATTCGTTGAACACGATGATGTAGGAGCCCGCGGTTTGCGCGTGAGCGGGCAGTGCATTGAGGAAGAGACTCGCGATCAGTCCCACCAACAGCAGGTACGCAGTACCAATCCTGTGCTTCATTCTCAGGTCCCCTTTGAGAAACTGAACAGCCGCTAACTGAACGGTACGCCTGCCAGCATGAGCACGAGACCGCCCCAGCAAACATCCTGTCGGGATGGCACAAGCTGCCGTCCGAGCTGCCAAGCCAAGTGCGCCCCGCCCCGGCCTCGCCCTGGGAAGGGAGCGTGGCCCACACGTCCCCAACTGTCGTCCCAGTGCGCTTTGGGGTCAGGTTTCCTGGAAGGCGGCAAGGTCACAGGTCGCTACCAAGGAGTGGTCTGGGACGCGATCATGCCGGCGAAGCCCACCATTGCAGGGCCCTGGCGACACGGCGATCCCTACACCGGACCGCTCAGCGACGATCACCGCGGAGCAGAGAGTCGATCTCGTTCAGGTCGACCAGAACGCGGAAGCCGTTCTTGTACCGCGTGAGCTTGCCCTCCGCCATCCGGCGCTCAAGCGATCGCCGGGAACTCCTGCAGTACTCGACAGCCTCCGGCAACGTCGCGTACCGAGGATGAAGCTTCGTGGAGCTCTGTGGACGGACCACGCTGGTCACCCCTCCCCCGCGTGGCCAGGATCCAGGACCATGGGTTTCGCCGGGCGCACCAACCCCGTGCCGTCAGGGCCCGCCCGAAGAAGACGGTTAACCTCGCGGATGTCCAGCCCGCAAAGTGCAGCAGCCTCGGCGGCGGGCAAGGCCTCGGAGACAGTGAGTGCGTGGACAGCATGGCCGATCCGTCGCTCGGACTCTGCTACGACTCGATTTCGTTCGAGCATGGCTGCGGTGGCCTCACGAACCTGCTCACTGATCCTCGCCTCTCTGGCGGCCAGGACTTCCCGGCGACGGACAAGCTGATCCTGCACCAAGAGGCGGGCCTCCTGACGAACGCTGCGTGACATACCTTCGACCTCCCTTGCGCTCTCCTACCACCTAAGGAACCCGGACTGGCGTCCATCACAGCGTGAACCGACCAGCCGCCGCCGAAGTCGGCAGGTAAGTGCCTACCTGGGAACCGGCTGAGAGACCGTCCCTGCCGCGTGGCCGCTGGAGTTCATCGCCCTGGGGGTTGCATCCACTGCGTCGGCGGCGGTCCGACCGACTGCCGTTGACAATGACGAACGACGCACGTGTCTGTCTCTGGCACGGCGTGCCTCGATCCCCCGCAGCGTCGGCGTTCGAAGGGGCGCTCGGACTTGCGAGACAGAAGGTTGAAGCTCCCGCCAAATGGAGTTGATGACGGTCGACGCCCGATTTGGTCCACTCCGAGCGCATTCGTGCGGCGAACGTGCGGCCACCGGCCGCGTGCAACCGGCCATCCGGGCGAGTGGACCAAGTGACGGCAGCGCACCGCCGTCGATCTCACCAAGGAGCGAGTCACGTTCGTCCCAGCCCCTCGCTAGAACGATAGGCCCGGACGCTCGCCTGACACCGGCCGTTCTACTCGCTCCTCTCGGCTGGGGAACCGGTGCCATGTCCAGACGCCGTCATGCCAACCGAGGAATCTGTGCCAATAATTGGACCACACCCACAGCCCATCCAATCCGTCGTACCCCTGGGGTCGCCGCGACGGTGCGGCGAAGTCATCGGTGAAGAAGCGAATCGGCAGCACGTCGTCGAGCGGGACCAGGAACAGGTGCCGGCTCGCACTTGGCGTCACCACGGTCTTCGCCACGTGACGACGGACATGCTCGATCGCCAGCCATCCCTCCAGCACCAACGCGAAGTCAGCATCCGTCGACTCAATGAAGTCCGCGCGGCTGGGTACGAACACCTGCAGACCATCGCGTCCGGTGTCGACTCTCCGCATCGATCCAACCATTCCCATGTGAGCGACAGACGGTTCAGCGGCGCGAACTCCAGCCGGAAGACCGCCCGGGTGATCCACGCCATGCTCATCGCAGAGCACGACGACGCGCCGAGCTGCTTCCTCGGTGGATCTATACGGCATCGCGAGAGTGTGCAGGCGCAACTCCCACCTGCCCGGGACATCCCAACCGCCGCCCGCGATCGCCAGCTGGTCCTGCCACCGGATCGCCTCACGGTCGGGAACCAAGGTGACCTCCAGCACCCCGAGGTCTCCGTTCGGCCACCGCAACTCGAAGTCCATTGACGACGACAGTCCCTGCCTCGTCGCCTCAGCCCCAACGATCTCCGCAACCAAGAAGCCCGCGATCTCCTCAGCTCTACCAGCAACGTGCCCCATACCGCGGAGCCTGCCACATACCCCCTTCATCCATGTCACACACACCCCTTGCACTGTCGGTTCACGCTGTGGCGGGGTCGAGTGCGGGTTCAAAGGGGGTATGACGGCGTCTCTGCACAAGCTGACGGCCGGGTCGGGCTATGACTACCTGACCCG
>DATITN010000251.1:0-2457 GCA_035467795.1 Arachnia sp. | reverse complement strand
CAACGGCGCCGAGCCGTGGCGGATCCCGGACCTGGACGCCATCCCCCCGATCGAGCCCGGGTTCGCCGTCGCCCCCAACGGCACCGACGAGTCCGGCAAGGACGCCTACTTCCCCTACGACCGTGACCCGGAAACCCTGGCACGGGCCTGGGCAGTCCCCGGCACCCCCGGCCTCGAGCACCGCATCGGCGGCATCGAGAAGGCGGCCCGCACCGGCAACGTGTCCTATGACCCGGACAACCACGAACTGATGACCCGCACGCGGCAGGCCAAGATCGACGGCATCGTCGCGGACATCCCCGACGTCGTCGTCGACGACCCGAGCGGGACGGCGCGCGTCCTGGTGCTCGGCTGGGGGTCCACCTACGGACCCATCACCGCCGCCGCCCGGCGCGTCCGGCTCAGCGGCCGCCATGTCGCTCTGGCGCACCTGCGCCACCTCAACCCCATGCCGGCCAACCTCGGAGAGGTGCTGCGCGCCTACGACAAGGTGGTCGTCCCGGAGATGAACCTCGGCCAGCTGGCCTCCGTCCTGCAGGCCCGCTACCTCGTCGAGATCTCCAGCTACTCCCGCGTCCGGGGGCTGCCGATCTCGCTGAGCGAGCTCGAAGTGGACCTCATCGCTGAAATCGACGCCCTCCAGGAGGAGAACTGATGACCACCGGCCTCGTCGGAGTCCCGCTGAGCCTCTCGCCGCTGAGCAAGAAGGACTACACCACGGACCAGGAGGTGCGCTGGTGCCCGGGCTGCGGCGACTACGCCGTGCTGGCCACCTTCCAGTCGATGATGGCCACGATGGGCATCAAGCGCGAGAACACCGTCATCGTCTCGGGCATCGGCTGCTCGTCGAGGTTCCCCTACTACGTGGACACCTACGGCATGCACTCCATCCACGGACGTGCGCCGGCCATCGCCACCGGTGTCGCGGTGACCCGGCCGGACCTCAACGTGTGGGTGGTCACCGGCGACGGCGACGCGCTGTCGATCGGCGGCAACCACCTCGTGCACGCCCTGCGCCGCAACGTCAACATCACCATCATGCTGTTCAACAACCGCATCTACGGCCTCACCAAGGGGCAGTACTCGCCCACCTCCGAGCTGGGCAAGGTGACGAAGTCCACGCCCTACGGGTCCCTGGACACGCCCTTCAACCCCATCTCGTTGGCGCTGGGCGCCGAGGCCTCGTTCGTGGCCCGCACCATCGACTCGGACAGGGCGCACCTCACGGAGGTGCTGACCGCGGCCACGCAGCACCGCGGCGCGTCGCTGGTGGAGATCTACCAGAACTGCCCCATCTTCAACGACGACGCCTTCGCCACCCTCAAGGGCCCCGAGGGCGCGCTGATCTCCCTCAGGCACGGCGAGCCCATCGTCTTCGCCGGTGGCCAGCAGTGCGTGATCAGGGACGCCGACGGCGACCTGAAGATCGCCGACACGGCCACCGCGGACCCCGCACGGATCGTGGTCCACGACGAGACGCGCGCCGATCCGTCGCAGGCGTTCTCACTGTCGCGGCTCACCGAGTCGGGCGTCCTGAAGCAGGCACCCATCGGGATCTTCCGCAGGGTTCCCCGGCCCAGCTACGACGACCTCCTACGCGAGCAGATCGCCTCGGTCCGCGCGGAGGACACCGGATCGGCGCTCGCCTCGGTGATCGCGGGCACCGACACGTGGGAGGCCGACGAGCTGTAGGCGTCGGGAGCGGGTGGTTTCCCGGCATCGCTAGGCTGGCGGGCATGACTGCCGCCATCGCCTTCGAGCACTTCGACCACGCCGTCCGCCCCCAGACAGACCTCTTCCGCCACGTCAACGGCACCTGGCTGCGCACCGCACCCATCGCGCCGGACCGGTCCTCGGCCGGCGGCTTCGTGGACCTGGTGGAGCAGGCGGAGAAGGACGTGCTGACGCTCGTCAGCGAGCTACCCCAGGGGGACGTCACCACGGACGAGGGGAAGGTCGCGGCGCTCTACTCGGCGTTCATGGACGTCGAACGCGTCGAATCGTTGGGGGCCGCCCCGCTTGCCCCCGTGTTCGCGTCGATCGACGCCATCGACACCCCCGCCGCCATGGCCAGGCACCTCGGATGGTCGCTGCGCCACGGGCTCAGCCCGCTGGTCCACCTCTACGAGGAGTCGGACCCCGGTGACCCCACCCGCTACGCCGTCTTCACCTCCCAGGGCGGCCTCGGTCTACCTGACGAGGCCTACTACCGCCAGGACGAGCACGCCGAGATCCGTGAGCAGTACCTGGCGCACGTGACCCGGGTGCTCGCACTCCCCGGATTCGACGACGCCGCCATGCAGGCACGGGCGGTGCTGGACCTGGAGACCGCGATCGCCGCCCACCACTGGGACCGGGTGCGGTGCCGCGACCTCCGGGCCATGTACAACCCGACCGCCTACGACGACATGGTCGCGGCCTCCCCCGGATTCGACTGGGAGGCCTTCACCGACGGCG
>DATITN010000250.1:0-6438 GCA_035467795.1 Arachnia sp. | reverse complement strand
ACCAGCAGCGCCAGCTCCCACCAGAAGTCCAGGTCGAAGCCGCCGATCCCCAGCGTGGTGACCCAGGAGGCCACGAACGCGACGGTGATGGCCAGCGAGATCAGCAGCATCATCCCCGGCTGCCGCGTGCGGAGTTCCTTCCACCCGCCCTTGAGGAACGGAACCCCGCCGTAGGCGAAGATCACTGTGCCGAGGACCGGCGCGATCCATGTGGAGCCGGGGAACTCAGGCAGGTGGTACCCGAGCAGGTGCGCCATCATCGGGCTGAAGAACACCACCGGGACGGTGAGAGCCAGAGACACCCAGAAGCGGTTCTTGAACATCGCCGTCGAGTGTCCGGCGTGCTCCCCGTGGGAGTGGACCTGCTTGTCGTCGGATCCCGAGTGTGCGTGGCCGCGAGGCATCGCCTGCCCGTGGTTGGCGTGGCCGGCGTGGTTGTCGTCGACCGCCACGCCGCCGTGGTCCGGATGGCCCGTGTGTGGGTCGGGGGAGGTGTGATGGTTCTGGTGCTGTGACTGCTCCATGTGTTAGGTATATACCCCCAGGGGGTATTAAGCAAGCCCTCAGTCGAACGAGTCTGCCCGACGCCGGCACACAGCGTCGGGCAACGACCCCCGGATCACGCGTAGCGCAGCGAATTCACCGGATCCGCCCGAGCGGCCCGCGCCGCCGGGAACGTCCCGGCGAGGAAGGCGATGGCGACCACCAGCGCGATGACCGCCCCGACCGCCCCAGCGTCGAACGCGATCAGCGTCAGCCCCGGCAGATCCGCCAGGAGGGTGCGCGACAGCACGCGGCTGAGGACGCCACCCGCCACCATGGCCACACCCACGCCCAGCACGCTGCCGAGCAGGCCGATGACGGTGGCCTCCAGGCTGAACAGCCCGAACACCCGCCCGTTGCCCATGCCCATGGCCTTCATCAGGCCGATCTCGCGGGTCCTTTCCTGCACCGACATGTACAGCGTGTTGACGATCCCGAAGCTGGCGGCCAGGAGCGCGATGACCGCGAAGGCGTTGAGCACGAGCACGATGCCGTCGATGACGGTGGTGAAGGTGCCCAGCTGGTCGGAGACCGTGACGGCGGAGAAGCCGGCGTCCGCGAGCCGGTCCTGGAGCGCCTCGGTTTCGTCCGCGGTGGCCCCGGCGTCGTACCAGACGGATGCCTCCGCGTAGCGGTTCTCCTGATCGGCGGGGAGGCCCGTGTTCTGCGCCTCCTCGAGAGCCGTACTGAGGGTGTCGTTGAGCACGATGCTCGCGCCCGTGGGGGAGGCGAGCCCCTCCTCGGCAACCCCGACGACGGTGGCCTCCAGCACGTGAGCGGTGCGGAGCGCGTCGCTGATCTGCAGCGTCACGCTCTCTCCGATCGCTGCGGACTCATCGGCGAAGCCGAGCGGCTCGACGTAGGACACCGGCAGCACCAGCTGCGCCTCGTCGGCGTTGTCGTCGGGAGCCTGGCCGGCGATCAGCTGGATCTCCTGGCCGGACACGAGGCTGCCCACGTTGACGACGTAGGGAGTGCCGTCGCCGGCCTGGATGAAGTCAGGGCTGAGCGATCTGGTCGGCTGCACGTCCAGCACGCCGTCGATGCCTGCCAGCGCGTCGAGGTCCTCCTGCGTGAGCGCCGTGACCACACCGCCACCGCCAGGGCCGGGGTGGTCGCTGCTGATGGCCTCGGGGTCGTACTCGCGGGGGCCCGAGGCGCCGCGCATGCCGGAGTCGCCCTCGGCCGCGCGGGTCACGGTGAGCACGTCGGAGGCGCCAACCGCCGTGACCGTGTCGTCGATGTAGCGGTTGATGCCGGTGCCCAGCCCGCTGGTGAGGGTGAGCGTGAACGCCCCGACGAAGATCGCCAGGACCGTGAGAATCGTGCGGGTCTTGGAGCGGAACACGTTGGCGAACGCCGTCGTGATGAGGTCGTGGGTCTTCATGCCGCCACCTTCTGGTCGTCGCCGACGAGGAGCCCGTCGCGGATGAGTAGCCTCCGGTCGCAGCGGCCCGCGAGGTCGTCGTCGTGGGTGACGACGATGAGCGTGATCCCGTGCTGACGGTTGAGGTCCAGCAGGATGTTCTCCACGACGGCGCCGGTGGCCGAATCGAGGTTGCCGGTGGGCTCGTCGGCGAAGATGATCCGCGGCGTGTTGATCAGGGCGCGGGCGATGACCACCCGCTGCTTCTGGCCGCCGGACAGGTCGCTGGCCTTGTTCTTGTACTTGTCGTCGAGTTCGAGCTGCTCCAGCACCTCCATGCCCCGCCTGCGACGCTCGCTGCGCGGAACCCCCGCGATCTTGAGTGGCAGCGTGACGTTGTCGAGCACCGTCGCGCTCGGCGTGAGGAAGAACTGCTGGAAGACGAACCCGAAGGTCTGGTTGCGGGTCCGGTTGAGCCGCCGTCCGCGCAGTTCACCGGTGTCGACGCCTTCGAGCGTGATGCTGCCCGAGGTCGGTGCGTCCAGTAGCGCGAGGGTGTGCATGAGGGTGGACTTGCCGGATCCGCTCTTGCCGAGGATCGCGATGCTCTCGCCCGGCTGGATGTCGAGGGTGACGCCGCGGAGCGCCTCAAAGCTGCTCTGGCCGCGGCCGTAGGTCTTGTGCACACCGCGGGCCGAGATGATGGGGCTGGTCAACTGATCCTCCTGATGAAGCCGCCCGCGTGAAGGGGGCGGCACCTTCAATCATCCGCAGCCGGCGCCCCTGACGCATCGTCCCGAAGTGGGCTCTTGCGGTACTGCACCCGCGGTAGCTCAGCTATCAGCTGTGGCCGACCCGCACCAGGCCCGACTGGTAGGCCGCGACCACAAGCTGGGCGCGGTCACGCAGGTTCAGCTTGGTCATGGCCCGGTTGAGATGGGTCTTCACGGTCAGCGGGGAGAGCACCAGGCGGGCCGCGATGTCGTCGTTGGTGAGGCCCTCCGCGGCCAGGGCCACCAGTTCGCGCTCGCGGTCCGTGAGCAGCGGGAGGGGAAGCGGGCCGCCCGCCTCGGTGGCCTGGGCGACGCTGGTGGGCTGAGCGAGGAACCTGGCGATCAGCCCCTTCGTCGCGGCCGGCGACAGCAGCTGTTCCCCCGCGGCGACGATGCGGATGGCCTCCAGCAGCTGCTTGGGCTCGACGCCCTTGCCGAGGAACCCCGAGGCGCCGGCTCGGAGGGCCTCGAAGACGTACTCGTCCAGCTCGAAGGTGGTCAGGATGAGGACACGGACCCCGGCCAGGTCGTCGTCGGCACAGATCCTGCGTGTGGCCTCCAGCCCGTCCAGCACCGGCATCCGAACGTCCATGAGGACGACGTCGGCGGCGGTCTCGCGCACCAGCTGGAGCGCCTCCTCCCCGTTGGCGGCCAGGCCCACCACCTCGAGCTGGGGGTCCGAGTTGATCAGCGCCGCGAACCCGCTCCTGACCAGGGCCTGGTCGTCGGCCAGCACTACCCGGATGGTCATGAGTCCTCCCTCAGGACGGGCAGCTCGGCGGTCACGACGAACAGGCCGGGGTCGTGGGTGATGGTGAGCGTTCCGCCGGCGGCCAGCACGCGCTCGCGCATCCCCATCAGGCCGAAGCCGCTCGACGGTCCCTGTTGCCGCTCCCCAGGGGGCACCGGATTGCTGATCTCGATGCTCAGCGTGTCCCCGCGACGGATGACCACGCTCACTGGAGAGCCCGGGGCGTGCTTGCGTGCGTTGGTGAGCGCCTCCTGCACCAGGCGATGCGCGGCGTGGGCGGCCAGGGGGGCCACCCCGTCGAGGCCGGTGGGTCCGGTGACGGTCAGGGGGACGCCGAGCGTGCGGGCCGCGTCGAATGTGTCGGCCAGGTCTGTGGGGGCCGGAGCCGCGACGGAGGGGACCAGGCTCTCATCCTGTCGCAGGACGCCGAGGATGCCCTGCAGCTCGTCGAGGACGGTGGACGCGGCCGCCCGGATGTGGCCGATCGACGTCTCGGCGGTGGCAGGGTCGCTGCGCAGGAGGTGCCCGGCGACGCCCGCCTGGACGTTGATGACGCTCACGTGGTGGGCCATCACGTCGTGCAGCTCGCGCGCGATGCGGACTCTGTCCTCCGCGACGAGGCGCAGCGCCAACTCGTCGTTGGCAGCCTCCGCCCGCTCGGCCCGCTGCTCGAGGGCCTCCACCATCAGCCGCTGGCTCCGCGCCGCCAACCCGATCGCCGTCCCGATCCAGAGCCAGAGGAAACCCTCGCCCGGCTTCCCCCACCACGGCGCCCCCCAGAGCGCGCCCGCCAGGCTGGCGCCGAGCAGCACGACGGTGGCGCCGGCCGCCGAGACCATCACCGTGCGGCGCTCCCGGTGCAGGGCGAGCGAGAACGCCAACGCGGCGGGGGCGAACGGTGCCAGATTCAACGGATGACCGCTGGCCTGCGCGATCGCGGACGCCGCGACAGAGACCCAGAAGGCCGGGGCAAGGTGCCACCGGCGGCCCACCACCGCGGTGGCGGCCACCAAGGTGAGGACGACGTCCAGCCACCCGTAGGCGTACGGCGCGCCGCCGTGCGGCGGGCTCGCCGCGACAAAGGGGCCCGCGACGAGGGCCACCACCGCGGCGGCCCCCACGATGGAGAGCTCCACGGGCAGCGTGAGGGCGCGACGTTGGACCATAGCCGTCACCTTAGGTGCGAGGCAGGCGCAGGCGCGTCGTCCGGGCGCAGGCTGAGTTGGGTACTGCGGGCGGAGTAGGTCAGCGCGATCCTTGACCAGAACTTCATCGTCGCGCTCTGGGTTTCGGAGACCCGGCGCGGCATGCTCGATGTATGAACCCCATGAACCGACGACACCTCCTGCTCGGCGGCATGGGTATCGCCGGCGCGGGGGTGCTGTCCGCGTGCACCGGACCCACACCCAGCGCGCCGTCGGGGCACGGCGGCACCCCGTTGGTCTACCCGACGCCGGCCCTCACCCCCGCGCCCGGGCGCGCCACCGTCGAGGCGGCGCTGCGTCCGCGTCCAGTCACGCTCGACCTCGGTGGCGTCACGGCCAAGACCTGGGGCTACGACGACGCGGGCGCCACTATCCTGCGTGGCACCGCCGGAGACCTGTTCCGGGTGAGCGTGGACAACGAGCTGCCAGCCTCCACCACGGTCCACTGGCACGGGATCCGGCTCCACCACGCGGCCGACGGCGTGCCCGGCGTGAGCCAGCACCCGATCGAGCCTGGTGCGCGATTCGTCTACGAGTTCGTCGCGCCAGACCCCGGCACCTACTTCTTCCACCCGCACTCCGGCGTGCAGCTGGATCGCGCGCTCTACGCTCCGCTCATCATCGACGACCCGGCCGAGCCTGGCGGCTATGACGACGAGTGGGTGGTGGTCCTCGACGACTGGACCGACGGCGTGGGCCGCAGTCCCGACGACATCTTCGAGGAACTCAAGGCCGAGAACGGCTCAGTGTCGCGAGGGATGGGGATGGGCGGCCACGACATGGGCGACATGCCCGGCCGCGGCTCGCCGCTCGGCGACGCGGGCGACATCGAATACCCCCACTTCCTCATCAACGGACGCATCCCCGAGGCGCCGGTCACCTTCGACGGCAAGCCTGGGCAGCGGATTCGACTGCGGATCATCAACGCCGGGTCCGACACAATCTTCAAGCTGGCGCTGGGCGGGCACACGCTGACCGTGACGCACAGCGACGGCTACGCCGTCGAGCCCCGAGAGACGCAGGCCCTGTATCTCGCCATGGGTGAGCGCTACGACGTGCTCGTCACCCTCGACGACGGGGTGTTCCCGCTGGTCGCGAGGCCGGAGGGTAAGCAGGGCCTGGCGCTCGCCGTCGTGCGGACCGCTTCGGGTTCCGCACCCACCGCAACCACACCCGTGAGTGAGCTCGACGGCGACGCGCTATTGGGGACGGAGCTTCGAGCGGCGGAGGGGTCGCGGCTGCCCGACGGCGACGTCGACACGACGTTCGACGTGGAGCTCAACGGACAGATGGACCCGTATGGATGGGGCATCAACGGGCGCAAGTTCGGCGACCACGAGCCGTTCGAGGTGTCCGCCGACCGCCGGGTGCGGATGACGATGACCAACATGACGATGATGACCCACCCCATGCACATCCACGGGCACACATGGGGGCTCCCGGCCAGCGGCGGACTGCGGAAGGACACGGTGCTGGTGGCGCCGATGCAGACCATCGAGGCGGACCTGATCACCGACAACCCCGGCGAGTGGATGCTCCACTGCCACAACATCTACCACGCCGAGGTCGGGATGATGACGACGATGCGGTACGTGTAACGAGCCCGGTTCGAGGACGCGCCCGCGTTCCTGCAGCTGGGATCCCGCACCAGGCGCCAGGGGTTTCGACGCGCGTTGCGCCGCTTCGCGGCTTGGCGCGGCTCAACCAGCGGGCCTGGGCCGAGCCAGATGTGAGGCGCGGTGCTGGCGCGCGGAGCGCCGCACCCTACCGCTGGGTGAGCCGGGCGCGCGCGGAGCGCCG
>DATITN010000249.1:0-4086 GCA_035467795.1 Arachnia sp. | reverse complement strand
TGGGCGGCTACCGATGCCAGGTCCGCCAGCCTGAGTGCGGCGGCCCGGCGCAGGCCGGGCGAGGACGAATCGTCCGCCGCCGCACGACGAAGGTCGCCCACGAGGGCGGCGGCCGAGAGCAGCTTGTCCGGTCTGCCGTGGATCCTCTCCACCTCGAACCCCAGCTCGGCCAGGAACCTTGACGGCCGGCCACCCTCGCCGTCGACTCCCTGCACGCCGCTGACGTGGAGCGCGGAGCGGGCGCGGCTACAGGCGACGTAGAACAGCTGGCGCTCGTTGCCGAGCTGCGGCACCGCTCCGGGGGGTGCCAGCTCCTCGGGGCCGAGCCGCTCTGAATCGAGCAGGAGACCGGCCCTGGTCAGCCTCGGCCAGAGGCCCTCCTGCACGCCGACCACCCACACCCGCTCCCAACCCAGGCCCCGGGTGCGGTGGGCGGTGACGACGCGCACGCCACGGCCCGCCGCGGTCAGCTCACGTCCGGTGTCCGCCGGGATCTCCTGGCCCGAGATCTCACCCAGGAACGTCTGCGCGCCGGCTGCGCCGCGCAGGTCCTCCTGCCTCGTGGCGAGGTCGAACAGCTCCACGATGGCGTCGAGATCCGCGTTGGCCCGCCGCGAGCCCCGTAGGGCTTGTTCGCGCAGCCGCTCCGCCCACCGGGTGCCGTCCCACAGGTGCCAGAGCGTCTCCTGGACCTCCGCGCCGCCTGCCATCCTCGCCGACGCCTCCGCCAGCAGGGCGCCGAGCGCACGCAGCGCTTCGGCTTCGGTGGACTCCAGCCCCTCCAGGAGCACGGGGTCAGCGAGGCTCTTCGCCAGCAGGGCCTGAGAGTGGCCGAGGTGGCGGTGCCTGGAGAGGAGCTCGCGTCCCAGCCGACGCTGCGCCACGCCGTCGAGGCCGCACATGGGAGACGAGACCAGCAGCCGGGCCTCATCCGCCTCGGGCCCTGAGGTCCTCGCCGCAACCGTCAGCGCGAGCAGCAGGGTGGAGACGGCGGGCTGCTCGGACAGCGCGATCTCGTCTCCCGAGACGTCCACCGGTACCCCGAGCCGCAGCAGCTCTCTGGCGACGGCGCTCAGCTGCGTGCGCCCCGCCCGGGTCACCACGGCGAGGTCCGACCAGGCCAGCCCATCAACCGCAACGCACTGGCGCAGCTCCGCCGCGACATGGGCCAGCTCCGCCGACTCGTCATCGAAGACCCGGGCGCGGGCCTCTCCCACGCCGGCCACCGGTGTGGGCGACGGCGGCGCGAGCCGAGGACCGATCCGGACGCTGAGCGCCTCCAGCGCCCCGGCAACCCGGGCCGTGGCCCGATGGCCCTGCCCGAGCGTCAGCAGCCGCGCGCCCGGAAGCGCCGCCACGTCCGCCAGTGCGGTGGGGCTGGCACCCCGGTAGCCGCCGATCCGTTGCCGGGGGTCCCCCACCGCCAGCAGGGGAAGCCCCAGCCCCGCGAGGTCGGTCAGCAGGCCCACCTGGGCCGGGTCCGCCTCTTGAACGTCATCGATGAGGACCGCGTCGAACGACGCCCCGACGCCCGCCGCGACACCCGGCTCGGTGAGCAGCAGGCGGGTGCGGTAGACGAGTTCGGTGTAGTCCAGGGTGCCGGAGAAGTCCCCCACCGTGAGGTAGTCCTCCATGAATCGTGCCGCCGCGGCGAACGTCTCATCCCCGGCGGCGACGGCTAGCCCGGCCAGGCGTTCAGGGTCCAGAGACAGCTGCCTGGCCCTGGCCAGGACGTCGCGCAGCTGACGGGCGAAGGCCCTGGTGCCCAGCGCCGCCCTGACCGCCTCGGGCCACGCGCCCGGGCTCATGCCAGGGATCAGCTCGCGGATCCGCTGCTCCTGTTCCGGCGCACGGAGGAGACGCCAGGGGGCATCCTCGTGTGGCCAATAGCGCCGCAGGAGGCCCAGTGCGAGGCCGTGGATCGTGGTGACCTGCGGATTCACCTGAGCCGCGCTGAGCTGGCGGCTGATCTCCCTGCGCAGCTGCTGCGCGGCCGAGCGCGAGTGCGAGAGCACGACAAGCCGCTCGAGGCTGCCCCCCTCACGGACGCGCCGCGCCGCGGCCGCGGCAAGGACCGTGGTCTTTCCGGTGCCTGGTCCCCCGACCACGACCGTGACCCCGCGACCCGGCTCCGTGGCCGACGATTGCTCTCCGGTGAGGATGTGTGCCTCGACGCGAGGTGGCGGAAGGACCCGAAACTGCATGGGTCCTATGCAACCAGCAACCCCCGACATTTCCACACCGCCTCGTGGCAGGCTTGGCATCGAGCGGAGGGGAGGGGCCATGAGTGAGCGCATAGCAACCGAGATCGACGGGCTTCCACTCGCGTTGAGCAACCTGGACAAGCCGCTGTTCCGCTCCGGGTTCACCAAGGGAGAGCTGATCGCCTACTACGTGGAGATCGCCGACACGATGCTGCCCCACCTCCGCGAGCGCGCCCTCACCCGGGTCCGGTTCCCCAACGGGACCTCAGGCGAGTCGTTCTACGAGAAGAACGTGCCGCCGGGTGCCCCCGCCTGGGTCTCGTCGGTCAACGTGGCCACCTCTGCAGGCACCGTCACCTATGTCACCGCCACCCGGCGCGCCGACCTGGCCTGGTTGGCCAACCTCGCCGCCGTCGAGCTCCACACGCCCCAGTGGCGGGTCCGTGACGCCACCGGTTCACCCGATGGACTCCTGCTCAGCGGCCCGGATGAGCCGCGCTCCACCACGCTCATCGTCGACCTTGACCCAGGCCCGGGCATCACCCCCGCCGACTCGGCCAGGGGGGCGATCCTCGCCGCCACCGTGCTCGCGCAGCTGGGCCTCGAGGCCTCCGCGAAGAGCTCCGGCAACAAGGGGCTCCAGCTGAGCGTGCCGATCCAGCCCACACCCGCCTCGGAAGTCCACGCCTTCGCGATGGCGCTCGCCCAGCACCTCGCACAGCGGTACCCCCGGCAGTTCGTCGCGGTCATGAACAAACAGGCGCGGGCGGACCTCATCTTCGTTGACTACGGGCAGAACCTGGCCGCCCGCAACACCGTCACCGCCTATTCGGTGCGCGGGCTGGACTCGCCGTCGGTCGCCACTCCGCTCACCTGGGAGGAGGTCGCCGCCCTCAGCCCTGACGCCCCGGTCCGGGTCACGCCGGCGCAGATGCTCGAACGGGTCGCCGCCCACGGCGATCTCTGGGCGGGCACCCTCCCGACTGCGGACTCGCCCGTGCTGCCGCCCCCCGAGTTCTGACAGGATGGGGCCACCACCCGCACCGGACGGAGGACGCATGAAGTCTGAGCCGAACCCCTCCTCCCGAGCCCACTATGTGCGCGAGCCGGCCCCGTGGGTGGGCGGGTGCAGCGACACAGGGCTCAGGCATCACAGCAACCAGGACGCCATGTCCATGGCCGTGCGTTCAGATCCCAGCCCCGAAGCGGTGCTGGCGGTCGCCGACGGCGTGAGCACCGCACGGGGCTCAGAGTTGGCCTCGCTCGTCGCCGCTGACACCGCGGTGGAGGTCCTGATCAGGAGGCGTGCTTCGGGCATCAGCGAGGAGGGCGCCTTCGTCGAGGCGTTCGCGGAGGCCAACCGCGCGGTGGTGGCGGCGCACGACGATCCCTCGGCGTGCACCCTGATCGCCGCCACCGTCGAGGACGGGCTGATCACCGTCGCCAACGTCGGGGACTCCCGCGCCTACTGGCTGGGCGACGACGCTGTGGCGCGACAACTGTCGACGGACGACTCCCTGGCGCAGGCCCGGATACTGCTCGGGATGACCCGCGAGGAGGCGGAGCAGTCCATCCAGGCCCATGCCATCACCAAGTGGCTGGGGCGCCAGGCCTCCGACGTGACCCCGTCGGTGGTGACGCTGCGCCCCACCTGCGGGGGATGGCTGCTCCTGTGCACCGACGGGCTGTGGAACTACGCCAGTTCACCCGAGGCGATGGCGCAGCTGGTGGCCGGGCTTTCGTGGACCGAAGGGGCGGGGGCCTTGGCTGAGCAACTCGCGCTATGGGCCAACCGTCAGGGCGGCAAGGACAATGTGACGGTCATCCTGGTGCGCCTGGAACCATGAGCTTGGCAGCTCTGGCTAGAGTGGCCACATGGAAG
>DATITN010000248.1:0-8691 GCA_035467795.1 Arachnia sp. | reverse complement strand
GTGGCGACCCGCGGGTTGAGCCGGGCAAAGCCGCGGAGCGGCGCAGCCCGCGTCGAAACCACCCTGAGCCGTGAACCCAATTGCCCGACGGCCTCACGCCGCTCGGCGCACGAAGGCCCCGGAGTCTGAAGCCGGCCACCTGTTCGGTGGATCTGGTGTGGTAGTCGCGACCAGATCCACCGGACAGAAAGGCCAGGTTTGGGTCTTCTGTGCGCCCGGCAGGTGATGCAGGGTCTCAAGACGCTCTGGGGTCACGAACCCGCACCGCGAGAGCCGCAGCAGCGTCGACAGCTGGACCTTTACGCGTGGGTGGGGGACGGCAGGGCGGCACTGCGCAGCGGTGCCCAACCCGACGATCACCTGGCTGGCCTCCCGCCTCAGCGGACTGTTGCCAAGGCCGCCCTGCCGGCACTCACCCCGAACCCGGCCACGCCGTCGGGGAAGCCAGTGCGGGGAGGCGAGAGACGAGGCCCGGGCGGCCTCACCACGCGACCACCCACAGACCCGCAGGACGCACAGACCGTGGACAGCGGCCGCCCGGGCATCGGGTCACGGCTCCCCGCACCGGAAGCCAGGGTTGGCACCGGAAGCCAGGGTTGATCGGGCGAGTCGCGTCACGACCCTTCGAAACAGGCCTCAGCCGACGGTGGCGAACACGTAGGCGACGAACGTCACCACGCTGATGACCGTGTACAGGCTCAACACGTTGTTGGAGTAGGCGACCTCGTCACGCCTGTGGGCGGGCAGGAAGATCGGGACGATGAACGGCGGCGGAAGGATGAACAGCATGAAGACCGCCGCCCGGGCGAACTGGTCAAGGCCGAGCCACCGACCCACGACGAGTTCGGAGAGGACCAGCGCCAGGATCAGGCACGCCACGAAGCGGACGGCCACCAGCGGGGCCGCCTCCCGGACTCCGGCGCGGCTCAGCCTGGTCCCGTAGCCCACGATGAGCAGGATGACGGGCACGATCACGGCGGCGAGGTAGCCGAGCGCGCCGAGCACCCCGGCCGAGAAGGGGTTCCCCGCGAGCGGTTCGGCCACGCCGAGCGCGTTGAGCACCAGCCCGGCGAAGATCGCGAGGATGACCGGCGACTTCACGAACGAGGAGAGGGTCTCGATCAGCGACACCGCCCCGTCGCTCTGACGCTTCAGGAGCGTCACGAAGATGAACCAGATGAAGAACTCGTGCCCCAATCCGACGATCGCCGCCGTCGGCACGTTGCTCAGGCCGTAGGCCGCCGCGTACAACGCCAGGCCCACCATCCCGAACTCGAACCCGGTGAACAGGAAGGTGGCCACGGGCGGTGCCCCCAGCGCGCGCCGCGCCAGGGCACCCACGCCGAGCAGCAGGACGCAGGCGGCGGGGATGATCCCGATGAGCGCCAGGTACTCGGGCCGGAACTCCACCGAAAGGAATGCGGTGAACAGCACCGCCGGGAGCACCACGCTGACGACGAGGCGCTTCAGGCCCTCGACCAAGGCGTCGTCGAGCACTCGAAGGCGGCGCAGGAGGATGCCGAGCGCGATCAGCAGGACGATAGGGATGACGCTGGCGAGCGTCTCTGCGATGGTGCCCATGGCTGGCACCCTAGCGAGCCCTCGCCGAGTCGACGACGGTGGGGCTCCGAAGTACCGCTACAGGAGGAACGCCTCGCCGGGACCCTCGGAGGCCTGGATCTCGCCCAGCACCCACGCGTGGACACCGCGTGCGGCGAGCGCCGCCAGGGCCGCGTCGACCTCATGCTGAGGCAGGATGGCCACCATGCCCACGCCCATGTTGAGGGTGGCGTCGACATCGGCCTGCTTGAGGCCGCCCACGCTCTGCACCAGCTGGAAGATCGCCGGCGGGGTCCAGCTGGAGCGCTGCAGCACCGCGGCCATGTCGTTGGGGATGACGCGGGCCAGGTTGTTGGCCAGCCCGCCGCCGGTGATGTGGCTCATGGCATGCACCTCGACGGTGCTGATGAGGTCCAGCACGTCGAGCGCGTAGATCTTCGTGGGCTCCAGGAGCTCCTCCCCGAGGGTGCGGCCCAGCTCGTCGACGTGGCGCCCGAGGTCCCAGCCTGCCTGGTTCAGCAGGATGTGGCGGACCAGAGAGTAGCCGTTGGAGTGCAACCCGGACGAGGCCATGGCAATGACCGCGTCGCCGGTGCGCACCCGCTCGGGGCCGAGGATCTTCGAGCGCTCCACCACCCCCGTCGTCGCGCCGGCGATGTCGTACTCGTGCGGCTCGAGGAGGCCGGGATGCTCTGCCGTCTCCCCTCCGATGAGGGAGCAGCCCGCCGCGACACACGCGTCCGCGATCCCGCTGACGATGGCCGCGATGCGCTCCGGGACCACCTTGCCGCAGGCGATGTAGTCGGTGACGAACAGCGGCTCGGCGCCACAGACAACCAGGTCGTCGACGAGCATGCCGAGGAGGTCGAAGCCGATGGTGTCGTGCTTGTCCAGGGCCTGGGCGATGGCCACCTTGGTGCCCACGCCGTCGGTGGAGGTGGCCAGCACCGGATGCTGGTACCCCTTCAGGGCCGAGGCGTCGAAGAACCCTGCGAATCCGCCGAGACCGCCCAAGACCTCGGGCCGACGGGTGCGGCCCACGTGGGCCTTCATCAGTTCGACGGCGCGGTCCCCCGCCTCGATGTCGACGCCGGCGGCGGCGTAGGCACTCTTGTCCACTATCTCTCCTCGAGTCTCAGCAGCTCGGCCTGGGCAGGCGGGATCGCGACGGGGTAGTTCCCGTCGAAGCAGGCACGGCACAGGTTGTCGGCGGGCACGTGGGTGGCCTCCGTGAGGCCTTCAAGCGAGATGTAGCCCAGGGAGTCGGCGCCGAGCGAGCGGCGGATCTCTTCCACCGTCAGGCCCGGCGCGATCAGCTCGGCCCGGGAGGCGAAGTCGATGCCGTAGAAGCAGGGCCATTTCACAGGCGGCGACGAGATGCGCACGTGGACCTCACGGGCGCCGGCCTCGCGCAGCATCCGCACAAGGGCGCGCTGGGTGTTGCCCCTCACGATGGAGTCGTCGACGACGACGAGGCGCTTGCCCTCGATCACCTCGCGCAGCGGGTTGAGCTTCAGCCGGATGCCAAGCTGGCGGATGGTCTGGCTGGGTTGGATAAACGTGCGCCCCACATAGGCGTTCTTGACCAGGCCCTGCCCGTACGGAATGCCCGAGGCCGCCGCGTAGCCGATGGCCGACGGCGTGCCCGACTCCGGAACAGGGATCACCAGGTCAGCGTCGACGGGGAACTCCTCCGCCAGCTTCCGGCCGATCCGGACCCGGACCGTGTGCACGCCGCGCCCGGCGATGGTGGTGTCCGGGCGGGCCAGGTAGACGTACTCGAAGATGCAGCCCTTCGGCTTGGCCTCGGCGAAACGCACGGACCGCAGCCCGCGCTCGTCGATGGCGAGGAACTCGCCGGGCTCCACCTCACGCACGAAGCTGGCGCCCACGATGTCCAGCGCCGCCGTCTCGGAGGCGACCACCCAGCCGTTGGACAGGCGCCCGAGGACCAAGGGCCTGATGCCCTGCGGGTCTCGGGCCGCGAAGATCGTGCGTTCGGTCATGAAGGTCAGGCAGAAGGCGCCCTTCAGACGCGGCAGGACCTTCAACGCCACCTTCTCGATGGGCTCATCGCCAAAGCTGGCCATGAGGGCCGTCACCAACGACGTGTCGTTGGTGGAGTCCATGGTCTTCTTCTCCGGCACCCGCTCGGTGGGGTCGAGCTCCGCCAACCACGCCTCGAGCTCGTGGGTGTTGGTGAGGTTGCCGTTGTGTGCCAGGGCCAGGCCACCGGCATGCGTGGCGCGGAAGGTGGGCTGCGCGTTGTGCCACACGCTGGCCCCCGTCGTCGAATAGCGGGTGTGACCGATGGCGAGGCGTCCGGGAAGCGACTTCAGCGTCGCCTCGTTGAACACCTGGCTGACCAGGCCCATGTCCTTGTAGACCATGATGCGCTGAAGGTTGCTCACCGCGATGCCGGCGGACTCCTGGCCGCGGTGCTGCAGCGCGAAGAGGCCGAAAAAGGTCAGCTGGGCGACGTCCTCCTCGGGCGCCCAGACACCGAACACGCCGCATTCTTCCTTGGGACCGTCGTAGCCGAGCACGCGGCTGACTCTACCTGCTGGCGCCGCGGCTGGCCGCCTTCGCCCACCCCGGCCCGCGGCTCAGACCGACGACGGGTACAGCGACACCAGGGTGGCCTTGATCACCGCCACCACCCGATCACCGGGCGCCAAACCCAGGTCCCGGACCGCCGCGGGCGTGAGGTCAGCGGCGACCCGCTGCCCCACCACGTCCAGGGTCACCCGCTGCACGGGCCACCTGTCCTCGACTGCCACCACCAGCGCCGGCAGTTCGTTGCGCGGGCTCCCGTGAGGGGCCTCACGGAACACGCTGACCGCGGTGGGCGCGAACACGGCGCGGGCCGGCCCCGGCGGCAGAAGGTCCGCGGAGATGCCCGCCACCATGGTCGCCTCGTCCAGCCGGACCCCGCCGTCGCCCGTGGCCTCGCCGTGCAGCAGGTTGACCCCGACGAAGCCGGCCAGGAAGGCGCTCGTGGGGCGCTGGCACACATCGTCGACGCCCCCCTCCGCGACGACGCGGCCGTTTCTCAGCTCCACCACCCGGTCCGCGAGGGTCACCACGTCGAGGAAGTCGTGGGTGACCAGGACGGTGGTGATCCCGCGGAGGCGCTGCCTGAGGAGCGCACGGACCTCCGGCGCCACGGTGGCGTCGAGGGCGGCCAGCGGCTCGTCCAGCAGCATCACCTCCGGGTCGATGGCCAGGGAGCGGGCGAGTGAAACCCGTTGCGCCTGCCCGCCGGAGAGGGACCTCGGGCGACGCCGCCCCAGGTCCGCGCATCCGACGGCGGCCAGCTCGTGGGCGGCCCGGCTCCGTGCGGCCCCCCGGGACACACCGCGGGCGCGCAGCCCGAAGGCGACATTGTCGAGGACGTCGAGGTGGGGAAACAGCAGGGAGCGCTGCTCGACGTAGCCGAAGCGCCGCTGGTACGGGGCAACGTGCCCCTCCGGCCCCGACAGCTCCAGTCCGTGGACGCTCACGCGGCCGGTGGTGGGCCGCAGGTCGCCGGAAAGCAGCTGCACCAGGCTGGACTTGCCTGCGCCGTTGGGGCCCACCACCGCGACAGTCGCGCCCTCGGGGACGCCCACCTCGAGGTCCAGGCCACGGTCCGCCACCGCCGCGCCGACAAAGATGGCCTCAGGCATCGGAGCGCCCCATCCGCATCGCCACGAACACGACGACCGCCGCGACCCCCAGCAGCACCAGCGCCAACGCCAGCGCCAGCTCGGCGTCGGACTCCCGCAGCAGGTAGATCTCCAGCGGCAGCGTGCGGGTCACGCCCTGCAGGGACCCGGCGAACGTCAGGGTTGCGCCGAACTCGCCGAGCGCACGGGCGAATGCGAGCGCGGTGCCGGAGAGGATCGCGGGGGCGGCCAACGGCACTGTGACCTGCGCGAACACGTGCGTGGGGCGCGCGCCGAGCCGTGCGGCGGCCCGCTCGTAGTCGGTGCCCGCGGAGCGCAGGGCCCCCTCGAGCGAGACCACCAGGTACGGAAGCGCCACGAACGTCTGCGCGACGACCACGGCGGCGGTCGTGAAGCCGATCTCGATCCCGAGCACGGCCAGCGGCGCGCCGATGAGGCCGCGCCGTCCGAGGGTGGCGAGCAGCGCCAGCCCCGCGACGACTGGCGGCAGCACCATCGGCACCGCCACGACGGTCCGCGCCACGCCCACCCACCGGCCACGCGATCGCGCCAACACGAGCGCCGTCGGGACGCCGAGGATGAGCACCACGACGGTGCTGGCCAGGCAGGTGCCGAGGCTGAGCGCCAGCGCGTCACGGGCCCGCTCGGAGCCCAGGAGCTCACCCAACCGCCCCCAGGGAACCCGGACCAGCAGTCCGAGCAGGGGCAGGACGAGAACCGCCATCGCGGCGGCGAAGGGCGCCCACGCCCAGCGCGGGAGTGCTGCGGCGGTCACTGCGGCGGCCCGAAACCGGCCGCGCGCAGGTCTTCCTGCCAGGGCCCGGTCAGATCGTCGATGAAGCGCCCAGCCGCGTCGGGGTGGGGCGCGTCGGCCACCACCGCCACCCAGTAGGTGTTCGGCTCGTCGCCGGCGCCGGTGATCTCGATGCTCTCCACGGCGGTCGAGGCCACGGCGTCAGTGGCGTAGACGAGGCCTGCGTCGGCCTCCCCGGAGGCGACCTTGCCGAGGACGTCGGCCACCCCGCTCTCCTCGGAGACGGGGCGGAGCTCCAGCCCGGCCGCATCGGCCAACCTGCGTGCGGCGGCCCCGCACGGCACCTCCACCGCGCACGTCACGAGCTTCCCGCGGTTCAACGACTCATCGAAGCCCGTCACCCCGGCCGGATTGCCTCGCGGCACGGCGATCACCAGGCGGTTGGTGGCGAACATCACCGGATCGTCGACGACGAGACCCGCGTCCACGGCGCGCTGCATCACCGCGCGGTCGGCCGAGGCGAACACGTCGGCCGGGGCTCCACCGGCCAGTTGGTCGAGCAGCCCGGACGAGCCGTCGAAGCTGAAGGTGGCCTCCGTGCCCACGTCCTGCAGCACCTCACTCAGAGAGGACGCCGCGAACACGACCGGGCCCGCCGAGGAAGGTTGCCCGCAGCCCACGAGCGCCAATGCCGCGGCGAGCAGTGCAACGCACCTGCTCACGGCCTGGGCCCCTCGATCGACACGTTCGTCGCCTTGATGACCGCGGTGGCCACCGAGCCGACCTCGAGCCCGAGCTCCCGCACCGCCTCGGTGGAGATCAGGCTGACGATGCGGTAGCGGCCGCACTGCAGTTCCACTTGGCTCATCACCAGATCAGAGGTCACCTTCGTCACGATCCCGGTGAGGTGGTTGCGCGCCGATCGTGTTCCGGCTCCCCTGTCCAGGTCGTCCAGCCCGCCGTCGGCGAGCTCCTGCGCGAGTGCGGCCAGCGCCGCCCCGTCGACCACTCGCCTCCCCTGCTCGTCGGCGCTTGACGGCAGGCGGCCTGCATCCACCCAGCGACGGAGGGTGTCGTCGCTCACCCCCAGCAGACTTGCCGCCGTCGAGATCCGCATCTGCGTCATGTTTCACCTTAACACTCCGCGCTTGCGGATCTGCCTGTCGAGCCATGGCGGCCGCCGCGCCGGAATAGGCTGGGGCCATGAGTCACAGAGCCGCCGTCATCACCTGCTCAGATCGCGCTTCCGGCAACGTCTACGAGGATCGTTCTGGCCCGATCATCCGTCGCGCGCTGACCCAGCTGGGATTCGAGGTGACCGAGCCGGTCATCGTGCCGGACGAGGCCGAGGTGATCGCCACAGAGATCCGGCTCGCGGTGGCCGACGGCGCCCGCGTGGTCATCACCACGGGCGGGACGGGAGTGGGCCCGCGGGATGTCACCGTCGAGGCGACCCGGTCTCTGCTCACCTACGAGGTGCCGGGGGTCGCGGAGGCTGTCCGGAGCCTGGGGGCGGCGAACACTCCGCTGTCGTGGCTCTCCCGGGGCCTGGCCGGCGTGATCGACCACGACGAGAACCGCGCGTTCGTCTACAACGCCCCCGGCTCCCGGGGTGGGGCCCGAGACGCACTCTCAGTGCTGGCCCCGCTGCTCATCCACATCGTCGACCAGCTCGACGGCGCAGATCACGACCTCAATCGGCCCTCCAGCCAGTAATCAGGAATCGGCTGGGCGGGTCCAGTCGCCCGAGCGTCCGCCGCTCTTCGCGGTGATCCGCGCCGATACGATCTCGGCCGAGCGGTCCACGCCCTTGACCATGTCCACCACCGCCAACGCCGCGACAGTCACCGCCGTCAGCGCCTCCATCTCGACGCCGGTCCGGTCCGCGGTCCGGACCGTGGCTTCGATCGCGACCCCATCGTCAACGATCGAAAGGTCGACGACGGCGCCGTGCACGCCGATCACGTGCGCCAGCGGCAGCAGATCCGGGACCCTCTTCGTCGCCGCGATCCCCGCGACCCGGGCGACGGCCAGCACATCACCCTTGGGCACGGTTCCCGTGCGCAGCGCCTCGACAACCTCAGCCGAGCAGCGGACGGAGGCGACGGCGGTGGCCGAGCGCACCGTGGGCTGCTTGGCTGTGACGTCGACCATGCGGGCCTCGCCGCGGGCATCAAGGTGCGTGAACTCCATGGCGCAAGCGTGTCAGGTTCCATGACCGAGGCCAACCCGGGGCTTTACAGGTGACCTATTGGTCACATATTGTCGGGGTATGGACGACGACCTCGTGTTCAAGGCGCTGGCGGATCCCATCCGCCGGCTGCTGATGGACGCACTCTTCGAGCGGGACGGCCGCTCGCTCGCGGAGTTGACGGACCTCGTCCAGACCCGGGCGGAGATGACCCGGTTCGGCGTCGCCAAGCACCTCCGCATCCTGGAGGAGGCCGGCGTCGTCACCACGCGAAGGCAAGGCCGGGAGAAGCTCCATCACCTCAACCCGGTCCCGATCCAACTGATCCACGAACGGTGGATCGGCAAGTACACCGAAAGGGCGGGCATCGCGTCTGTGCTGCTGCAGCTCAAACACGTCGTCGAGAACGACCCTCCGAAAGGCTGAACCATGAACAACACCGTCATCTACAGCATCTACATCAACGCCCCGGCGCAGAAGGTCTGGGACGCCATCACCTCCTCCGAGTACACGTCGCG
>DATITN010000247.1:0-22083 GCA_035467795.1 Arachnia sp. | reverse complement strand
CCTCAACCTCACCGTCGAGACGTTGGACGGCATCCGCAACCATTCGTGGTCGCGTCCTGCACCAGCCACCCTTGAGGGCGAGATCGTCTCCTGGGCGGACCGGATCGCCTACTGCGCGCACGACCTGGAGGATGCCGTGTCGGCGGGGATCGTCACGCTCTACGAGGTCCCGGAGGTGGTTCGCGAGGTGGCCGGTGTCACACGGACCCGACAGTTGGCCACCTTCATCAACGCCGTCATCGACACCACAGCCCGAACTGGCGTGGTCGGCATGGATCCGGCCAGCGCCGAGGCGCTCGGTCAGCTGCGACGCTTCAACTACGAGCGCATCTACACCCGCCCTGAGTCCGTGGCACAGTCGCACACCGTGGTGCGGGTCCTGACCGACCTGGTGGAATACTACCTCGCAGCCCCGTCGGCGCTTCCCGAGGAGTTCCGCGGCGACGATCTGCTCCGCGGCGTGGTCACCTACGTGGGCGGCATGACCGACCGGTTCGCCTTCGAGCAGGCGCGCCACCTCCTCGGCTGGAACCCCGCGCAGCTGCCGCGCGGTATCGGCCGGGGGGCCTGAGCAGGCAGCGGGTACAGTGGCCCCCGTGGCGGGCCGGATCAATGACGAGGACATCGCGACCGTCCGTGAGCGCAGCCGGATCGACGACGTGGTGGGCGGCTACGTGGCCCTCCGCAATGCCGGTGGGGGATCGCTGAAGGGACTGTGTCCCTTCCATGACGAGAAGACGCCGTCGTTCACGGTGACGCCATCACGCGGCTTCTACTACTGCTTCGGCTGCGGTGAGGGTGGTGACGTGATCACATTCCTGCAGAAGCAGCAGAACCTCTCCTTCACGGAGGCCATCCAGGTCCTCGCGGACCGGGCAGGGATCGTGCTGAGGATCGAGGACGACGGCGCCCCGGGGCAGGTTCCCGGGCTGAGGAAGCGAATCCTTGAGGCCAACGAGGCCGCGCAGGAGTTCTACGCTTCGCAACTCGAGTCGGCCGAGGCGATCGAGGCCCGGCACTTCCTCCACGGCCGCGGCTTCGACCGTGCCGTGGCGCAGCGGTTCCGAATCGGCTACGCACCCCGGCACGGCGGGGCGCTACGGCAGACGCTGCACTCCCAGGGCTTCGCTGACGAC
This sequence comes from Arachnia sp., assembly GCA_035467795.1. GTDB lineage: Bacteria > Actinomycetota > Actinomycetes > Propionibacteriales > Propionibacteriaceae > Arachnia. The sequence goes on along the minus strand of DATITN010000247.1, from coordinate 20,947 downwards.
GTGCTCCACGCGGCGGGGCTGACCAGGCAGGGGGGGAGGGACTTCTTTGTCGGCAGGGTCCTGTGGCCGATCCGGGACTCCGCTCAAGCCGTCCTGGGCTTCGGAGCCCGCCGGATCTATGACGACGACCGATTGCCGGCCAAGTACATCAACACCCCGGAGTCGCCGGTGTACAAGAAGTCGCACGTGCTCTACGGGCTGGACCTGGCGCGCCGCGAGATCGGACGAAAGGCCCAGGCCGTCATCGTCGAGGGCTACACGGACGTCATGGCGGCCCACATGGCTGGCGTGGAGACGGCCGTCGCGTCGTGCGGCACCGCCTTCGGCGATGATCACGCGCGTCTCCTCCAGCGCCTGATGGGCACGCAGGACGGGCTCCACGGTGAGGTGATCTTCACCTTCGACGGTGACAAGGCGGGGCAGGCCGCGGCGCTGAAGGTGTTCAAGGGTGACCAGAATTTCATCACTCAGACCTACGTGGCCGTCGAGCCGACGGGTCTGGACCCGTGCGATCTGAGGCTGCAGCAGGGCGACGCCGCCGTGCGCGAATTGGTGGCGCGCCGGATTCCGCTCTACCGCTTCGTGATGTCCAACATCGCCAAGAGCTACGATCTGGACCGCGCCGATGGGAGGCTCGGCGCCGCACGGGAGGGTGCCGAGCTGATCGGCGCGATCCGGGACCAGTCCCTCGTCAACCAGTACCTGCGGGAGCTCGCCGGCGTACTCGGCATGGATCTCGACGAGGTGCGCAGGGAGGCGTCCAGGGTCCGCCACCGGGGTGCGCCGGCCGAGCAGCTCGCCGCCGAGCCTCCCGAGAGGCGCGCTCAGGATCCGGAATGGCCGAGCCCGGACGACCCGACGCTGCGGCTCGAGCGCGACACGCTGAAGCTGATGCTGCAGCACCCCACCACGTTCGACGCGGCGTGGAACGCGGTGGAGGCTGAGGACTTCGCCCACCCCGGCTATGCCGCTGTGTTCACGCTGCTCGCCTCGGTGGATTACGGCGATGCCTGGATCGACAGGCTCCGATCCCAGGCGCCCACTGATCTGGTCCGGCAGCTGATCGTCGCGCTCATCGTCGAGCCGCTCCTCAGGGAGGCCGACGAGACGTATTCCCTCGCCCACACTGCGCGCCTCCGGCTGGCGCGGGTGAACCGCCAGATCGCCGATCTGAAGTCCCGGCTCCAGCGCACCGACCCGGTGAAGGATCCAACGGGCCACCGGTCACAGTTCGCCCACCTGACGGAGTTGGAGATGCGCCGCAAGGCCCTCCAAGCAGTCGGCTTGGGCTGACGCCGCGTCACACCCCGGGGGGTACCTGACAAAGCCCGGATTGCATTGTCATGTCTCGTATGCCTAAAGTCTCTTCATGTCGAGACACTGTTGTCTCGTCGACCTTCAGGAGAATCATGTCCCAAGGCCGCACCGTGGATCCGTTGGATCCAGTCGATTCCAGAGCCGTGTACGTCGAGGTGTCCTCGAGCCCCGACTACCTGGAGCTGCGCTCCAGTTTCCGTCGCTTCGCATTCCCCATGACCATCGCAGGTCTGGCGTCCTACTTCGTCTACGTCGTCGCGTCCATCTACGCCGTCGACTTCATGTCCTCGCCGTTCCTCGGGATGCAGGGTCTCAACACCGGCATCATGCTGGGGCTCTTCCAGTTCGTCGTGGTGTGGGTCTGGACCGCCATCTACGTCAGGTACGCCAATCGCAGATTGGATCCGCTGTCAGCCCGCATCAAGGAGCGCATTGTGAATGAGGGTGCGGCATGATGAGCCTGCTTGAGACCACGCAGTACGGCAATCCGCTGATCAACATCGCCGTCTTCGCCATCTTCGTCGCAGCCACGCTCGCGGTGGTGATCGTCGTGAGCCGCCAGAAGACCAAGGCGTCGGACTTCTACACCGGCGGGGCGCAGTTCTCCGGGCGGCAGAACGGACTGGCCATCACCGGCGACTACCTGTCGGCCGCCGCATTCCTGGGCGTCACAGGGGCGATCGCTATCTACGGCTATGACGGCCTGCTCTACTCGGTGGGCTTCTTCGTCGCGCTGCTCCTGGCGCTGTATCTGGTCGCGGAGCCGATGCGCAACACCGGCAAGTACACGATGGCAGATGTGCTCAGCTTCCGGATGAACCAGAAGCCTGTGCGCACGGCAGCCGCGACGTCCACCCTGGTGATCTCGTTCGTCTATCTGCTCGCGCAGATGGCTGGTGCCGGTGGCCTCGTCGCGCTGCTGCTGGGTGTGTCCGACAAGAACATGCAGGGGGTCGTCATCGCGCTCGTGGGCCTGCTCATGATCGTCTACGTCCTCATCGGCGGCATGAAGGGCACCACGTGGGTCCAGATGATCAAGGCCGTGCTGCTGGTCAGCGGCGCCGCGGTCATGACGTTCCTCGTGCTGATGGGAGAGGGCTTCAACCTTGACGCCCTGGCTCTGGGCGCCCAGCAGGCGGCGCTGGACGCCACCACGGGCAATGGGATTGACCTGCTTCAACCGATGGCGCGCTATGGCGCCACCGAATGGACGAAGCTCTCCTTCCTGTCGCTGTCGATCGCGCTGATCGCCGGTCCGTCGGGTCTCCCACATGTGCTGATGCGCTTCTACACGGTCCCCACCGCGAAGGAGGCCCGCAAGTCCGCAGTGTGGGCCATCATCCTCGTGGGCGTGTTCTTCCTGTTCACTCTCGTTCTGGGGCTTGGCGCGGCCAAGCTCGTGGGACAGCAGGCAATCGTCGCGGCCCCTGGCGGCGCCAACTCCGCAGCGCCGTTGCTGGCGCTGAACCTCGGCGGCGAGATCTTCATGGGCGTCATCTCCGGCATCGCCTTCGCCACCATCCTCGCGGTGGTGGCCGGGCTCACGATCACAGCCTCCGCATCGTTCGCCCACGACGTCTACAACTCGATCCTGAAGGACGGCAAGGCGGACCCGGCGCAGGAGGTCCGGGTGGCGCGCTACACCTCCGTCGTGGTGGGTGTGCTGGCCATCCTCGGAGGCATCGTCGCCAACGGGCAGAACATCGCGTTCCTCATCTCGCTGGCGTTCGCGGTGGCTGCCTCCGCCAACCTCCCGTCGATCCTCTACACGTTGTACTGGAAGAGGTTCAACACCCGCGGGTCCGTGTGGTCGATCTACACGGGGCTGATCTCGGCCGTGCTGCTCATCGTCCTCTCGCCCGCCTTTTCCGGCTCACCCAACTCCATGTTCGGAGAGAGCGTGGACTTCTCCTGGTTCCCGCTGGACAACCCGGCGCTGGTCAGCGTCCCGCTGGCCTTCTTTGCAGGGTGGCTCGGGACGGTCACGTCGAGGCAGCGAGGCGACGAGGAGTTCGCGATCGAGATGGAGGTGCGCTCGATGACCGGCGCCGGGGCTGGTGAGGCGATCTCTCACTGAGGCCGGTGGTGCGATCCCCGTTCAGGAGGGTGCGCGCCTGCTCGATGGCCTCATGCTCCCAGCGGTGGACTGTGGATTGTGAGGCGCCCAACCTGCGGGCCGTGTCCGCCAGGGTGAGCGCCTCACCCACCACACCGAACCGCAGCTCCAGCACCCGACGATGCCGCGGACCGAGAAGTCCGAGGAAGTCCAGGCCCACCGACTCCACCCTGGCGAAGCTGGCCTCGGTGGCGGGGTCCGCCGCCATGACGTCGTCGAGGCTCACCATCCTCACCATCGCGCGATGGGCCGCCGTGAGTGAGACGCCCGCAGCCTCGGCGGCGGCCGTCATCCCGATGCTGTTGCCGATGGACGCCTGGGTGTCTCGCTCCACCCCCGCGAGCCGAGCGGCCCGGCGGTCGGCGCGGCTGGCAGCGGGGCGCCCGATCCGGTGCCGCGCCCCCTCGGACAGTGCCCTCACCACGAACTCGAAGACGTAGGTGGTGAATCGCACGGTGCGCGTGTAGTCGTAGCGCTGAATCGCCTCGGCAACGGCGACGCACCCGTCCTGGAACAGATCCTCGGGCGGAAGGTCGTGGATCGCCGCGATGCGCCTCGCCTGCTGCATGGAGATCTTCAGGCCCACGGCCCAGAACTTTTGCGTGGCCTCCCTCCCCAGGTCGACGATCTGGCGGAGTTCGGCGTCCGGGCCGTGCAGCTCAAGCAGGTGCGCGGCATAGAGCCCCGCCTCCACCGTGCGCGCGCAGGCCAGGTCCTGCCCGGGGCCGAACCATGCATCGGGGAGTTGCAGTGCGTTGAAATCCATGGCCCCAGCCTCGTGCCCTTGGAGTGCCGCAACCGGCCCTGATCAGCAGTTGTGGACAACTTCATACAGACAACACTTCTTATCCACACGGAGCACAATGGGGTCATGGAACTGTTCAACCGTCTTGACCCTGTCATCCTCGAGGGGCTCAACGAGGCCCTCGGGCACCGTGCCGACGTGCTGGCCCATGGGATGGGTGAGGGGGTGGTGCTGATCGGCACACGCGCCCACCTTGCCCGACGCGTCGGTGAGACGTGGCGGGTGTGGGGCTGGGAGGAGGTCGGCAGCGGCTCCTGGGTGGGGGAGGCCGACATGTTCCGCTGGCGCACCGTCGAGGGTGAGCGGTTCGAAGCGCACCTCACCGATCCGGGCAGGCTGCCTGAGCTGTTCCAGGAGCGGGTGCAGGCGTCCACCGTCGTGCAGAGCGTAGTGGACGGTACCAGGGGCCAGGTGCAGATCGTGGGGCGCAGGAGCCTGGGTGAGAACCCCAAGCTCCACTGGTACGCGGTGCCCTCCGGGGGTGCGGACCTGGAGGATCCCGCCACGCGGGCGGCGGTGGTCGCGGAGACAGACCGCCTCGCCACCGAGTACTTCTGAGGCGCGCGGGCGGCCGTCACGAGGCCGATTCGCACCACCTGGATCGATCTGCTAACGTACTTCAGGCGCGTGGGAAACCACCGTTCCCTGGTAGCTCAATTGGCAGAGCATTCGACTGTTAATCGAAGGGTTACTGGTTCGAGTCCAGTCCGGGGAGCCAGCACGAAAGCCGCTTTGACTAGGTGAAACACCAGTCGGGGCGGCTTCTTCGTTTCGGCCTGGGCAACTATCGGGCAACTATGAAATGCCCTCCACAGTTGAACGGGTACGCCGAGAGCGTCCCCGCGGCTTCCGGATGAACCTCGAAGGTCCGCCGTCAGCGCCAGCGGCAACGCCCCACGACGATTGCTGGGCAACTGCCCCTGACGATTGCTGGGCAACTCCCCACTTGCGTGGCTTTCGGCGCGTTGGGACGCCGGGCTAGGGAGGCCTAGGGGGGTTCCAGCGCAAGGTGCAAGGTCCGACTGCCTCCCGGCAGACCGTCGAGGTGCTGCTGTCGGGTGCAGCACCGGCGAACGATCTCGGGGCACCTCAGCGGGCTTGCGTATCAGCTGGCCCGCGGGGGAGAAGCAGCCAAGGCGATCATCGATACCGGCGAGGTCCTGCCCAGGATCTGGGACATCACTACGATCGCCGACCCCAACCTACGTTGGGACACCTGGACCTGGCTCGACGCGTTCGTGATCTGGCTCAACTCCCAACACGCCTGGTTCAGCGCCGACCACCCCCGGCCTGCTGGCCCGAACACCCACCCCTAATCCGGGAACTCGGCACCCTGGCCTTCCTGCGCTACCAAGCCGGGGAAGCGACCGGGCCGCCGCCGCTGGAGGAGTGGCATCGCTACGCCTTGCCCGGTTTCCTCGAGCGGACCCGGGACCAGCGCCGCGCCTGCGAGGAGAAGCACCAACCGTGGCCCGGACGCGCCGCCCACACCCGCCACACCAGCGACAACGCTGCAGGACGGCGACTTCGCGCCTTCCTCCACGATGTCGACCCAACCTTCGGCGCCGAGGAGACGGTCACCCTTCGTGCTCTATGAATGCGAGGCGACAGGGCGACGGCGTCGTCTACGCCTCGAGGGGGGAGATCCTGTCGCCGCTGACCCACCCAACCAGGAGCTCACCCGTCCCCGACCGCACCACCAGCCCCTCCCACCGGCCAGCGGTCTTACGCCGGTCGACCACCAGAGCGGGAATGGTGCCGTCGAGCCAGACATGACGCACCCTCTGATCGTCGAGAACCCTCGGCATTCGTCCAAGACGATCGCCAAGAGGCCCGAAATCCGAGCGCTTCATGGTCATGAGGGCACGCTAAGGTGCATCGCCGACAACTACGCGGAAAGCCTCCCCGCAAGGTGCTCAGACGCCTTTCGCAGGAACGACACCGGGCTTGCCATCACCGAAGTCGCCAGGGCCGACCAAGCATGCCGTCCACGCCCCTCACCGCAGGGGACCCGTGGGTCTCGACGGTGCTTGAAGGTTGGGCGACGGTCGAGAACTGGACGGTTCCAGCCGAGAGCCGTACAGGTTTCAACGTTGCGGACACACCTATCGGGCCACTGTGAAGTGCCTCTCCGTCCGTGGAGTCACCGGCATCTAGTACGAAGCGAGTCATCGCCGACAGGTCGGGTTGACACACGGGGACGACCCGACCAGAGCGGGTCCCGCCACCACGTCGCGCCGGCGCGAGCCACGTCGACGACGGCGACGCCTCCGCCGGAGAATCTCTGGACGGTGTGTGGCCGCGCCGTGACCCGCGCGACCTGGCCTGACAAATGGGGCTATTGTCGCGAGCAGGGGGACTTTCCCCTTGGCGCAGCGATCGCCAAAGTGGGCCACTGCGGACTGATCGATGGAGGCAATTATGGAATTCGCCTATCGTGACTTGTGGGCTGTGGTCCATGGACTTGTTCTAGGGGTGATTTTTCTCCTAGCATTTTCTGGTGCACTCGCTGGCGTGTGGAGCTTCCGGCTGGGGATGATCACGACCGCTGGCATCCAGGAGCGGCTGAAGCGGCTCTATGTGGGTTTGGGAGTGATGGCGGTTGCCGCGTGGGCGACGGTCATCACCGGGACCTGGGTTGTCTATCCGTGGTATCGCGAGAAGTTGGCCGGCGCCGAGTTCGAGCTGTGCGCGGGACTTACTCGACCTTCCGCCGAATGCTCACCTAGGGATTTCCTGAAGTCGAACGCCTCCGGCAGCACCGAGTTGTGGCACAACATCGGGATGGAGTTTAAGGAGCACATCGCCTGGGCCGCCCCGATCCTTGCCACCGCAGCCTTCCTGCTGCTCTTGTACTACGGCCCCCGCATCGTTGCGCGTCCCTGGCTGCGAACCATCCTCCTGGTGCTGTTGGTGTCCGCATTCGCCGCGGCCGTCGTTGCGGGCGCGTTTGGTGCATTCATCACCAAGATCGCCCCCCTCGTATGAACACCGAAGGAGTACCTATGACTACTACGAATGCATACTCCGACATCCCCGAATTGGCGCCGCTGAACCTGTCCGAGAAGCCCGACGGGCCCGGCTCCGCCATCATTTTGTCGGCGGGCATCGGCATCTTCACCCTCGGCCTGTTGTGCGTCCTCGCCGAGGCGTCAGAAGGGGTCAACGCTTTTCTCAGCTGGTTCCAGGCCGGCCTCGGTGTGGGGGCCCTGGCGGGCAAAACAATAGTGGCCGTTGTCCTATACGTCGGATCCCTCATTGCGCTGTGGGTCCTGTGGAAGGACAAGGATGTCAGCATCAAGGGGCCCTTCTTCATCGCGCTCGCACTGGGTGTCCTAGGGGCGATCATGATGTATCCGCCGGTCTTCACTCTGTTCGCCGCGTGACGGACCCTGTCGTTGACGGCCGGGTCGACCACCTTGACCCGGCCGATCGCGTCGCTGCCTGGGTGACCAGCATCGGGATCGGCCTGCTCGTCTTCATGATCACGTGGCTGGTCGGCGCGCGGGTAACCGAGCGGATCTGGGAACAGCCTTCCGCCGCCATCATCGCCATGTGTGTCGCGGTGGCCGCCGGCGTTATCTTCGCCGCCGCCTCCGGGCGGCGGCTGCGGCGCCGGAGCACCCTCCAAGGGCTCCAGCGTCGGAGCGCGCCCTAGGCTGTTGTTGCGCTTGCTGGGGTTCGGGCCCGCCCGCCTAGGTGCGGCCGGGCCTTGGTCCGCCTCCCGCTGGACAAGGCGACCTTTTCCGGGGTGTGCCTGGTAGAGGTGATGATCTCGCCGCGGCTGGCCCCACGCGGGCCTCGGTGACAGTGACCAGGGTCGACGTTGTCAACTGTCGACAGAGTTGTCCTCCCGATATCCTCGGGAGAACCATGTTGCTTCCGCTCTCTCTCGCCATGCTCGGTGTCACGCTGCTGCTGACTCCGCTGCTAACCCGATGGCTGGGACGGAACACGGGGTGGGTGCTGGCCTTGTCCTACCTGGCCACCGCAGCCGCATTGGCGCCAGTGGCCCTCGACGTCTGGCAGGGCGGCCGTCCCAGCTGGACTCGAGCGTGGATTCCCGAACTGGGAGTCACCTTCAGCCTCGCCGCCGACGGACTGGGCGTCATCTTCGCCATGCTGGCGCTCATCATCGGAGCCGTGGTCCTCGCGTACTCGGCGCGTTACCTGGCTCCGGGCAGGCAGCTGAGCTTCTTCCTCGTCATGGTGACCTTCACTCTCGCCATGACCGGGCTGGTGTTCGCCGCTGATCTCCTGCTGCTGTTCATCTGCTGGGAACTGACATCACTGGCTTCATTCCTCTTGATCGCCCGGTCTGGATACCCGGGCGAAGCTGCCTCAATGCGGACGTTGTTCATCACCTTTGCGGGCGGCGTCTTCCTGCTGCTCGCGGTCGCCCTGGTCTGGACGCGAACCGGCACCACCGCGATGGATGATGTGTTCGCGCACGACGTGTGGCTGAACGACCCGCTCTTCACCGGCCTGATCGCAGCGCTCGTGGCTCTGGGTGCAATGACCAAGGCTGCGCAGTTCCCATTCCACGTGTGGCTGCCGGACGCGATGGCCGCAATCACGCCGGTGAGCGCGTACCTTCACGCTGCGGCAGTCGTCAAGGCCGGCATCTTCCTTCTTCTGCGCTTCAGCCCGCTGTTCCATGACGTCCTGATGTGGAAGGTGATCCTGCTCACGGCAGGGATCACGACGACGTTCGTCGGTGGCTGGTTCGCCATGCAGGCCACCGATCTGAAACGACTGATGGCCTACTCCACCGTCAGTCAGCTCGGCCTCATCGTCGTTGGGATAGGCGTAGGCACGCAGGCGGCCATCGCAGCCGCGATCGTCCACACGGTCACACACGCGCTGTTCAAGTCTGGGCTGTTCATGATGGTGGGCGTGATCGACCACTCGACACACACCCGTGATCTTCGACGCCTGCCCCCCAGGCTGTACGCGAAGATGCCGGTCACGTTCGCTGTCACAGTGCTGGGAACAGCCTCCATGGCTGGCCTGCCCCCGCTCCTGGGATTTGTCTCAAAGGAAGCGGTCCTCGCCGCGACCCTTGAGACGCCGGGTGCCCCCTTCTGGCCATGGATTGTGTTCCTCCTGACGGCGGCAAGCGCCGTGCTCACCATCGCCTACTCCGTCAAGATCGTCTTCGGTGTCTTTGTTGACGGGCCTGACGATTCCCGGCCGGTGGAGAAGTCCGACCCGTGGTTGCTCGGCACGGCTGCGCTCCCGATCGTCGCGACCCTCTTGCTGGTGCCTGTGGTCGGCGTGCTGGACACACCGGTGAGCCGAGGCGTTGATGCGGCGTTCGGCACCCGCGGCAACGAAGCCCACTTCTACCTGTGGCACGGACTGACGCCCGAACTGGTGGCGACGGTGGTCATCGTGTTCCTCGGGGCTCTGGTCGCAGCGAGGCGTCGCGAGGTCTTCGCCGCAGTGGGAGCGCGAAAGTTCCCGTTCGACGGTGCCCGGGCGATCGCCGAATTCACAAAGATGCTCAGCCGGGCCGGCAACTGGTTAAGCCGCCTGACTGGGTCGGATGACTCTGGTCGTCATGTGCTTCCGATCCTGGGCGCGCTTGCCGTTCTGGGTCTGGTGGGCACCGGAGTCGTGGCGCTCGACGGACTCCCACCGCAGCGGGAGAATCTGTCACGGCCGATCGACCTGGTGCTGCTGGTCCTGCTCGGGGCCGCGGTCCTGGGAGTCTGCGTGGCCAGCAACCGGCTGGCCGCGGTCGTGGCCCTCGCTGGTGTCGGCATCCTGGCCGCTGTGCAGATCCTGGCCCTGGGTGCGCCCGACGTGGCTCTCACCCAACTGCTGGTCGAATCCCTGTCGATCATCGTCATTATGCTCGTGCTTCAGAAACTGCCCGTCCGATTCCCTGAGAGAAGCCGCACGAACAACCTGTTCACGCTGGGGATTGCGGCTGCCGTGGGCGGCGCCGTTGCAGGACTCACCTGGGCGATCAATGCTCGCCGCGACAAGTCGGCGCTGGCCGAGTACTTCCTTGACTACACCAAGGAGCTCACCGGTGGCTACAACGTCGTCAACATCATCCTCGTGGAGTTCCGGGCACTTGACACCCTGGGTGAACTCACCGTCCTCGGGATGGCGGGGGTGGCCATGGTGGCAGTCTTCTCGACGGTGCGTGACAAGTACCTGGATCCGGACGACAGAGACCCCGACGAGGTCGACACCAGGGATTTGCCTCTCAACCGCGATCCGAGTAGCACCGCTCGTCGGGCGATCACGGTCGCCTGGCCGAACACGATCCCACTGCGCGTGACGGTGCGCATGGCCACTCCTGTGCTGATCTTCATTTCCCTCACGCTGTTCTGGCGGGGACACAATTCACCCGGCGGCGGCTTCAACGCCGCCCTGGTGGCCGCAGCCCTCGTGGGACTGATCTACCTGTCCACCTCATCCGACCGCGCGGTCGGTCCACCCCGGCTCCCACTGTGGCTGATCAGTGGCGGCGTGCTGGCTGCCGTCATCACGGGTTTGGTTAACCTCGTAATCAAGGGGTCCTTCCTCCAGCCGATCCACGTCTACATCGGCGACCTTCACCTGACCACGTCGCTGCTGTTCGACGTGGGGGTCTACTCGGCAGTCCTGGGTCTCATCATCATCTCCTTCAACCTGTTGGGATCCACCCAGGACAGCGACCGGGGCGAGGCAACGCGAGAGCGCGTCGATGAGTCGACGGAGGGGGAGCTTGCAGGACCGCTCGACACGGTGCGCGGCGAGCGGCCCGGGCGCGTGGCAGTGGGGACCACCTTCCTTCACGACGACGAGGCCCCGAGCGAAGGAGGGGTGGTCAAATGATTCTCATCGGCACCATTTTCGTCCTCGTCACCGGCGGGGTCTATCTCCTCCTGCAGCGAAGCATGGTGCGCGCGATCTTCGGGATCGGACTCATCAGCCACGCCGCCAACTTCGTCCTCCTGACGTCCGGCGTTCCCGGTTGGCGAGAAGAACCGCTGACCAACGTCACCTCCACCGCTGCTGCGGCCGATCCCCTGCCACAGGCGTTTGTCCTCACCGCCATCGTGATCACCCTTGCCGCCACCATCCTTATGCTTGCCCTGGCGGTCATCGGGCACAACGACGACATGTTCCGTCATCCGGACACAGGGGAGAGTCACGAAGCATGAACCCCGTCCTCCTCCCTCTCCTGGTTGCCTTCCCCCTGATACTGACGGCGGTGACGGTGCTGTGGCGCCTCGCGGCCGTGCAACGCATCGCCCTCTTCCTGGCACCAGCCGTCAGCCTCACTTTCGGCATCTGGCTCCTCATGACCCATGCGCAGGAGCCAGCGATCGCACATGCGGTCGGGTCGTTCCTACCGGGCATCGCCATCGTGTTCGTGTCCGACTCCCTGTCCGCCCTGCTGCTGGTCGTGACCGCCACAATCACACTCGTGGCGTGCGCCTTCCTCGTGGCGACCGGGGAGGCCCGGTATCGGTTCGTGGTTCCTCTGGTCATCATGCTCGGGGCCGGAGTCAACGGGATCCTGCTGACAGGTGACCTCTTCAACCTCTTCGTCTTCGTCGAGGTCATGCTGATGCCCAGCTATGCCCTCATAGCGCTGACCGGCACCTGGCGGCGTCTGGGAATCGGGCGAATGTTCATCGTTGTCAACCTCGTTGCGTCCACCATCCTGGTGATCGGTGTCGGCTTCGTCTACGGGGCCACCGGAACCGTGAACCTTGCGATGTTGCGGGGTTTGGGCGCGACGAACCCCCAGGTTGCTCTGGCCATCTCCGTGGTGCTGCTGGCGCTGCTCGTGAAGGGCGGTGCCGTCCCCGCCCACGGCTGGCTGGTGCGCGGCTACCCGGGGACTTCGGCGGCGATCATGGGCCTCTTCTCCGCGCTTCACACCAAGATGGGGCTGTACGCGGCCTACCGTGTCTACGCCACCGTGTTCGACGGTGTCGACACCTACAGCCCCATACTGCTGGGAATCGTGGTCCTCACCATCATCATCGGCGCCCTGGGCACCTTCGGCGAGCGCCGGATGCGTGGAGCTCTGGCGTTTCAGATGGTCACGGGTGTGGGGCAGATCCTCATCGGTCTGGTGGTCTTCACGCAGTTCTCGATCGCGGCCGGCCTCTTCTACATGGTCCACCACATGATCACCATGGGAGGGCTCATCATGGCCGCAGGCGCTATCGAGGAGACCTACGGCAGCGGACGCTTCGATCGCCTGAGCGGCCTGATGAGGCGCGAACCATTGATCGCGGTGCTGATGGCACTGGGACTGCTGTCGCTGGTTGGTCTGCCCCCCACATCGGGACTGTGGGGCAAGGTCCTGCTTCTCGGGAGCGCAACCACCGGACCCGAGTGGCGCGTACTGCTCCTGCTCGGTTCCGTCGCGTTCGCGTCCATTGCCTCACTCCTTGCTCTTCAACACTTCTGGCGCGAGGTCTTCTGGGGACCTCCGATCCGCGAGTACCTCCCAGATGACCCCATCACCCACCGCGGTCGTCGCTCACGCATCACGGACGACACGCGAATCGCCAGGCGACTCATAGCCCCACCGTTGGTCATGATCCTGGGATCGATGATCCTGTTCGCGACCGTCGGCCTCGTCTGGCCACTGTTCCTACGGGCGGCGACTGCCCTCGTGGTGCTGGACCCCTACGTGGAGGCGGTGTTCGGAGGATGAGACTGGTTGAGTTGTGGGCCTACCTGGCGACGATGTTTCACGAGATCGCCCGTGGCTCAGGGAGGGTGGCCCGATCTGCGTGGCTCGGCGTGCCGTCCACTCCAGCCATCCTGGAGATGCCGCTGCGCTGCCGCTCCGACATGGAGATCTCGCTGTTCACGGCTTCCATCGCGATGCCGCCAGGCACGATCGTGGTGGGTATCGCCGGCGGCCGCGGCGACGACAGCACCACCATCTTCGTGCACAGCGTCTACGACAACGACCGGGAACGAGTGATGGCCGAACTCGAGGAGATGGAGGGGCGCGTCATCGATCTGTTCAGGGGGCGCAAGCGATGATCCTGACCATCACCTCATGGATTGTGATCGTGGCACTCGCCCTCAGCGTGCTGGCTGGTTTGTGGCGCGCCTTCACGGCCCGCGACTCGGCGACACGAGCCATCGTCGGGGACATGGTGTTCTTCGGCTGCGTCGGGATCCTGGTCGTCCAGGGGATGCTCCAGGGGTCGGTGGTCTCGGTCGACCTCTCACTGATTGCTGCGATCCTGGGGATCGTCGCGACACTTGCCCTGGCGCGAATCCTGACGAGGGGGCGTCGCTGATGGACCTGCTCTTGGAGATCTTCATCTCACTTCTCCTGCTGCTGGGCGGGGCGGCGGTGGTGACGGCTGCCCGCGCGCTGTTCACCGAACGGGACGCGATCTCGCGCATCAACGCGTTCGGGATCGCCACTTCGGTCGGCCTGCCGCTCATTACTGCTGGCGCCATGTTCGGTCGTTTCATGAACGACGGCTTCGCCTGGCCCATCCTCTTCAAGTCGATGGGTGCGGTGGTGGCGTTCATCATCGTCTCCTCAGTCGCCTCCAACGCGCTCGTCAGGGCGGCGTACATGTCAGGTGCCCCACTCGACCCCGCCACTGACCCAAACGACCTCGCTGACCCGGGCGACGCCACCCAGTGCTGACACGGCCGGGGCGGCGGGAATGGACTTGCAACGCGGCGCCACCTACGGCGGAGGGGAGCAGCGTGAACGTCCGTGCGTGGCGCAGCTCTGCCTCCCGAGCCCTGAAGGCGATTGAAGATGTCGGGCGCCGGGTCGAGTCTGCGTACCGTGGGGACGCCGGCGGCGCGTGCAGCCGCAAGGTCGTGAGCCAACTGCAGTGCGAGGCCGAGCCAAGCTCGGACGGTGCCGACACAGGCCTCCTGCAGTCGCAATGAGAGGTTGGGGCTGATCCGGGGCATGGCCGTGGAGGACGGGGAGGTCGGATCTCGCGGTGACGCGGGCCAGGCCGGGTTCTTCAGGTAGTAGCAGAAGAGCAAGGGAGTTCATGGATGTCACGCACCGTTCGTCAGAAGGAACGCCTCATGGCGCAGGATCACCTCATGAGGCGCCGCGAAGCTCTGGCCACCAAAGAGACGAGGATCAGTGAACAGGTCCTCGACCCCACGGCAGCCGTACTCGATCGTGATCGAGTCGTCGGCGAGTCCGAGCGACGGATCGCCCACGCCGTCCACGGACACACCGTTACCGAAGCCCTGCCCGTGAGTAGGGCTGCGGAATGTGGACTAGACATCCGCGCAGTCAACCGTGTCCTTCGAGCACGCGCCCGCGGCACGATGTCTGTGCGGGAGGCCAACCCCCTGTCGCGGGACGCCGGCTTCACCGAGAAGGGGTGAGCGCGAGATGGTCCGTCCACAAGCCACCACGAAGCCCTACCCTCGGTACGCGACGTTGCCCGAAGCTGTCGAAATACTGCAGGAGCTCCCGCCGGTCGCTCGAGCGCCGGATGGCGGAGGGCGGCACCCTGCCATGTTCGTCAGGATGGAGCCCAGTCATGCAAGCAATCACCGGTGGTCATGCCTGAGGGTGTCGGGTCCACGCAGCGCAGCTTGAGTGTGAAGGAGCCGAGGGTTCGTCGCGGGGTCATGACCTCGTTGCGGCGAGGCAGCTGTCAGCAGCAAGCTGAGGAGTCAACCAGCGAGTCTCCGGACGATGCCGGTTCAGTCAGGCTTGGCGCGTCGTCGCGTGGGCTAGTGTGGCCCAGGTGGCGATCTGGGTTCGTGAGGTGAAGCCGAGTTTGTCCATGGTGTTGCGGACGTGGTTCTCGACGGTTCTTTCGGAGATGAACAGGCGGCTTGCGATCTGCTTGTTGCTAAGTCCTTGCGCAATCAGGCGGGCGACCTCTGTTTCTCGTTTGGCTAGCGGGGCGAGTCGGTCCGTGTCGTCTGGCTGCTCTAGTTGGCTGCCTGCCCCGAGGCCGAGGCCGAGGCCGAGGGTGAGGGTGAGGGTGTTGGACCTGCTCATGGCGACACCGGCTCTAAACTCGGCGTCGTAGGGTGATCCACCCAGCTGGGTTCGGAGGTCGGCTTTCCGGGCTTCCAGCTGGGGTGCCAGGACAGGGTTGACCTTGGCGCCGGTCTCGGTCCGGAGCCGTTCGGTGGCGCCGAAGAGCCGGGCGGCGCGTGAGTGGTCGCCACTGGCTGCCGCCTGAATGCCGAGGGCGCCGACCAGATGGAACTGGGCCACGCGGTCGTCGATGCGGTCGGCGATCTGAAGTGCCTCGGCGAGGTGGGGTGTGGGGTCCTTGTCACCGGTCAGCAGTGCGGCGAATCCCTGGTTCATCAACCAGATCTCCAGGGTGTACAAATCTCCGGCTGCCCGGCTGAGCGCTTCGGCGCGGGACGAGGCGGTCCGGAAGGTTTCGAGATCTCCGCGGAAGAAGCCGTTCATCGCTTCGGCTTGGAACGAGGCCAGCATTGCTTCGGCATCCTTGAGTTCCTCGGCGGCCGCTCGTGCCTCGTCGCACAGCTGTTGGCCGGACGCGTGATCGCCGGCCATGTTCGCGGCGACCGACGCCATCGCCAGTGTCTCGGCGAGTCGGCGTGACGTTCCGGCTGTGCGCTCAGCGTCTGCAGCTTGCTCGAGTTCCCGGCGGGCGGTTATGGGGTCGGCCTGGAGGATGGCGAGGAAGCCTCGCAGGAAATGGGCGCCCCTGTTCGTCCTGGGGTCGTCGGGGGCCGCGTCGAGGAAGAGGTTGACCCACCGCTGTCCTTCAGTGATGGCCCGCGTCACCCAGTACCACACGAGGGCACCCACCAGCTGGAGACCTTGCTCGTGGTCCCCGTCGCACCGGAGGCGGTGCAGGACCGAGCGGAGGTTGTCGATCTCAAGGTCGATCCACTCCAGCCACTCGACGAGGTGGAACCGTGCCCCGTCTGCGGCTTCCCGGCACCGCGACACGTAGTAGTTCCCGAAGTCCCGGTGGGCGATTCGCTCCTCACCCGACTGGCGCAGCTTTTCCGCCGCGTACTCGCGGGTTGTCTCGTGAAGCCGGAAACTGGCCAGCGGCCCGACGTCCTCCTTCAGCAGCAGTGACTTGTCCACCAACGAGGACAGCGAGTCCAACACGTGCGGGGCGCCTGCGTCGCTGGCACAGATCGCTTCGGCATCCTCGAGAGTGAAGCAGCCGGCGAACAGCGACAATCGCCGAAGCACCGCCTGGGTTCCGGCCGGGAGGAGCTCGTAACTCCAGTCCAGCGTCGTGCGGAGGGTCTGGTGGCGCGGCAGGGCGACCCGGCTCCCCCCCGTGAGCAGCGCGAACCGGTCGTCGAGGTGGGCCAGGATCTGTTGCACGCTGAGGACCCGGGTACGGACCGCGGCAAGCTCGAGGGCCAGTGGCAGCCCGTCCAAGCGACGGCAGAGACCGACGACAGCGGAACGGTTGTCCGCGGTGAGTTCGAATGCCCCCAGCGCGCCGGACGCGCGCTGGATGAACAGCGACACGGCCTCGTTCTGTGCCAGCAACGCGAGCGGCTCTGCGTCGTCGGCGAGCGGCAACTCCAGCGGCGGGACCGGCAGCACCTGCTCACCGGGCACCGACAGTGGTTCCCGACTCGTGGCAAGCACCCTCACCCGCGGCGCCGCCTCCACCACCGCGGTGGCCAGCCCGGCTGTGGCGTCGAGGAGGTGCTCGCAGTTGTCCAGCACAAGCAGAAGCTCCTTGTCGGCCAGGAAGGACAAGAGCAGGGCCAGCGCCCCGCCGGGGGCCTGGTCGCGCAAGGCGAACGCTCTGGCTGCGGCGTTGGGCACCAGTGCGGGATCCCGCACCTCGGCCAACTCGACCAGCCAGGCGCCATCGGCGAATCCCCGGCCGAGATCGGTAGCTGCCCGGACAGCAAGGCGGGTCTTCCCCACACCTCCCGGTCCGACGAGGCTGACGATCCGCGCCGAGGCCAGCTTCGACCGGAGTTCGGCGACCTCGTGGCGGCGACCCACGAAACTGCTGGCCTCCGCAGCCAGATTGCCCGGCACCCGCGCCGTCCGCGTCATGACAACAGGTAACCACCCCAGGAGGTCAGCGCTCAACCCCGCGCGGAAATAGGTGCTGGATGCGTGTTTCCCCGGGTGCCGCGGACCAAGCGGCCGTTCCTAGGTTGGAGGCATGAGCGAGGAGCAGAAGAGCCGAACCATAGAGGTGAGCTGCGTCGGCAAACCACCCATCGAACGAGTTGCTCGCGCCTCCGGGGTCAGCGACGTGCGGGTCGACGGATTCGTCCTGCAATGCCGCGTCACGGGCAGCGTCCAGCCCTTCCTCGAGGCGCTGCGCGGCTCCGAGATCCTCAGCCTCACCACCACCAGCGACCCGGCATCAACCTAACCCGCGGCCGACAGCGTCGGCCGACCTCACAGAAAGGGACCACACCAATGCGTCCGTACCTCGTCAATGCCCGCATCGCCGGCGCATTGTTCATCGCCGCAACCGCGGCGTCCCTCATCGACAGCGCGCTGCTCAAGCCGTTGTTCGACTCCATATGGAGATGAGGACGATGACCAGGATCACCACCTTTGAAGTCACCGACCGGGTCGGCGCGACCGGGTTGGCCAGGATCACCGGCGGACTGTATTTGGCGTTCATCGCCACGTCAGTCCTCGCCGACGCCTTGGGCCACATTGGCCTAGGAAACGCCCAGCAGATCTACGGGTCGATCACCACAACCGAGTCGTCGTTCCGGCTCGGCCTGGTCGTCGCGTTCGTGTCCGCCTTCCTGTTCTTGATGGCCGCCTGGGGGCTCTATGTGCTGCTGCGGCCGGTCAACCAAGACCTGGCGCTGCTGTTCCTCCTCCTCAACGCGGTCGGAGTCGCCATCCAGTGCGCGAGCCTGCTCCAGCTGGTCTCAGCGATGCTCATGGTCGACACCGGCGGTGGGCTACCAACCTTCGAGGCGGCACAGACCGAGGCGATGGCCTTGCTCGCTATCGACGTCTACCGGACCGGCTTCGTCGCCGCCCAGTTGTTCTTTGGCACCTGGCTGTTCCCGCTCGGCTACCTGGTCTACAAGTCAGGGATGCTGCCTCGGATCTTGGGCGTGCTGCTGATCCTCGACGGAGTCGCCGAGATGATCTGGTTTCTCCAGGCGTTCCTCCTGCCGGCCTACCCACAGATCAAGGTCCCCGGTACAGCCGTGAGCTTCCTCGCCGAGGTCGGGCTGGCCTTGTGGCTCCTCATCAAGGGCGTGAAGACCAGCTCACCCGCCATCGACGCCCCGCCCACCTCGCCACCGGCTGTCGCCACTAGCGATGCACCATCGAGATGACGACCACGACTCACTCACCCAGGATCTGGACCAGAACACTAGGACTTGGCCTAGGCGGGGCCGCGGGATTCTGGGTGACGAACTTCGCGATCTCGCTGACCCCCATCGCGGCGGAGTACCGGGCTGCTCTGGGGATCGCCTACCTGCCCATGCTCGGAGAAGCCCTGCTCGCCGGATTGATCATCGGCATCGGTGTCAGCTTCTGCCTACTCCGCTACTACGGCACACTCCCAACCACAAGCTCCATCATGAAGGCAGTCTGGCTGAGCCTGATCGCGTTGATCGTGGCCACCATCCTCGTCGAGATACCCCCACTACTACTCACGACCACGAACACCGCCCCTCGCTACGCCCTCATCGCCGCCGCATTCAACACCCTCCGGTTCGGGGCTCTCGGCCTCGCGATCGGCTACCTACACGGCAGAACCCAGAACGCAGATCCCGAGAAGCCGCAAACCTAAGCCCTGGGCCCGCACAAGCCCAACCGTCCGCCGGATCCCGCGGCAGTGCGACCGCGCGACCCGCGGCAAAGCAGTGCGATTGGGGATGCCGGGTCGCGCCTGTCTAGGGAGGCGTGAACAGTTGCTGGCCTGGACGCCGTGCGGTCCTCTGCCTAGGTCGACGCGACCCCTGCGCTTGTCGGGCACGTACGGTAGCACCACTGGTCGTCGTTAGGGTTGGGCACCACGGCTTCGACCCCGTCAAGCGAAGGCTGATTGGCCAGGGTGTCTAGCAGTGGCGAATGCGACCCGGTTTCCGTGGTCCTCCGCAGCCTTGGAGCCTAGTCTCGACCTCAGAAATCCTTGTAGCGCTCAGATCCGCGGGGGTCGAGGGTGAACCACCGGGGCGAGCCGTCTACGTAACGGGACGAGGCTTCGCCAGTCGACGTATTCCCATGGCACCCACGACAGCGATGTCGGCGATGAGGGCAATGTACGCCCACGCGGATGGGGACCATGTGAACTCGCTCCAGTACCGAGCCATCCCGATCACCAGCAAGGCAGGCAGGACGAGGCTGGCGATGGCCGCAGGACGGATGCGTTCGGCGTCGTCCTCCCACGCCATTGCCACGAACGTCACACCCATGGCCAGTACCCACGAACCTATGGAGCGGCTGGTCAGGGGCGTCAGCGGCCACGCAGTCACGTCGACGATGGAATTCGGCACGGCCACCATAGTCAGCCCCAACAGCACGAGCACAGCGGCGGAGATGGAAAGCAGCCCGCGGTATCCAGCGCCCAGGTCGCGAGCACGGGGTGGATCCTCTCCCGGAGAACGCCACTGAATGACCCACGCGACCGTGATGAGGACCGGGTCGACGATGTAGATGACCAGCCATGCCCACGCAGCAAATCGGGCCGTGACTGAGCCTCCGAAATGGAACTTGTCCAGATGAATCAGGGTGGTGATGAGCGTGAGCCACACAAAGAGCGTCACGCCAGGCACGCCTACCCGTGCCAAGGCCCAGGTTGGCCGACGCCAACTCAGGAATGACAGGGTGCACGCGGTCCAATAGAAGGCGCCCATGATGGCCGCACTGAAGCCGGCTGGGATGGTCCAGGCGAAGAACTCGTCTGTGTGGTTCGTCAGAACATATAGCTGGAAGCCGGAGGCCAAGGTGAGGACTGCACCAAGGATCAGCACGAACCGCATGAGCGGCACCGTGCGGCGATACCCCGTGCTCATGGGGTCAACACCACCCCGAATCCCTGGCGGGCTAGCTTGAGGAGCACGTGCCCGGGCTCCAGGAGTTGGCTGACCTTCTGGGCGGAGAGCAGTTCCAGTTCACTCAGTGCCCGCTGGTACTCAACGCTGCCCCTTCGCCGGGCAGCGGCCAGCACTCGGGTGTTGCGCCACGTCTTGCGTCGCGCCTCACGGAGGAACCGCTTGGTTCCCAGTCGATTTAGTGGCCTCAGTACGGTGTCAATCCACGTGCGGTCCCCGGGCAGCTCCTCGGTGCGCAACAACCCGTCTTCTGCCGCCACCCGGCCCGCAAGAATGGAGTCGACGTGACGGTGATCAGAATGTCGTAGCGCCAGAATCTTGTCATCGCTGAAACCGGCCTCGGGGATCACCGCCACCAAGGCCTGCGGAAGGTCGTAGTTGATGTGGGCATTCATCCCTAACAAGACATGTCGCAATGGGGGGAGTCGCTCGCGGGATGCTTCGAAGGCCACCTGCCACGGTCGGGGTGTAGCGCCATTCCGACGCCAGGCATCCAACGCCTCGAGATACAGATCGGCGAACGCCACGTCCCATGACTCGACCCAGTGATTGTCGACGAATCCGCCGCGAGCGATCTCTTCGCGCACAGCGTGAGTCGTCCGGTTGTAGGTGCGGTGAAAGATACGACAACGATCGCCGGCCTCGACCAGCTCCGACTCAATCGCGTCCAACTTCACGATCAGGGCATCAAGGCGTGGCGTCGCCCAGTCCTC
>DATITN010000246.1:0-12437 GCA_035467795.1 Arachnia sp. | reverse complement strand
CGTCGGCGACGCCGACACCGAGGCCTACGCCCGCTCCGTGGCCGATCGGGCCCTGGCCGGCTTCCGGCGCGAGTTCGTCACCCCGGGTGGCCGCATCCTCAGCGACGCGCAGACCGTCTACGCGATGGCGCTGGTCTTCGATCTCCTGGAGACCGACGAGCAGCGCGCGGCTGCCGCGGCCCGGCTGGCCGACCTGGTGCGGATCTCGGGCTTCCGCATCTCCACCGGCTTCGTGGGCACACCCCTCGTCACCGACGCGCTGGCGGACCACGGCCACGTCGAGACGGCATACCGGCTGCTACTGCAGACCGGCTGCCCGTCCTGGCTCTACCCGGTGACGATGGGCGCCACCACCATCTGGGAGCGCTGGGACTCCATGCTCCCCGACGGCACCATCAACCCCGGCGAGATGACCTCGTTCAACCACTACGCCCTGGGCGCGGTGGCGGACTGGCTGCATCGCACCGTCGCGGGCCTCGCCCCCGCCGCACCCGGCTACCGGCGGATCCGCATCGCGCCGCGCCCCGGCGGCGGCCTCACCCACGCCTCCGCCCGCCACCTGTCGCCGTTCGGCGAGATCGCGGTGGGCTGGCGGCGTGAGGGCGACGACGTGGTGGTCTCCGCCACGATCCCCCCGGGCGTGACCGCGGAGGTGGACTTGCCCGGCGTCGCCGTCGAAGCGGGTTCCGGCATGCACGAGTGGCGCGTCAGGCTGCCCGAGCCCACCTACGGCCCGCCCGCGACCGTGCGTGACCTCATGGACGATCCCGCCCGATGGGACCGCTTCGTGGAAGGCACCATCGCTGCGCCCTTGCGGGGCATGGTGCACTTCACCGACGAGGCCTCAGTGGCCGACCGGATGGCGGCGCACCTCGAGGACCGCGTGGAGGTCCTGGTGGACGCCTTCACCCTCGGCGGCAGCGACGGCGGCCGCGACGAGCTCCTGGCCGTGGTGCGCGAGAGCCTGACCTGACGGTCCGCAGTTGGCTACGGCCGACGCCCCCTCGCGTCGGCCGTGACCAAACTGAGACCTTGAATCCCTTGACAGGGAGACCGGCCACATTTTAACCTTTCAACATGCAGGTGAAACGTTTCATCTGATTGAGTCCAACGGAGGGCACTACTACATGAATCTCAAGAAGACCGGAATCGCCAGCATGGCGATCGTCGCGGCCGCCGCGCTGGCCGCCTGCAGCCCCGGATCGCTCGGCTCCACCGACGACCCCACCACCTCGGGAAGCGGCGCCCCTGCCGCTGAGGCCGTCGAAATCACCCTGCTCGTCGACAACTCCGAGACCTCTCTCATCACCTCACAGGCCATCGTTGACGGCTACAACGCCGCCCAGGATGAGGTCGTGGTGGAGATCGAGTCGCGGCCGCAGGGCGCCGATGGTGACAACATCGTCAAGACCCGCCTCGCCACCGACGAGATGAGCGACGTGTTCTGGTACAACTCCGGGTCCCTCCTCCAGGCGCTGGACCCGACCTCCACGTTGGTCGACCTGTCCGGCGAGGCGCTCGTGGACCGCGTCGACGACACGTTCAAGACGGCCGTGAGCAGCGGCGACGCCATGTTCGGCGTCCCGGTCGGCCAGGCAATGGGCGGCGGCATCCTCTACAACAAGGCCGTCTACGCGGACCTCGGCCTCGAGGTGCCCACCACGTGGGACGAGTTCATGGCAAACAACGAGGCCATCAAGGCCGCCGGCATCGACCCGGTCATCCAGAGCTACGGCGACACCTGGACCTCGCAGCTGTTCATCCTGGCAGATTTCTACAATGTGACCGCGGTTGAGCCCGATTGGGCCGAGCAGTACACCGCCAACCAGGCCAAGTACGTCGACGAGCCTGCGCTCAAGGGATTCCAGCGGCTCCAAGAGGTCTACGAGGCCGGCTACGTGAACGAGGACTTCGCCACCGCCAAGCTGGATCAGGCACTGAACCAGCTGGTGACCGGCTCCGGCGCGCACTACCCGATGCTGTCCTTCGTGATCAACACCTACGTGGGTCTGTCGGACGACGCCGCTGAGAACATCGGCTTCTTCGCCCAGCCGGGTGACGACGCGTCCAAGAACGGCCTCACCGCCTGGACCCCGGCCGGTCTCTACATCCCGAAGACCACCGAGGGCGATCAGCTCGAGGCGGCCAAGAAGTTCGTGGACTGGGTGGCCACCCCCGAGGCCTGCGACGCGCAGACCGCCGCGGTGACCCCCACGGGCCCGTACCTGGTCGAAGGCTGCGAGCTCCCCGACGACCTGCCCGCCGCAGTGGGAGATCTCCAGAACTACTTCGACAACGGCATGGCCAGCCCGGCTCTTGAGTTCCTGTCCCCGGTCAAGGGCCCGAACCTCGAGAAGATCACGGTCGAGGTCGGCTCCGGCATCCGCTCCGCCGCTGACGGCGCCCAGCTCTACGACCAGGACGTCGAGAAGCAGGCCCAGCAGCTGGGACTCGAGGGCTGGTGATCCATCCCGGCCTGTAGGCCGGACAAAACCACCCGCGGAGGGTGGGGGTTGTTCGCTCCTCCCCCACCCTCCTCCCTTGTCCCGCGACACTGAAACCAGCGGCACCGAAGCCGCCCACGACGACGTGACCTTCAGCCATCAAGGAGCCTCCGTGACCGCCACTCACTCCCCACCGCGTGCGGCAGCCGGGCCGCAGCCGGCCGCCAAGCCGCGCATCTCCCCCGTGCACATCGACAAGAGCTACCCGCTGTGGTTCTTCCTGCCGGGCGGCATCGTGTTCATCGCCCTGTTCATCGTCCCAACCGTGCTGTCCTTCTACTTCGCGTTCACGCGGTGGACGCTGTTCAAGGCCACGTTCGTCGGCTTCGACAACTTCGTCACCTTCTTCAGCGAGCCCGGCCTCGTCGGGGCGCTGATCAACACGCTCATCTACGCGTTCGTCACCTCGGGCACCAAGGTGGTGCTGGGCATGTTGTTGGCCGTCGTCCTGGTCCAGCACATCTGGGCCCGCGGCTACCTGCGCTCGGTCACGTTCTTCCCGGTTCTGGTCTCGGCCGTGGGTGTGGGCCTCACGTTTCAGGTGCTGCTCAACCCCACGTCGGGCGTGGTCAACGCAGCCCTGGGCGCGGTTGGCATCGAGGGGCCGCGCTGGCTCGTCGACCCCAACATCGCGCTGCTCACCGTGGCCGCCATCGATGTCTGGAAGGGCATCGGCCTGGCCACACTGATCTACATCGCCGGCCTGGTGGCCATCCCCCAGGAGTACTACGAGGCCGCCAAGGTGGACGGCGCCAGCGCCTGGGACATCTTCCGCAGCATCATGCTGCCGCTCTCGTTCCCCGCCACCTCGACGGTGATCATCCTGTCGCTCATCGGCGGCCTGCGCTCTTTCGACCTCATCTGGACCACCACCCAGGGCGGTCCCGGCTTCGCCTCGGACGTCATCGCCTCGGTGATCTACAAGCAGTACCAGGCGGGCTTCTACGGCCTCTCCACCGCGGGCAACGTCATCCTCTTCATCGTCGTCACCGCGATCATCTACCCACTCTCGCGGTGGCTCAACTCCAAGGAGGTGGCCCAGTGACCAAGATGAAGCCCATCGGCTACATCGTCGGCATCATCGGGATCGCGCTCACCAGCGTCATCTTCCTGCTGCCGTTCGCCTTCATCCTGCTCACGGCCATGAAGCCGAAGCAGGAGGCCAACCTGCTCCAGTTCTCCTGGCCCGAGCAGATCGTCCTGTGGGAGAACATCGTCACGGTGATCCAGACCCGGGACTACATGCTCATCATCGCCTTCATCAACTCCACCATCCTCACGGTGGCCAGCGTCACGCTGATGGTGATCTTCGGCGCGATGATCGCCTACGTGCTCCAGCGCCGCAAGACCTGGATCAACAAGTGGGTCATGGGCCTCGTCCTTGCCGGCCTGATCATTCCGCCGGCCGTGGTGCCCACCATCTGGGTGATGCAGACGCTCGGAATCTTCAAGACCCTGCCCGGCCTGTTCCTCATCGAGGTGGCGTTCGGCCTGTCGTTCACTGTCCTCATGATGCGGGCGTTCATCGCCGGCATCCCGAAGGAGATCGACGAGGCGGCCATCGTCGACGGCGCCGGACCCATGCGGCTGTTCTTCCAGGTGGTGCTCCCGCTGCTCCGGGGCGTCATCATCACCGTCGTGGTGGTGCAGTCGGTGTTCGTGTTCAACGACTTCCAGAACCCGCTCTACTTCCTTCCGGGCGACCAGAACGCCACGGTGCAGCTGACACTGTTCAACTTCCAGAGCCAGTTCAACACCTCGTACAACCTGCTCTTCACCAACATCATGCTCATCACCATCCCCATGCTGGTCCTGTACGTCTTCTTCCAGCGCCAGATCGTGGCCGGGATGACCTCTGGAGCGGTGAAGGGATGACCATCGCGACGGGGTCGTCGTCGCGGCGCCCTCGTCGTCCACGGCCCGAGGGGGGTCGGCGCGTAAAGTATGCGCCGCCCCCTGAATCCGAACGGAGCCCGGTGAACCCCCATCCGCGCCTCAGCATGCGTGACGTGGCCGAGATGGCGCGCGTGTCCATCGGCACGGTCTCCAACGTCATCAACAACCCCGAGCGGGTGCTCCCGGCCACCCGTGAGCGCGTGGAGGAGGCCATCCGCCACCTCGGCTGGGCGCCCAATCAACAGGCTCAGGCGCTGCGGGCCGGGAAGAGCCGCGTCATCGGGCTGGCCGTGATGGACGTGGCCAACCCGTTCTTCGCCGACGTCCTTCGCGGTGCCCAGGGCAGACTGGAGGAGGCGGGCTACGCGGCCACCATCGGCGATTCGGACAACCGCCCGGAGCGGGAGGCCTCCGCGCTGCGCTCGTTCCGCGACCAGCGGGTCCGGGGCGTGATCCTCGGGCCGATCGGCGCCACCCCCCCGGAGGTCGACGCCCTGCTCCAGGCGCGCATCCCCACCGTGCTGGTGGACCGGGCCCACGGCGGGACAGGCTGCACCGTCGGCGTCGACGACGTGGCGGGCGGCAGGATCGCGGCCGAGCACCTCATCGCGGGGGGCCACACCGCACTCGCCTTCGTCGGCGGCCCGTCGACGCTGGCGCAGGTCCGGGATCGGCGCGAGGGTGCCGAGCAGGCCGCGACAGCGGCTGGTGTCAGCATTCTCGCGATCTCCGTCGACGCGCTGGACTTCGCGTCCGGCCGCGCGGCGGCGGAGCAGCTGGCGCTGCTGTCGGCCGCGGAGCGCCCCTCGGGCATCTTCTGCGCCAACGACATGATCGCGATCGGGCTCCTGCAGGGCCTGGTGGCGGCCCGGATCCGCGTCCCGCACGACGTGGCCATCGTCGGCTACGACGACATCGACTTCGCCGCCGCAGCAGCAGTGCCGCTGTCCTCGGTGGCGCAGCCGAGACGCGAGCTGGGCTCCTCCGCGGCAGACCTCCTGCTGCGGGAACTGGAGGACCAGGACCACGGCCACCCGCACGAGCACCGGACGATCACCTACACACCCACCCTGATAGCCCGGGCGTCCAGCGTCTCGTAGTCCCCCGGCGTTGACCACACACCAACAGAGTTGTATCGTTTCAATCAATCGCCTGAAACGATTAAAGCGCGAGGAGGCGCCCATCATGATCAGCACCATCAGCAAGGAACTCGAGGACCAGGTCATCGAGGTCCCGTCGTGGGCCTACGGCAACTCCGGCACGCGTTTTCGCGTGTTCGGTACCCCCGGCACCCCTCGGACCATCCAGGAGAAGCTGGCAGATGCTGCCCAGGTGAACCTGTACACCGGCCTGTCGCCCAAGGTCGCCCTGCACTACCCCTGGGACAAGGTCGAGGACTGGAGCGCGCTCAAGTCCTACGCCGCCGATCTGGGCGTCGAGCTGGGCACGGTGAACTCCAACACCTTCCAGGACGAGGCCTACAAGTTCGGCAGCCTCGCCCATAACGACCCGAAGGTTCGCCAGATGGCGATCGACCACCACCTCGAGTGCCTTGGGATCATGACCGAGATCGGCTCGCAGGACCTCAAGATCTGGCTGGCGGACGGCTCCAACTACCCCGGCCAGGGCGACATCCGCCGCCGTCAGGACTGGCTGGCTGACTCGCTGGCCAAGATCTACAGCCAGCTCGGTGCGGAGCAGCGCCTGGTGCTGGAGTACAAGTTCTTCGAGCCGGCGTTCTACCACATGGACGTCCCGGACTGGGGCACCTCCTACGCGCACGTCAACGCGCTCGGCGAGCGGGCACTGGTCTGCCTGGACACGGGCCATCACGCGCCGGGCACCAACATCGAGTTCATCGTCGCGCAGCTGCTGCGCCTCGGGAAGCTCGGCTCGTTCGACTTCAACTCGCGCTTCTACGCCGACGACGATCTCGTCGTGGGCGCGGCCGATCCGTTCCAGCTGTTCCGCATCCTCTGGGAGGTGCGCCGCGGCGGCGGCCTCGACCCAGCCAACGGCGTGGCCTTCATGCTGGACCAGTGTCACAACGTCGAGGACAAGATCCCCGGCCAGATCCGCTCCGTGCTCAACGTCCAGGAGATGACGGCCCGCGTGCTGCTCGTCGACGCCGACGCCCTGCAGGCCGCGCAGGACTCCAACGACGTCCTCGGCGCCAACGCCATCATGATGGACGCCTTCTACACCGACGTGCGGCCCATGCTGGCCGAGTGGCGTGAGGGTCGCGGCCTGGCCGCGGACCCGATGAAGGCATTCGCGGACTCGGGCTACCTGGCGCGCATCGCTGAGGAGCGCGTGGGCGGGGCTCAGGCGGGCTGGGGAGCCTGATGCCGAAGCAGTCCGTCATCGCGGTGGACCTCGGCGCGACGAGTGGCCGGGTGGTGCTGGCCACCTTCGCCGAGGGTCGCGTCTCCCTCGACGAGGTGCACCGCTTCTCCACCGCCGCCCGCCAGACCGACGACGGGCTCCGGCTCGATGCCGTGGCCCTCTTCGAGGAGATCCAGGCGGGCATCGGCCGCGCGATGGAGGCCGCCCCGGACGGGGTGGCCGCGCTCGGCATCGACTGCTGGGCCGTCGACTACGGGCTCATCGGCGATGACGGACTGCTCGAACTCCCCTTCAACTACCGCGACCCCCGCACGGAGCGCGGCCGCACCCTCGTCCGCGAGCGCATCGGCGAGGAGGAGCTGTACTCCCGCGTCGGCCTCCAGGACGTGCCGTTCAACACCGTCAACCAGCTGGCCGACGACCTGGCCGCCGGGCGGCTGGAGCGCGCCACGCGATTCCTGCTGCTGCCCGACCTGCTCGGATACTGGCTCACCGGCAAGGAGGTGGCGGAGCGCACCAACGCGTCGACCACGGCCCTGCTCAACCCCATCTCCGGCCAGTGGGACTGGGACCTCATCGACCGCCTGGGTCTCCCGCGCCGCATCTTCGCCGACGTCGTGGAGCCGGGCACGGTGGTGGGCGAGATCGTCGCCGGACCCGCCGCGGGCGTGCCCCTGGTGGCCGTCGGCTCGCACGACACGGCCTCCGCCGTCGTCGGTGCCCCGCTGGAGGCCGACGACGTGTTCATCTCGTCGGGCACCTGGTCTCTCGTCGGCATGGAGCTCGACGCGCCGATCCTGACAGAGGAGTCGCGGCAGGCGAACCTCACCAACGAGGGCGGCGTGGACGGCACCGTCCGTTACCTCAAGAACGTGATGGGGCTGTGGATCCTGTCCGAGGCGGTCCGCACCTGGGCGGCGTCCGGCCGCGAGTACGCCGTCCCGGACCTGGTGGAGGCCGCCCGGGCCGTCACCGACGCCCCCCACTTCGACGCCACCCACCCCAGCCTCCTCCCACCCGGCGACATGGTGAGCCGGGTCAAGGCGCTGGCCGGCGGCGACGGGCGGCTCGAGGACCCCGCCGTGTTCACCCGCGCCCTCATCGAGTCCCTGGCCGATGCCTACCGCGACGTGATCGCCGAGCTGTCGGCGATCACCGGCCGCTCCCCGCGCCGCGTGGTCGTGGTCGGCGGCGGTAGCCAGAACAGGCTGCTCGCCCAGCGCACCGCCGACCGCACCGGCCTGCCCGTCTCGGCCGGCCCCGTCGAGGCCACCGCGCTCGGCAACTGCCTGATCCAGGCCCGCTCCGTCGGCATCCTCTCCGGCTCCCTCTCAGACCTCAGAAAGACCGTGATGGCTTCCACCACCGTGACCCAGTTCCTTCCCCGCCCCGAACTCGAGCTCGCCGAGATCACCGCGCTGTCCCACGAGTTCGGCGCGAACCCCGCATTCACCCGCGCGGGCGGCGGCAACTCGTCGGCGAAGGCCGACGGCGTGCTGTGGATCAAGCCCAGCGGCGTCTCGCTGGCCTCGATCACCACGGACGACCTGGTGCCGCTGGACCTTCAGGTGCTGCTGAACTCCCTCGACGCACCTGACCCGGACCCGAGCCTGGGGGACCCGGTCAACCACATCGCCGGGCTCGCCCGCCGCGACGACGGCCCCCGTCGCCCGTCGGTGGAGATCCTGTTCCACGCGCTGATCCCGGACACCTACGTGTTCCACACGCACCCGCTGCTCATCAACGCCATCACCTGCAACGCCGACGGCGAGCGCCTGACCGCCGAGATGTTCGGCAACGACGTGCTCTGGGTGGCCTACGTGGACCCCGGCCTTCCGCTCGCCCGCGAGATCGCGGCGCGGCGCGAGGACTACACCTCACGTACCGGCCAGCCGGCGCCCAAGGCGACGTTCCTCATGAACCACGGCCTCATCGTCGCCGGCGACAACCCGGACGACGTGCGCGCCGAGAGCTACCGGATCCTGGCCCGGATCGAGGAGGCGGTGGCGTCGGCGTCTGCCGACGAGCCCTCGACTCCGTCCGGTGCGGACCTGGGCGCCGTCGCGGAGGCGTTCCGCGCGGCCCTGGGCGCGGTGGCAGTGGCAACCGACGAGGGCGACATCGCCCGCAACTTCCCGGCCACCGAGGCCGGGGCGCGGTTCCTCCTCGAGGGCCCGCTGATCCCGGACCAGATCGTCTACGCCGGTTCGTTCCCGCTCGTGGTGACCACTACCGACGAGGTGCCCGGGGCGCTGGCCGCGTTCCGCGAGGCGCGCGGGGTGGACCCGGTGGTCGTTGTGGTCCCCGGCGCCGGCGTGGCCGCGGTCGGCGACTCCGACAAGTCTGCCACCACGGCGCTGCAGGTCTACGTCGACGCCCTGACCGTTGGCCGCGCCGCGACCGCCATCGGCCGCGTGCGGGCCCTCAACGAGGCCGAGCGTCGCTTCATCGAGACCTGGGAGGCCGAGGCGTACCGCCAGCAGGTCGCAAAGAGCTGACCCCACCGCCGGCCCCAGGGTTCCCTAGAATCCCGCACATGATGGGTCGCCGCACAGTCGCCCTGCTGGGCCCCGCGTTCGTCGCGGCGATGGCGTACGTCGACCCCGGCAACGTCGCGGCCAACCTGACCTCCGGGGCCACCTTCGGCTACCTGCTGGTCTGGGCGCTTGTGCTCGCCTGCTTGATGGCGATGCTGGTGCAGTATCTGTCGGCGAAGGTGGGGGTGGTGACCGGCGAGAGCCTGAGCGGGTTGGTCCGTGACTCCCTGTCCAGACGCCGCCACGGCCAGCTCTGGCGAGTGCTCTACGCCGCCCAGGCGCTCATCGTCGCCATCGCCACCGACGTGGCGGAGGTGGTGGGCGGCGCGATCGCGCTCAACCTGCTCTTCGGGGTGACGCTCCCCGTCGGCGCGGTGATCGTGGGCGTGGTGTCGATTCTGGTGCTGCATTGGCTGCGCTCCCGCGGCGAGGCGTTCTTCGAGGCGCTGCTCACCGGGGTCCTGGCTATCATTGCGATCGGGTTTCTCTCCAGCCTGCTGTGGCTGCCGCCGGACCCGATCCAGGTGGTCGGTGGCCTCGTGCCGCGGTTCGACGGTGCCGAGTCGCTGCAGTTGACTGCGGCCATGCTCGGGGCGACGGTGATGCCCCACGCTGTCTATCTGCACTCGGAGCTGGCGAGAACGCGACACGCGGGCTCGGACGAGTCGGTTCCACGGCTGCTGCGGGTCCAGAAGCTGGACGTAGCTGTGGCGCTCACGGTGGCTGCCGTCGTGAACGTGTCGATGCTGCTGTTCGCGGCCGCCGCCCTTCGAGGTGCGAGGGTGGACTCCATCGAGGCCGCGCACGGCGAGATCGCGGCGTTGGTGGGCCCGGTCGCGGCAACGGTGTTCGCCATCGGCCTCCTGTTCTCAGGCGTAGGATCCGCGATCGTCGGCACCGACGCCGGCGCGGGCATGGTCCGCGACCTCGTCTCGCCCAGAATCACGCCTACCGTGCGACGGCTGATCACGCTCGTGCCCGCCGTCGCAGTCCTGCTGCTGGGGCTGCACCCCACGGCTGCCCTGGTCCAGTCTCAGCTGGTGCTGAGCTTCGGTATCGGCTTCGCCGTCATTCCACTGGTGGCGATGACGGCCAGCAGGCGGATCATGGGCGAGCACCGCAACCCCTCGTGGCTCACGGGGGTGGCGTGGGCCGTGGTGGCGGCGGTTCTGGCCCTCAACATCGCGGTGATCGCGACGATCTAGGCAACGCCGCCGAAGAGCGACGTCACCGAGCCGTCGAGGAAGACGGCGGCGATGGCCTTGGCGATCAACGGCGCGATCGAGAGCACGGTGAGGTTCTCGATGGGCAGTTCGGTACTCGTAGGCAATGTATTGGTGACGATTATCTCCGAGACGTTCGCCCCGTTGAGCCGCTCGGCCGCGGGGCCGGAGAAGATCGGGTGCGTGGCGGCCGCGATGACTTTGGCCGCCCCGCGGTCGTGCAAGGCCTGAGCGGCCTGCGAGATGGTGCCGGCAGTGTCGATCATGTCGTCGACCAGCAGGCACACCTTGCCCTCGACATCGCCCACCACCTCGTGCACGGCCACGGTGTTGGCCTTGTCGTGGTCCCTCCGCTTGTGCACGATCGCCAGCGGGGTGCCGAGCACGTCGGTCCACATGTCGGCCAGCCGCACCCGCCCGGCGTCAGGCGACACCACGCACATGTTGCCCACGTCGTAGTTCGTCTTCACGTAGTCCGAGAGAACGGGGAGGCCCCACAGGTGGTCGACGGGGCCGTCGAAGAAGCCCTGGATCTGGGCCGCGTGCAGGTCCACGGACATGATCCGGTTTGCGCCCGCCGCCTTGTACAGGTCCGCGACGAGGCGCGCCGAGATGGGCTCGCGGCCGAGGTGCTTCTTGTCCTGCCGCGCGTACGGGTAGAAGGGCGCCACGACCGTGATCCGCTTGGCGGAGGCCCGCTTGAGCGCGTCCACCATGATGAGCTGCTCCATCAGCCACTCGTTGACCGGCGCGGTGTGGGACTGGATGACGAAGGCATCGCAGCCGCGCACGGACTCCTCGAAGCGGACGTAGATCTCGGAGTTGGCGTAGGTGAGCGCCCGCGTGGGCACGATGGGCTCGTCCATCAGGGTGGCCACCTCCTGCGCCAACTCGGGGTAGGCCCGCCCGCTGAAGAGCATGAGGTGCTTGTTGTTCTTGGCGATCTGGGACACGTCGATCAGGCCTTCTTCTTCGCTCGGGACTCCAGCACAGCCGGGTGGATGCTGCCGTCGTGCTCGGCCGCCGCGGCGGCCGCCTTCGAATCGGGGCGGCGATCGGCCGTCCAGCCGTCGATGTTGCGCTGTCTGCCGCGCGCGAGCGCGAGGCTGCCGGCCGGCACGTCATCGGTGATCGTGGAGCCGGCGCCCACCAGGGCACCCGCCCCGATGTCGACCGGCGCGACGAGCACGGAGTTGGAGCCGACGAAGGCACGCTTGCCGACGTGGGTCGTCGACTTGTAGACGCCGTCGTAGTTGGCGAAGATCGTGCCGGCGCCGATGTTGACGCCCTCGTCGATGACGGCGTCCCCGACGTAGGTGAGGTGGGGCACCTTGGCGCCGTCGCCGATCACCGCGTTCTTGGTCTCGACGAAGGTGCCGATCTTGCCGCCCTTGCCCAGTTCGGTGCCGGGCCTCAGGTACGCGAACGGGCCGACGGTGGCGTTCTCGCCGATCACCGCGAAGGACCCGTGGGTGCGGATCACCTCTGCGCCGGGGCCCACCTCGACGTCCATGAGCGTGGTGTCCGGGCCGATGATGGCGCCCTCCCCCACCGTCGTGGCCCCCTGGAGGATGACGCCGGGCATGAGCACGACGTCCCGGGCGAGGTCCACGTCCACGTCGATCCACGTGCTGGACGGGTCCACCATGGTGACCCCCGCCATCATCCACGCGTCGCGGATCCGGCGGTTCATTTCGAGGTTGATCCGGGCCAGTTGGACGCGGTCATTGACGCCCTCGGTCTGCCACACGTCGTCGATGAGGTGCGCGCCGACGCGCTGCGAGCGCGAGTGTGCGTAGGTGAGCACGTCGGTGAGGTACTGCTCGCCCTGGGCGTTGTCAGTGGTGAGTGAGGCGAGGCCTTCGCGGAGCGTGGCGGCATCGAAGACGTAGATGCCTGAGTTGATCTCGTCGATGGCGCGCTGCTCGTCG
>DATITN010000245.1:0-2072 GCA_035467795.1 Arachnia sp. | reverse complement strand
ACGGCGGCACCCGCGCCGTCTACGACGCGCTCTACCCCACCGTCGAGGCGCTGGAACAGGTGCTCGCCATGAGCATGGTGGAGGGCGCCACCCAGGCGATCAACCAGATCGACGAGCTCCTGGTGTCTACCCCCGCGTAGCCGGCTCTGGTCATTGACGCTGGTGAGTGGCAGGATCGCGCGGTGAGCACAGCAGAGCATCCGGCAGACAGCCACGACATGATCCGCGTCCAGGGCGCCCGCGAGAACAACCTCAAGGACATCAACGTCGACCTCCCGAAGCGCCGGCTGACCGTCTTCACCGGCGTTTCGGGCTCGGGCAAGAGCTCGCTGGTGTTCGGGACCATCGCCGCCGAGTCCCAGCGGATGATCAACGAGACCTACAGCGCCTTCGTCCAGGGCTTCATGCCCACGCTGTCGCGGCCTGACGTGGACCACCTCGACGGGCTCACCACGGCCATCATCGTGGACCAGGAACGGATGGGCGCCAACGTGCGCTCCACCGTCGGCACCGTGACGGACGCCAACGCCCTGCTGCGCATCCTGTTCAGCAGGCTGGGACAGCCGCACATCGGCTCCCCGCAGGCGTACTCGTTCAACGTTCCGTCGGTCACCGGCTCAGGGATGATCAAGACCGAGAAGGCCGGGCGGGTGCAGAAGGAGGCCAAGACCTACACCCTCGTCGGCGGCATGTGCCCGCGCTGCGAGGGCAAGGGCAACGTCTCCGACATCGACCTGACCCAGCTCTACGACGAGACCAGATCGCTCAACGACGGCGCCCTCACCATCCCCGGCTACACCGGCGACGGCTGGTACGTGCGCATCTTCACCGCCTCCGGCTTCCTGGACCCTGACAAGGCCATCAAGGACTATTCGAAGCGCGAGCTCGATGACCTCCTCTACAAGGCGCCCACCAAGATCAAGGTGGACAACATCAACCTCACCTACGAGGGGCTGGTGCCGAAGATCCAGAAGTCGTTCCTGTCCAAGGATCCCGACGCGATGCAGCCGCACATCCGCGCCTTCGTCGAGCGTGCGGTGAAGTTCGACACGTGCCCGGAGTGTCGCGGGACCCGCCTGTCCGAGGGGGCCCGGGCGTCGAAGATCGACGGCGTGAGCATCGCGGATGCGTGCGCGATGCAGCTGACAGACCTGGCGGCATGGCTCCGCGGCCTCGACAAGCCGGCCGCGGCCCCGCTGCTCAGGAACCTGCGGCACCTGCTGGATTCGTTCGTCGAGATCGGGCTCGGGTACCTGTCCCTGGAGCGCCCATCGGGCACCCTGTCGGGCGGCGAGGCTCAGCGGGTGAAGATGATCCGGCACCTCGGGTCGTCGCTGACCGACGTCACCTACGTCTTCGACGAGCCCACCATCGGCCTGCACCCCCACGACATCGAGCGCATGAACACGCTGCTGGTGTCGCTGCGGGACAAGGGCAACACGGTCCTCGTGGTGGAGCACAAGCCGGAGACCATCGTGATCGCGGACCACGTCGTCGACCTCGGACCAGGCGCGGGCACCAAGGGCGGCGAGATCTGCTTCGAGGGCACCGTCGCGGAACTCCGCGCCAGCGACACCCTCACCGGCCAGCACCTCGACGACCGCGCCACCCTCAAGGCCACCACCCGCACCCCGAAGGGAGCGCTGGAGATCCGGGGCGCGTCGACGAACAACCTCAAGGACGTCGACGTCGACATCCCGCTGGGCATCCTGACGGTGCTGACCGGTGTCGCCGGCTCCGGGAAGAGCTCGCTGATCCACGGCTCTATGCCGACCGACGCGGGCGCCATCTCGATCGACCAGACCGCCATCAAGGGGTCGCGGCGGAGCAACCCGGCCACCTACACCGGCCTCCTGGAGCCCATCCGCAAGGCGTTCGCGAAGGCCACCGGCACCAAGCCGGCTCTGTTCAGCGCCAACTCCGAGGGCGCCTGCCCGGCGTGCAACGGCGCGGGCGTCATCTACACCGAGCTGGGCTTCATGGACACCGTCGCCACCCCCTGCGAGGAGTGCGAGGGCAAGCGGTTCCAGGCCGCGGTGCTCGAGTATCGCTGGGGCGGGAAGAACATCGCC
>DATITN010000244.1:0-1748 GCA_035467795.1 Arachnia sp. | reverse complement strand
CACCCGCACCAGCGAGCACTACCAGTACACGGACACACCCGCCGGCACCTTCTTCGAATCGACGCAGACCGGGACCGGCGCCACGGCGGAGTTCTCCATCACCCTGGGCGTGCCGTATGCCGAGTCGAAGTGGTTCCGGGGGCGCGAATCGCAGCAGCGCGAGGTGTCTACGTGCCCCGACGTGCGGTGCTGCCGCAGGCCGGAGGACGGGCTCTCAGAGCGCTGGAGGGGGCAGGGGTGGGCGTCGCCCAGGGTGCGCACCCACCTGTTCGCCCCCCTGCCCCAGGGAACGTATCCGGGTGTGGATGACCGCGAGCTGTATGAGTTCCTGGAGGCACACGCTCACGACTGAGCCCTCGGCGTGGCCCCACACCGGCGGAGCCCATCTCGCGGGCACCGTAGGCTGGAGCGTGTGAGCATTGAAGTCATCGCCGCCATGGCGGCCGTCATTCTGGCCCTGGTGGGTCTCGTGGGGATCGTGTTCCCCGTGCTGCCGGGCAGCATCATGGTCGGCGCCGGGGCCGTCGTGTGGGCGATCTGGGGCGCCTCGAGTTGGGGATGGGTCGCCTTCGGCGTGGCCGCGGTTCTGCTGGTCGTCGGCGGGCTGAGCAGCTGGCTGCTCACAGGCCGGTCGTTGCAGCAACGGCAGATCCCGAAGTGGCCGATCACGGTCGGGCTCCTGCTTGGCATCGTCGGGATGTTCGTGCTGCCGGGCTTCGGTCTGCCGATCGGTTTCGTGCTCGGCCTGCTGCTTGCTGAGTGGTACCGGGTGCGTGACTTCCGCCAGGCGGCGGTCACGAGCTGGGAGACGGTCAAGGCCCTGGGGCTCGGGATCCTGATTGAGCTCGGCTGCGCGATGTTGGCGACTGCGGTCGTCGCGGTGAGCATCGCGACCGCTTGGTGATGACGGGCCCGGGAGCCGCTGATCAGGACGCCGTTCACGGTCGCGGAGGCGGGTAGCGGCGTTGCAGGCCGGCCCTCGCCGGCGGATCTGGGAGCGACTACGCGACCAGATCCGCCACTCACCCACTATTCCCAAGGCTCGCTGCGCGGGCTGAACACTCTTGGGTAGGTCTGGTGGTGAGCACGCCACCAGACCTACCGAACAGCCCTACCGACGACCCACCCGCCCGTCCCTCGATGACCTTCGGCAGACTGTGGCCATGGACGATCCGTCGGACCCCCCTCACCTGGCCGCTGCGTGGGCGACGGCGGTGGGACTCGGCGTGGTGGCCGCCGTCGCGACATGGCTCGCCAATCAGGTGATCATCGGATCCTTCGCCGACGCCCCCCGCCCGGATGACCTGCTCTTCGAGCTCCTCCCCTACCTCTCCCCCGCACGCTGGCTCACGTTGGCGGCCCTGGCGGCGGGGATCGGCGTCTACCTGTGGGCGACACTGCGCTCCGCGCCATCGACCTTGCCCGCCGCTGCCACCGCCGTGGCGCTGCTGTACCTACTGCGGGCGGGACTGATCGTCCTGACCCCGTTGGCGCCGGCATACGGGGAGGGCATCTTCGTGTTTCCCCAGGAGCAGTTCGGCACAGTCCCCTCCGGCCACACAGCCCTGCTGACGCTTCTCGCCCTCCGGGTTCCCGACGATCAATCCCGGCTCCGCACCTTCCAATGGTCGATGGTCGCGCTCATGATCGCCGGCCTGCTGTTGGCGCACGGTCACTACTCGATCGACATCGTCGGCGGCCTGCTGCTCGCCTACTTTGTGGCCACCGTCTGGCGGCACGGGAGACTG
>DATITN010000243.1:0-8037 GCA_035467795.1 Arachnia sp. | reverse complement strand
TACCACTGGGTGGAGGCGCTCCCTCCGGCCGAGTTCGTCACGCCGCCGTCCCCGCCCAGCTGGCCCCAGCTGGCCGAGACAAGCCAGGTGCTCGCCCCCACGATCAACACCAGGCTGAGCCCGCACGGCACCGCTCGTGCTGGGGTCGACGCCTCCGACGCGCAGAGCCTCTACGGCGTGCCTGCCGTGGCGGTGCCCGAGTCGACGGAGCTGGACGTGAGCGTCTCAGGACGCATCATCGGGCCGGTTAGCCCGCGGCTGACCGACGGCGGGGCCACCTGCGAGGGCGTGGACTGGTCGGGCGGAGCCACAGTCGGGCGCTACGACGATGTGCCGCTGCCTGGTTCGGGCGACGGCTTCGAGGCGACGGGGCTGGCCCCGACCCGGCTGATTCTGCCGGGATGCTACTCGGCTGAGGCCACCGTCACCGTCGAGCACCACAGCCGTGCCCCCATCATCGCGCGCCACGAGCTGGGCCACCCGTCCCAGACCGTGCTGATCACCGAGGAGCCACAGCCCACCCCCACGCCTACCCCGACGCCGACGCCGACGCCGACGCCAGAGCCCATCAAGGCGCGCGCCCCCGAGCCCACCCGTCCCGGTCTTCCCTCCACCGGCCGGTAGCCAGGACAGTTTCCGGACATGCAGAAGGCCCGCTCCCCCAAAGGGGTGCGGGCCTTCTGCTGGTGCGTTTGCGTTACTTGGCGCGCTCGATGATCTCGACCAGGCGCCAGCGCTTCTGCGCGGACAGCGGACGGGTCTCCATGACGCGGACGCGGTCGCCGATGCCGGCCGAGTTCTCCTCGTCGTGCGCCTTCAGGCGCGACGACTTGGTCATGACCTTGCCGTACAGCGGGTGCTTGACGCGGTCCTCGACGAGGACCACGATCGTCTTGTCCATCTTGTCGGACACGACGACGCCCTGCAGCACCTTGCGGGCGCCGCGCTGCTCAGTGGTGGTGGTGTCTTCGCTCATATTCACTTCTCCTCAACAACCGGCTCGTCGACGATGCCGAGGTTGCGCTCCTGCAGCACGGTGTAGATGCGTGCAATGTCCTTGCGGACGTTGCGCATACGGCTGCTCGATTCCAGCTGGCCGGTGGCAGCCTGGAAACGAAGGCCGAACAGTTCCTCCTTCAACTCAACGACCTTTGCGTTGAGCTGATCACGCGACAGACCACGAAGGTCGTGTGCGGCGAGAGAGTTACTCATCAGATATCACCTGCTTCGCGCTTGATGAAGCGTGCCTTGAAGGGCAGCTTGTGGATGGCCAGACGCATGGCCTCGCGGGCCACGTCCTCCGGGACGCCGGACAGCTCGAACAGCACGCGTCCGGGCTTGATGTTGGCGATCCACCACTCGGGGGAACCCTTGCCGGAGCCCATGCGGGTCTCGGCCGGCTTCTTGGTCAGGGGGCGGTCCGGATACACGTTGATCCAGACCTTGCCGCCACGCTTGATGTGACGGGTCATGGCGATACGAGCGGCCTCGATCTGACGGTTGGTCAGGTAGGAGGACTCGAGCGCCTGAATGCCGTACTCACCGAAGGCGAGCTTGGTGCCGCCCTTGGCCGCACCGTCACGCGTGGGGTGGTGCTGCTTACGGAACTTCACGCGACGAGGAATCAGCATGATCAGGCTCCTGCGTTCTCGGTTGCGGGCGCAGCCGGGGCCTCAGCCTGGGCTGCGTCGGCGCGACGGCGACCGCCGCGCTCGGGACGATCCCCACGAGCCTCGCCGCGCGCGGGACGACGGCCCGGACGCTGCTGACGGCCACCGGGGGCGTTGTTGCGGGCAGCCTTCTGGGCAGCGCGCTCAGCGCGGGTGCCGGTCACGTCGCCCTTGTAGATCCACACCTTGACGCCGATCCGGCCGAACGTGGTGCGGGCCTCGAAGAACCCGTAGTCGATGTCGGCGCGCAGGGTGTGCAGCGGCACACGGCCTTCGCGGTAACCCTCGGAGCGCGACATTTCGGCGCCGCCGAGACGACCCGAGCACTTGATCTTGATGCCCACGGCGCCGGAACGCATGGCCGTCTGCTGGGCCTTGCGCATGGCGCGACGGAAGGCGACACGGGCGCCGAGCTGCTCGGCGACTCCCTGGGCGACGAGCTGCGCATCGATCTCGGGGTTCTTGACCTCGAGGATGTTCAGCTGCACCTGCTTGCCGGTCAGCTTCTCCAGCTCGGCGCGGACGCGCTCCGCCTCGGCGCCGTTGCGGCCGATGACGATGCCCGGACGGGCGGCGTGGAGGAAGATGGTCACCCGCTCCGAGCGACGCTCGATCTCGATCGACGAGACGCCGGCGCGCTCAAGGGTCTTGGTCAGGTACTGGCGGATCTTGACATCCTCACCGACGAACTCCGAGTACTGCTTGTCGCTGTACCAGCGGGAGTTGTGATCGGTGGTGATGCCGAGGCGGAAGCCAATCGGGTTGATCTTTTGGCCCATAATCAGGCTCCCTTCGTCTCACGGGGTTCGACGACCACTGTGATGTGGGCGCCGCGCTTGAGGATGCGGCTGGCCGACCCCTTCGCACGGGGGCGGATTCGACGCAGCGTCACGCCCTCGTCGACGAACGCCTTGGAGATGTACAGGTCGCCGGAGCGCAGGGCCTCGGCCGACTCCGCGTTGGCCACGGCCGAAGCCACAACCTTGTACACGGGCTCGGAGGCGGCCTGCGGGGCGAACTTCAGGGCGACAAGGGCGTCCTTGACGTCCATGCCGCGGACCAGGTCGACGACTCGACGGACCTTGGTGGGGCTCATCCGGACGTGGCGCGCGATGGCGAACGAGCCAGGACGATCACCGAGCAGGTTCTCGCGACGACGGCTGTTGCCGTTTTCGTTGCTCATAGTTGATTCAGTTCCTTATCTCGCGCCTCAGCGGCGACGGGCCTTTTTGTCGTCCTTCACGTGACCCTTGAAGGTGCGCGTGGGAGCGAACTCGCCCAACTTGTGACCGATCATCGACTCGGTGACGAACACCGGGACGTGCTTGCGGCCGTCGTGCACTGCGATGGTGTGCCCCAACATGTCGGGGATGATCATCGAGCGTCGCGACCAGGTCTTGATGACATTCTTGGTGCCCTTGTCGTTCTGAACGTCCACCTTCTTCTGCAGGTGGTCGTCGACGAAGGGGCCCTTCTTCAGGCTGCGTGGCATATTTCCTCAGGCTCCCTATCAGCGCTTCTTGCCGGTCTTGCGACGGCGGACGATGAGTCGACTGCTCGCCTTGTTCTTGTCACGGGTGCGTCCCTCGGGCTTGCCCCAGGGTGACACGGGGTGACGGCCACCCGACGTGCGGCCCTCGCCACCACCGTGGGGGTGGTCGACGGGGTTCATCACGACGCCGCGGACGGTCGGGCGGATGCCCTTCCAGCGGTTGCGGCCGGCCTTGCCCCAGTTGATGTTGGACTGCTCGGCGTTGCCGACCGTGCCGATGGAGGCGCGGCAGCGGACGTCGACCAGGCGCATTTCACCAGACGGCATGCGCAGCGTGGCGTACTTGCCCTCGCGGGCAACCAGCTGGATGGCCGCGCCGGCCGAGCGGCCGAGCTTGGCTCCGCCGCCGGGGCGCATCTCCACCGCGTGCACCGTGGTGCCGACGGGGATCTGGCGCAGCTCGAGGTTGTTGCCCGGCTTGATGTCGGAGCCCTCGCCGGCGGTGACCACAGTGCCCTGTGCCAGGCCGTTCGGCGCGATGATGTAGCGCTTCTCGCCGTCGGCGTAGTGCAGCAGCGCGATGCGGGCGGTGCGGTTGGGGTCGTACTCGATGTGAGCGACCTTGGCCGGCACGCCGTCCTTGTCGTAGCGCTTGAAGTCGATGATGCGGTAGGCCTGCTTGTGGCCTCCACCGATGTGACGCGTCGTGATGCGCCCGGTGTTGTTGCGGCCACCGGTCTTCGACTTCGGCGCGAGCAGCGACTTCTCCGGCGTGGAGCGCGTGAGTTCAACGAAGTCGGACACGCTGGAGCCGCGACGGCCCGGCGTGGTCGGCTTGTACTTACGGATACCCATGAGTCTAAGTTCCTTCTCTCAGCGGCTCGCCGGTCAGTTGACCGGGCCTCCGAAGATGTCGATGCTCTGGCCCTCAGCCACGGTGACGATCGCACGCTTGGTGTCGACCTTCTTGCCGTACCCGTACTTGGTGCGGCGGCGCTTGCCGGTGCGGTTGAGGGTGTTCACGGAGGTGACCTTGACATCGAAGATGGCCTCAATGGCGATCTTGATCTCGGTCTTGTTGGCGTCCGGGGAGACGATGAAGGTGTACTTGCCGTCATCGAGAAGGTTGTAGCTCTTCTCGCTCACCACGGGGCGCAGGATGACGTCGCGGTGATCGCGGATCTTCAGCGCAGTCGTCACTTGTCCTTCTCCTCAGTCTTGTCGGCCTTGGCCTTGGGTGCCTCAGCGGCGGGCACCTCGTCGACGGTGTCCGCCGGCTCGGCGGGGGCAGCTTCAGCGGCGGCCTCGGACTCGGTGGCGACGGCCTTGGCCGACTTCCCCACCGCGGGACCGGCTGTGAAAGCGGCCAGAGCAGCAGAGGTGAAGACCACCTTGTCATTGAGCAACACGTCGTAGGTGTTGAGCTGATCGACGGCCAGCGCGTGCACCATGGGTGCGTTGCGCAGGCTCAGCCATGCGACGTCCTCGAAGCGATCCAGCACGACGAGGACCTTCGTCAGGTCCCCCGCCACGGCCGTCAGCGCGTCGATGGCCGCCCTGGTCTGCGGCTTGTCGCCGGAGACGATCTCAGAGATGACGAAGACGTTGCCCTCGCGGGCGCGGTCCGACAGGGCGCCACGGAGAGCGGCAGCGATCATCTTCTTGGGGGTGCGCTGAGCGTAGCTGCGGGGCTGCGGGCCGTGCGAGATGCCACCACCGGCCCACTGGGGGGCGCGGCGCGAGCCCTGACGGGCGCGGCCGGTGCCCTTCTGCCGCCACGGCTTGGCGCCGCCGCCGCGGACCTCGGCGCGGGTCTTCGTGGAGTGCGTGCCCTGACGAGCCGCGGCCAGCTGGGCCACGACAACCTGGTGGATCAGGGGAATGTTGGTCTGCGTGTCGAACAGATCGCCGGGAAGGTCGACCTTGCCGGCCTTCTTGCCCTTGGCGTCGACGACGTCAACGGTCAGGTCGCTCATGAGACAACACCCTTCTTGGCTGCGCTGCGGACGACGACGAGCGACCCGTTGTTACCGGGGATGGCGCCGCGGACCAGCAGCAGACCACGCTCAGCGTCGACGGCGTGGATCTTGAGGTTCTGGACGGTGACCTTCTCGTTGCCCATCCGGCCGGCCATCTTGAGGCCCTTGAAGACCCTGCCGGGGGTGGAGCAGCCACCGATGGAGCCAGGCGAGCGGTGCTTGCGGTGCACACCGTGCGAGGCCTTGAGGCCGTGGAAGCCGTGACGCTTCATGACGCCCGCGGTGCCCTTGCCCTTGGTGGTGCCGGTCACGTCGACGATCTCGCCGTCGGCGAAGACCTCCGCGGTCAGCTCCTGGCCGAGGGTGAACTCCGACGCATCAGCGGTGCGGAGCTCCACCAGCCGCTTGCGCGGGGTGACGTCCGCCTTGGCGAAGTGCCCGGCGGCCGGCTTGGTGACCTTCTTGGCCTTGATGGCGCCGAAGCCGAGCTGCACGGCGGAGTAGCCGTCGGTCTCGGGGGTGCGCACCTGCGTGACGACGCAGGGTCCGGCCTGGATCACGGTCACGGGGACGATCTTGTTGCTCTCGTCCCACAACTGGGTCATGCCGAGCTTGGTGCCCAGGATGCCCTTCACGATTCGTTCACTCATCACTTCAGACCTCACGGGAGCTTGATCTCGATGTCAACACCGGCGGGCAGATCGAGGCGCATCAGCGAATCGACGGTCTTCGGCGTCGGATCGAGGATGTCGATGAGGCGCTTGTGCGTGCGCATCTCGAAGTGCTCGCGGCTGTCCTTGTACTTGTGGGGCGAACGGATGACGCAGTACACGTTCTTCTCCGTCGGCAGCGGCACCGGGCCGGCCACCTTCGCGCCCGTGCGGGTCACAGTGTCGACGATCTTGCGCGCCGAGCTGTCGATGACCTCATGGTCATAGGCCCGCAGCCTGATGCGGATCTTTTGTCCAGCCACGTCGTTCCTTACTTCTAGCCCTGTGGAAATTTCACGTTCCTTTGAGGGTATTACCCCTTGTCACCCCAACCCCCGAGGTCGGGAGTGTCGCGCCCTCAGCCGCAAGGTAAGACAACCCTTCCGGTGAAGGAAGGCCACATCTCGCTCTTGGGCGTCTGCTCGACCTCACTCGCGGGGCATGGCGCCAAAGGACACCGACCCCATCGCGGAGCAACCGGACCATTCTGGCATGCCTGGGGCGAGGCGCCAAATCGCGGGCGCCGCAGCAGGGTGTGAGTCAGTACACCACGAGCCCCCGGCTGCGGAACAGCGCCCGAGCTTGCTCGACCACCTCCGGCGTCGGCGCCTGCGTGTCCGCGAGTGCGTACTCCAGACCCGCCTCGGCCCACTTCTGCCGCCCCATCTGGTGGAACGGGAGTACCTCGACACGCCCGACCGCGGGGAGTGAGGCAGCATACTCGGCGATCGGCGCGATGGTGGCGGGGTCGTCTGTCAGCCCTGGGACCAGGACGAACCGGATCCACGTCTCGATTCCGAGCCCTGACAACCGTCGGCCGAAGTCCAGCGTGGGCGCCAGGGACCGCCCCGTCACACGCCTGCAGGTGGCCTCGTCCCCGGCCTTGACGTCCAGCAGCACCAGGTCCACGTCCGCCAGCATCTCGTCGGTGGCGTGCCGCCCCAGGAACCCTGAAGTGTCCAGGGCGGTGTGGACGCCCATCTCCTTGGCCCCCCTCAGGACCCGCGCCGCGAACGCCGGCTGTTGCAGCACCTCGCCGCCGGAGAGGGTGATCCCGCCGCCGGTGGCGCGGAAGACCCCCCGGTAGCGCCGGATGCGGGCCAGCAGGTCCTCGGAGCGCACGGGAACCCCGCGCGAGGCCGCCAACGTGTCCGGGTTGTGACAGTAGAGGCACCGCAGCGGGCAGCCCGCCAGGAAGGTCGTCATGCGCGTGCCCGGACCGTCGACGGCGGTGACCAGCTCCCAGGAGTGCACCGAGCCCACCTCGCCCGCCCGCTGTGCGGCCAGCAGTTCGGAACGGCCCAAGGCCTCCGCGGTCGGGATTCCCCCGAGCATGGAGGCGTGACGGGCGGGCGCCGCCACCTGGGCGGCCGCCGGGGCGCCCACCGCCATGCCTAGAGGGCCTCGTGGAAGGTGCGCGAGAGCACGTCGAGCTGCTGCTCGCGGGTCAGCTTGACGAAGTTCACCGCGTAGCCCGAGACGCGGATGGTGAGCTGCGGATAGTTCTCCGGGTGCTCCATGGCGTCGAGGAGGGTTTCGCGGTTCAGGACGTTGATGTTGGCGTGGTAGAG
The DNA here is from genome assembly GCA_035467795.1 of Arachnia sp. GTDB lineage: Bacteria > Actinomycetota > Actinomycetes > Propionibacteriales > Propionibacteriaceae > Arachnia. The sequence goes on along the minus strand of DATITN010000243.1, from coordinate 615 downwards.
CCCCTCCCCCATGCCTGCGTCGAGGATGCCGACCAGGTTGGCGACGCGCTCGCCCTCGGTGCGGCCGAGCGCCTGGGGGGTGATGGTGTTGGTGAGCGAGATGCCGTCCAGGGCGTCGTCGTAGGCGAGCTTCCCGACGCTCATCATGGAGGCCAGCATCCCGTGGGTGTCGGCCCCGTTCTCCGGGTTGGCGCCGGGCGCGAAGGGCGTGCCGGCGGCGTGGCCGCAGGGGAAGGCGCCGGTGGCCTTGCCGTAGACGACGTTGGAGGTGATGGTCAGCACGGACTGGGTGGGCACCGCGTCCCGGTAGAGCCGGATGGCGCGGATCTTGTCCATGACGGTGGAGACCACGAGTTGGGCGAGTTCGTCGGCGCGGTCGTCGTCGTTGCCGTATCTCGGGAAGTCTCCCTCGGTGATGTAGTCGATCACCAGGCCCGTCTCGTCGCGCACCGGCGTGACGGTGGCGTACCGGATGGCGGACAGCGAGTCCGCGACGATGGACAGTCCCGCCATGCCGCAGCCGAGCGTGCGGACGATCTCGTCGTCGTGCAGCGCCATCTCGATGGCCTCGTAGGCGTACTTGTCGTGGCAGTAGTGGATGATGTTGAGCGCCTC
>DATITN010000242.1:0-3475 GCA_035467795.1 Arachnia sp. | reverse complement strand
CCCTGCTCCACCAGCTCGCCCTTGTACATCACCGCGACCCGGTGGCTCACATGCCGCACCACATCGAGGTCGTGCGAGACGAACAGGTACGCCACCCCGGTGAGCTGCTGGATCTCGAGCAGCAGGTCCAGCACCCTGGCCTGCGTCGAGAGGTCCAGCGCACTGACCGGCTCGTCGCACACGATGAGCTTCGGCCGCAGCGCCAACGCCCGCGCGATCGCGATCCGCTGGCGCTGACCACCCGAGAACTCGCGGGGCAGCCTGCCCATCGCGTCCTGAGGCATGTGCACCCGGTCCAGCAGTTCCTGCACCCGCTTGCGGGCGTCCGCGCCGGTGACGCCCTGGATGCCGAGCGGCTCCGAGAGGATGTCGCCCACGGTCAGCGACGGGTTGAGGGAGCTGTACGGGTCCTGGAACACCACCTGCAGATCCTGGCTCAGCTTGCGCCTGTCGGCCCGGGTGGCGTGGCTGATGTCCTGGCCCTGGAAGACGATCCGGCCCTCGGTGACGGGCGCCAGGCCCAGCACCGCCCGGCCGAGAGTTGTCTTCCCGGAGCCGGACTCGCCCACCAGCCCGAGCGTCTCGGCGGCCCCGATCCGGATCGAGACGCCTTGAAGGGCGCGGAACGGCTTGGCGCGCCAGCCCTTCCCTGGATACTCCACCACCAGGTCGTCGACGGTGAGCAGGTCTTCGGCGGGAGCATTCATCGGGCCACCTCCAGGGGGGCGTCGGGGGTCGTCGGGGCGGTGGCACCGAGCAGGGGCGTCATCGGCGGCTTGCCCTCGAGCATCGAGGACAGCAGCATCCGGGTGTAGGGGTGTTGGGGCGTGTGCAGGATCTGCCTGACGGGCCCGCCTTCGACGAGCCGGCCGTTCTGCATGACGAGCACCCTGTCGCAGATGTCGGCCACCACACCGAAGTTGTGGGTCACCATGATGATCCCCAGCCCCAGCTTGCGCTGCAGCTCGCGGAGGACGTCGAGGACCTCGGCCTGAACGGTCACGTCCAGCGCCGTGGTCGGCTCGTCGGCGATGATCAGGTCCGGCTCGCAGGAGATGGCGCCGGCGATCAGGACGCGCTGCGCCATGCCGCCGGAGACCTCGTGCGGGTAGGCGTTGTAGGTCCGCTGGGGGTCGGGGATGCCGACGCTGGCGAGCAGCTCCAGGGCCCGCTGCCTGGCCTCCGCCTTGGTGACGCCCAGCACCCTGACCATCGGGGTGGAGAGCTGGGACCCGATGGTGAAGGCGGGATCCAGGTTGCTCATCGGCTCCTGCGGGATGTAGGAGATCCGCTTGCCGCGCAGGGTGCGCATCTTGGACTGCCGCACGTGGTCGTCACCCGGCGCGACGGTGTATGCGCCGTCGAACAGGATGGAGCCGCCGGTGATCATGGCGTTGTCAGGCAGGAGCCCGAGGATCGAGAACGCGGTCTGGGATTTCCCGGAGCCGGACTCGCCCACGATGCCGACCACCTCGTTGCGGTCCACATGGAAGGACACGCCGTCGACGACGGTCTTGGTGGAGCCGTCGGGCTGGGGGTAGCCGACGCCCAGGTTCGTCACGGTCAGCAGGTGCTGCGCGGATTCCGCGATCCCGGCGGCGTGCGCCTCAGCCACGTGGGCGTCGGGGAGCGGCTTGGCGCGGACAGCCTTGGTCTTCTCCAGGTCCTCGAGAGAGTCGCGGACGGCGTTGCCGAGCAGCACGAAGGCCGCGATGGTCAGCGCGATCGCGAGGGTGGGCCACAGCAGGTTGAGGGGCTGCCGGTAGATGTTGCGGAACCCGTCGCTGACCATGACGCCCCAGGTGGGGACGGTGGGGTCACCGAGCCCCAGGAACTCCAGGGCGGACTGGATGGAGATCGCCACGCCGGCCACCATTGCCGTCTGGATGATGATCGGGGCCCGGACCACGGAGAAGATGTGGCGGGAGATGATGCGCGAGTCGGACAGTCCGGACACGCGGGCCGCGTCCACGTACAGCTCGTTGCGCACGGATTGGACTGCGGTGCGCGTCAGGCGGAAGTAGCCGGGGCTGAGCAGCAGGCCGAAGACGATCATGGAGATCCACACCGACGGGCCGAGGGCGGCCCGGACTGCGAGCAGCACGATCATGCCGGGCAGCGCCAGCAGGATGTTGGTGGACCAGCTCGCGATCCCGTCGAACTTGCCGCCGTAGTAGCCGGCGATCAGGCCGGAGGGCAGGCCCACCGCGATGGCGACGGTGGCGGCCAGCGCCGCGGAGAGCAGCGTGACCCGCGCGCCGAAGATCAGTCTCGACGCGATGTCGCGGCCGGCGCTGTCGGTGCCGAGCGGGTAGTCCCCGCCGGGGCCCAGGAGCACGTTGCCGAGGCTTGCGAAGTTGGGGTCGTGCGGGGCCAGAAGGTGCGCGAACACCGCGACCAGCGTGATCAGCACGAGGAAGATGATGGCCGCCAGACCCATCGGGTTCTTGAGGATGCGCCGCAGCGCCGAGGCGCGCACGACGGCGCCCACCTGGCCTCCCACGGCAACGGGGGGTGTGAGCTCGCTCATGCGACACGTACCTTCGGGTTGAGCCAACCGTTGAGGATGTCCACAAGGAGGTTGACGAGGATGACGATCACGACGGTGTAGATGACCACGCCCATGACCAGCGGCAGGTCACTCATGGTGGTGGCCGTGACGGCGAGTCGGCCGAGGCCGGGGATGGCGAAAATGGATTCGATGATCACGACGCCACCGAGCAGGCCGATGAACTGCAGGCTGAGGACCGTCAGCCCAGCGGGGGCAGCCGAGCGGAGGACGTGCTTGAAGAGGATCTCCCGTTCACTGATGCCGCGGCTGCGCAGGGTGCGGACGTAGTCCATCTCGAGCTGCTTGATGAACGCGCTGCGGATCTGTTGCGCCGCGCTGGCGACTCCGTTGATGACCAGGGCGATCACCGGAAGCGTGAGGGAGGCGATCCACACGCCGGCGCCGACTCCGGGCGCGATCTGCGAGATGGCAGGCAGCCATCCCAGCTGGATGGCGAAGATCCACACCAGCAGTACGCCGATGATGAACCCGGGGACGGCGTTGCCGATGACGGCGCCGAGCTGGACCGCGCGGTCTGCCCCTCCGCGACGCACGGCCGCGAGCATGCCGAGGCCGGTGGCCACGAGAGCGATGAGGACGATGGAGACGCCGATCATCACCAGCGTGACGGGAAGGCGACTCCCAATGGCTTCGAAGACCGGTTCGTTGGTGAACCATGACTTCCCGAATTGGCCGGTGGCGGCGTCGCCTAGCCAGGCGAGGAGGCGGGTGATCAAGGGTTGATCGAGACCCAGTTCGGCCTCCTTGGCGGCGATGGCTTCATCAGTAGCCTGGTCGCCGAGGATGTTTCGCGCGATGTTGCCGGACGACGCGTACAGCATCGTGAACGTGAGGACGGACACGACGAGTAGGACGGCGACCCCGGAAGCGATGCGCCGCAGGATCATAGAAAGCATGGGTCAG
>DATITN010000241.1:0-1972 GCA_035467795.1 Arachnia sp. | reverse complement strand
ACGCGGACAAGCTGCCCAAGGTCTTCTACGTCAACTGGTTCCGCCGCGACACCGACGGCCGCTTCATGTGGCCCGGCTTCGGGGAGAACTCCCGGGTGCTGAAGTGGATCGCGCAGCGGGTCGACGGCCTGACGGAGGCGGTGGAGACGCCGATCGGGTTCCTCCCGGCGGCCGGCAGCCTCGACGTCGAGGGCCTGGAGATCGACGAGAACGACCTGCGCGAGGTGGTGTCCTACAAGGAGAGCGAGTGGCGCGACGAGGTGCCGCGCATCGGACGCTGGTTCGACACCTTCGGCTGGCGCCTGCCGCGCGAGCTCGTCGACGAGCTGCGGACGCTGGAGACGGCCTTCGGGAGGACGCCAACGGAAGTCTGACTTGGCTCATCGGTGGGAATCCGGGGAGATGGGCCGCCATGGGCGCCATCTCCCCGGATTCTCACTGTCTGGGATCAGTCCAGCCGCCCGAGGATGATGCCAGGCAGCTCGGGCGCGGCCTCCGCATAGCCGACGGCGCCGTCGAGGGCCTCGAGCGCCCGGTCGAAACGCTCCGGGGTGGCGGTGTGCAGGGTGAACAGCGGCTGCCCGGCTGCGACGGCGTCGCCGGGCTTGGCGTGCATCTCGATACCTGCCACGGCCTGGACGTCGTCCTCCTTCCGCGCGCGACCCGCGCCGAGGCGCCATGCCGCGACGCCGACTGCGTAGGCGTCCATCCTGCTGAGGTAGCCCCCGTGCTCGGCGGTCACCGTGTGCTGGTGCTCGGCCACGGGCAGCGCGGCGTCGGGGTCGCCTCCCTGGGCTGCGATCATGCGGCGCCACACGTCCATCGCCCTGCCGTCGCGCAGCGCGGGCGCCGGGTCGACGTCGGGCTTGCCGGCGGCCGCGAGCATCTCGCGGGCCAGGGCCAGCGTCAGCTCGACGACGTCCGCGGGCCCGCCCCCGGCCAGGACCTCAACTGATTCGCGCACCTCAAGCGCGTTGCCCGCGGTGAGCCCCAACGGCGTGTCCATGCCTGTGAGCAGTGCCACCGTGTTGACTCCCGCGTCCTTGCCGAGGTCCACCATGGTTCGGGCCAACTCCTGGGCCTGGTCCAGCGACTTCATGAACGCGCCGGAGCCCACCTTCACGTCCAGCACCAGTGCGCCGGTGCCCTCGGCGATCTTCTTGCTCATGATGGAGCTGGCGATGAGCGGGATGGCCTCGACGGTGCCCGTGGTGTCGCGGAGGGCGTAGAGCTTCTTGTCCGCGGGGGCGAGGCCGGAGCCGGCCGCGCAGATGACTGCGCCGACGCTCTCCAGCTGGGCGAAGATCTCCTCGTTGCTGAGGGCCGCCCGCCAGCCGGGGATGGCCTCGAGCTTGTCGAGCGTGCCTCCCGTGTGCCCCAGGCCGCGACCTGAGAGCTGCGGGACCGCCACGTCGAACACCGCAACAACCGGCGCGAGAGGGAGCGTGATCTTGTCCCCCACCCCTCCGGTGGAGTGCTTGTCCGCGGTGGGGCGGCTGAGGCTGGAGAAGTCCATCCGCTCGCCGGATGCGATCATCGCCGCGGTCCAGCGGGCGATCTCGTCGCGGTTCATGCCGCGGATGAGGATGGCCATCGCCAGTGCCGACATCTGGTAGTCGGCGACGGCGCCCGTGGTGTAAGCGTCGATCACCCAGTCGATCTCGTCCGGGGTGAGTGTGCCCCCGTCCCGCTTCGTGCGGATGAGGTCAACGACGTCCATGATCATGGGCTCAGGCTACCGACGCCGTGCACGACACGCCGTCGGGACCGCCCCTCTGGGCCTGCAGGGACCATGGGCCTGGCCCGGACCGGACATTGGTGCACGGGCCGGGGATCTGGCAGGATCGGAGCGCTCCCACCCCTCCCCCGCGCGTTCCGCGCGAGACGGGTCCCTCCTGTTTGAACGAAGTCACCATGTCCAAGGAAGTCCTGCGCGCCCGTTGGGGCGTCATCCTGCTGTTCTGGCTCAACG
>DATITN010000240.1:0-5829 GCA_035467795.1 Arachnia sp. | reverse complement strand
GGACCGTGTGGTCGCGCCCACCACCGCGGCCGAGTTGGCCGGCCACGACGTGGTCTTCCTCGCGCTTCCGCACGGCACTTCGGCCGCGATCGCAGAACAGTTGGGCGACGACACCCTCGTGGTGGACGCCGGGGCAGATTTCCGTCTTCAGGATCCTGCAGCGTGGGAGCGGTTCTACGGGTCGGCGCATGCCGGGACGTGGCCGTATGGCCTGCCCGAGTTGCCGGGCCAGCGGGAGCGCCTGGCCGGGGCCACGCGCATCGCAGTGCCGGGCTGCTACCCGACGGCCTGCACGCTCGCCCTGCTCCCGGCCGTGGCCAAGGCCCTGATAGATCCCGGCCAGATCGTCATCGTCGCGGCCAGCGGGGCCTCCGGGGCGGGGAAGTCACTCAAGCCGAACCTCCTCGGCTCCGAGGTGATGGGCAACATGAGCCCCTATGGCGTGGGCGGAATCCACCGGCACACGCCCGAGATCGTGCAGAACCTCTCGTCGGTGACCAACGGCCAGGTCAACGTCTCCTTCACCCCGCTGCTGGCACCGATGCCCAGGGGGATCCTCTCCACCTGCTCCGCGCCTGTCGCCGCGGGCGTCACCTCCGAGGCCGCGCAGGAGGCCTATCGGGAGTTCTACGCCGACGAACCGTTCGTGCACGTCCTACCGCCGGGGGTATGGCCGCAGACTGCCTCGGTCACGGGGTCCAATGTCACGGCAGTCCAGGTGACGGTCGACGAGGCGGCCGGTCGGCTGATCGCCATCTCGGCCATCGACAACCTCACCAAGGGCACGGCCGGCGGTGCGATCCAGTCGATGAACCTGGCCCTGGGCCTTCCGGAGTCACTCGGGTTGCCCGCCGTGGGCATCGCGCCCTGATCCAGGCAATGAATATGTCAGATAAGGAATACACACAGTCATGAGCACACCTACCGGAGTGACCCTTCCGCAGGGATTTCTCGCCTCGGGCGTCACCGCCGGCCTCAAAGCGAGCGGCCGCCCGGACGTCGCCGTGGTCCAGAACACCGGGCCGAGCATGGCGGCGGCCGGCGTCTTCACCTCGAACCGCGTCGTCGCGGCCCCCGTGAAGTGGTCGCGGCAGGCGGTCGAGGACGGCCAGCTGCAGGCCGTGGTCCTCAACTCGGGCGGCGCCAACGCGTGCACGGGGGCGGACGGGTTCGCCGATTCGGCTGCGACGGCGTCGCGGGTCGCGGGGCAGCTCGGGCTCATCACGGACAACGTCGCGGTGTGCTCCACCGGGCTGATCGGGCTCCGGCTGCCGATGGACCTCCTGCTGCCGGGAGTCGACGACGCGTGCACACACCTGTCGGATGACGGAGGCCCCGCGGCGGCCGTCGCCATCATGACCACCGACTCGGTCCCGAAGCAGGCAGGTATTCAGGTGGGGCGGTGGTCGATCGGAGGGATGGCCAAGGGGGCCGGCATGCTCGCCCCGGGCCTCGCGACGATGCTCGTGGTGCTCACCACCGACGCCGACCTCGACGCGGGAAACCTCGACGCTGCCCTGCGGGAGGCCACCCGGCTGAGCTTCGATCGGGCCGATTCGGATGGCTGCATGTCCACCAACGACACGGTGCTGCTGATGGCCAGCGGCGCGTCCGGGGCGTCTCCGGAGCCCGCCGAGTTCCAGGGGGCGCTGACCGCGCTCTGCCAGGACCTCGCCCGGCAGCTGATCGCCGACGCCGAGGGCGCGGCCCACGAGATCGCCATCGAGGTGGTCGGCGCGGCGTCCGAGCGTGACGGGGTGACGGTCGGGCGGGAGATCGCCAGGTCCAATCTGTTCAAGTGCGCCATCTTCGGCGGCGATCCCAACTGGGGGAGGGTGCTCTCGGCCATCGGCGTCACCGACGCCGCCTTCGACCCGGACGCCCTGGACGTCTCCTTCAACGGCGTCATGGTGTGCCGGGCGGGCCAGATCGGCGACGACCGCAGCCTGGTGGATCTGTCGGGCCGTCAGGTCCACGTCCGGGTGGACCTGCATGCCGGCCGCGACACCGCGACGATCCTCACCAACGACCTCACCTACGACTACGTCAGAGAGAACGCGGAGTACTCCACCTGACTGCGGCGCTCCGCCGCACCTCCCCCTTCAGCTCCGCAACCCAAAGGGACCTCCCATGATGACCAAGACCCGTATCCAGCAGCAGCCCGAGCTCATCGCCAAGGCGGGCACCCTCATCGAGGCGCTGCCCTGGCTGGCGGAATACGCCGGGCAGACCGTCGTGATCAAGTACGGCGGGAACGCAATGACCGACAACGCGCTCAAGCGCGCCTTCGCCGAAGACATCGTCTTCCTGCGGCGCGTCGGCGTGAAGCCGGTCGTGGTACACGGCGGCGGACCCCAGATCTCCTCGATGCTGGGGCGCCTGGACATCGCCTCGGAGTTCCGCGGCGGGCTGCGCGTCACCACCCCGGAGGCGATGGATGTGGTGCGGATGGTGCTCGTGGGCCAGGTGGGGCGCGAGCTGGTCAACCTCATCAACCAGCACGGGGCGTTCGCCGTGGGTATGTCGGGCGAGGACGGCGGACTGTTCACCGCCAAGCGTCGCGGCCTGATGATCGACGACGAGGAGATCGATCTGGGGCTCGTCGGCGACGTGGAGTCGGTCGACCCGGCGGCCATCCTCGACCTGATCCAGGCGGGCCGCATCCCTGTGGTGGCCACCGTCGCCCCGGACGTCGAGGGGCAGGTACACAACGTCAACGGCGACACGGCGGCCGCCGCCCTGGCGGTGGCGCTGGGGGCCAAGCGGTTGGTGATGCTCACCAACGTCGCCGGCGTCTATGCCAACTACCCGGACGAGGAGTCCGTGATCACGCAGATCTCCACGCCAGAGGTGCGCGACATGCTGCCGCGCCTCGACGCGGGCATGATCCCCAAGATGGAGGCGTGCATCCGCGCCGTTGAGGGAGGCGTCACCTCCGCCACCGTCATCGATGGGCGGATCCCGCACTGCCTCCTGTTGGAGATCTTCACCGACGAGGGCGTGGGCACCATGGTCACCAACGAGGGGGCAGTGGCATGAGCCAGGCAGATCTCCAGGCGCGGTACGCCGCTGTGATGATGAACGCGTTCGGGCCCCCCAAGCGGGTATTCGAGCGCGGTGAAGGGGTGCACCTCTACGACGCCGACGGCGCCCGCTATCTCGACCTCCTCTCCGGCCTTGCGGTCAACGGCCTCGGCCACAACCATCCCGGCGTCACCGCGGCCATCACGCGGCAGCTGGGCCACCTCGGCCACGTGTCCAACTTCTTCGCCAGCGAGCAGCAGATCCGCCTCGCCGAGCGGTTGGCTGCCTTCACGGGCTCGCCGGAGGCACGCGTGTTCTTCACCAACTCCGGCACGGAGGCCAACGAGGCGGCCTTCAAGCTGACGCGGCTCACGGGCCGCACCAGACTGGTGGCCATGGAGGGCTCCTTCCACGGCCGCACCATGGGGGCCCTGGCGCTCACGCACAATCCCAAGTACCGCGAGCCGTTCGAACCTCTCCCCGGCGAGGTGACCTTCGTGCCCTTCGGCGACGTCGCCGCGCTGCGCGAGGCCGTCGACGACAAGACGGCGGCGGTGGTGGTGGAGACCATCCAAGGGGAGAACGGTGTGGTCCCGGCCCCGGAGGGGTTCCTGGCCGCGGCACGCGAGATCGCCACCGCGGCTGGCGCGCTGCTGTGGATCGACGAGGTGCAGACCGGGCTCGGCCGGTGCGGTGAATACCTGGCGCACCGCGCAGAGGGCGTGGTGGCGGATCTCGTCACGCTGGCCAAGGGGCTCGGCAACGGGTTTCCAGTGGGCGCCTGCCTCGCCACGGGTTCGGCGGCGTCGCTGCTGCAGCCGGGGCAGCACGGCACCACCTTCGGCGGCAACCCGGTCGCCGCGGCCGCCGGGCATGCCGTGCTCGATGCGCTGGAGGGCGGCGTCCTGGACAACGCCCGCACCACCGGGCGATGGCTCGCCGACGCCATGCGGGAGCTGGGGCATCCCCTGATCAGCGGGGTCCGGGGCCGCGGGCTGCTCCTCGGCGTGGTCCTGACCGATGAGGTGGCGGCGCGGGTGGCCGACGACGCGCTGGATGCCGGATTCATCATCAACGCCCCGCGCCCGAACGTCCTGCGCGTGGCGCCGCCGCTGATCTCCACGCAAGAGGAGCTGCAGCCCTTCGTCGATGCGCTCCCGGGCCTCCTGGCGCCGCATGCCTGAAGTGACCAGGGCGGGACGGCTGGCCACGCTGCGCCAGCTCGTCAACGAGGCGCGCTACGCCTCGCAGGCGGACCTGATCGAGGCCTTGGCTGCGGAAGGCATCAGCGTCAGCCAGCCCACGCTGTCCAAGGACCTTCTGGCGCTGGGCGCCATCAGGCAGCGGGCCGATGACGGCTCCCTCGTCTATGCAGCAGGCTCCGATGAGGGACACGGGGCGACCATGGACAAGCTGGCCCGCCTGTGCGCGGAGATGCTCCAGTCGCTGCGTGCGGCCGGCAATCAGATCGTGCTGAAGGTGCCCCCGGGGGCGGCGCAGTACTTCGCCGCCGCCCTGGACGCCGCCGCGATGGCCGGCGTGATGGGTACGATCGCCGGGGATGACACCATCCTCGTCATCGCCGCAGACGAGGAGGCGGCCGACGGCGTGGTGCTGCGGATCTCCGAGATGACCAAGAGCGGACGACCAGGAAGAGGGCTTCTCGATGAGCACTGAGCAGGGACGACTCTGGGGCGGTCGATTCGCGGGGGGGCCCAGCGAGGCCATGTTCGCGTTGAGCAAGTCCACGCAGTTCGACTGGCGGTTGGCGCTCCACGACGTAGCCGGATCCCGGGCCCATGCCAAGGCGCTGCGCGCCGCGGGCCTGCTGGACGATCAGCAGGCGGCCGCCATGGACGAGGGTCTCGCGGAGCTGGCCCGTCGGGTCGAGGCGCGCGAGTTCGTGGCCGCCGAGAGCGACGAGGACGTCCACGGCGCCCTGGAGCGCGGATTGAAGGAGATCGTCGGCGCGGAGCTGGGGGGCCGGTTGCGGGCGGGACGCTCCCGCAACGACCAGATCGCCACCCTCATCCGCAGCTATCTGCGCGAGGAGGTCCGGCTGATCGCCCAGGACGTGGATCAGGTCATCGACGCGCTCGCCGCGCAGGCCGACCGGCATCTGGGGGTGGTGATGCCCGGCCGCACGCACCTCCAGTCGGCGCAGCCCATCCTGCTGAGCCACCACCTGCTGGCGCATGCCTGGCCGCTGGTGCGCGACATCGACCGCTTGCGCGACCTCGACCGCCGACTGGCGGTGAGCCCTTACGGCTCCGCGGCGCTCGCCGGCACCTCGCTGGGGCTGGACCCCGAGCTGGTCTCCCGCGAGCTCGGATTCGACTCCTCTGTTCCCAACTCGATCGACGGCACCGCGGCACGGGACCTGATCGCCGAGGCCGCCTATGTGCTGGCCCAGATCGGTGTGGACCTGTCCCGCCTGGCGGAGGACGTGATCCTCTGGTGCACCGCCGAATTCGGGTTCGCCAGCCTGGACGACGCCTGGTCCACGGGCAGTTCGATCATGCCGCAGAAGAAGAACCCCGATGTGGCTGAGCTCGCGCGGGGGAAGGCGGGGCGCCTGATCGGAAACCTCGCCGGGCTGCTCGCAACCCTGAAGGGGCTCCCGTTGGCGTACAACCGGGACCTCCAGGAGGATAAGGAGCCGATCTTCGACGGCGTGGACCAGCTTCACGTGCTGCTGCCCGCCGTCGCCGGCATGGTGGGGACGCTGACCTTCCATCCAGACCGGATGGCCGAGGTGGCGCCGAAGGGCTTTTCGTTGGCCACGGATGTGGCGGATCACCTCGT
>DATITN010000239.1:0-6884 GCA_035467795.1 Arachnia sp. | reverse complement strand
ACGTCGCCGATGTTCATCCGGCCCGACGCCACCCACAGGCCGCCGACGACGGCGATCACCACGTAGTTGAGGTTCCCGACCAGGAACATGACCGGCATGATGATGCCGGAGATGAACTGGGCGCCGAAACCCGCCTTGTAGAGCTCCTGGTTGCGGACCTGGAACTCGGCCTCGACCTCCTTCTGGCGGCCGAACACCTTGACCAGCGAGTGGCCGGTGAAGGCCTCCTCGATGTGGGCGTTGAGCTCTCCGGTGGACTTCCAGTTCTGCGCGAACAGCTTCTGGGAGCGCTTCCCGATGACGGAGACCACCACCATGGCGATGGGTACCGACACAAGCGCGACGAGCGCCAGGATGGGGGAGATCCAGAACATCATGATCAGCACGCCGATCACCATGAGCAGCGAGTTGAGCAGCTGCGACAGGGTCTGTTGCAGGGTCTGCGACACGTTGTCGATGTCGTTGGTGACGCGGCTGAGCACCTCGCCGCGGGGCTGCTTGTCGTAGTAGGACAGCGGCAGCCGGTCCAGCTTGGCGGCCACCTCGCGGCGCATCTGGTAGATCGACTTCTGCACGGCGCCGTTGAGGACCCAGCCCTGCACGTAGGAGAAGATGAACGACACCACGTAGAGGCCGAGCACCAACAGCAGGATGCTGCCGATGGCGCCGAAGTCGATGCCCTCGCCGGGGATGAAGTCCAGGTTGCGCAGGAGGTCCGCGAAGTCGGTGTTTCCTTCCGCGACGGCGAGGTCGATGACCTGCTGCTTGGTCACGCCGGCGGGCATCTGGCCGCCGATGATGCCGGAGAGCATGAGGTCTGTGGCGCGGCCGAGGATCTTGGGCCCCACCACGCTCAGCGCCACCGACAGCACGCCCATGGCGATGGCCAGGATGATGCCGGCGCGTTGCGGGCGCAGGTGGCTGAGCAGGCGCCGGACCGACACCTTGAAGTTCGCTGCCTTCTCGCCGCTGCCGGCCATCGGGCCGTGTCCGGGCCCTCCGCGGTGGGTTGGGGCGTGCTTGGGGCGCTCGTTGGCCTTGACGGGGATTGCCTTGTTCTCGCTCATGCGGCGGCCTCCTCGGCGCTCAGCTGGGACTCGACGATCTCGCGGTACGTCTCGTTGGACGCCAGCAGTTCGTCGTGGTTGCCGCGGCCGACGATCCGGCCATTCTCGACGACGAGGATCAGGTCTGCGGCGGTGATGGTGGAGACGCGCTGTGCCACCACGAGGACCGCGGCGTTGGCGGTCTCCGGCCTCAGCGCAGCCCGGAGGCGCGCGTCGGTGGCCACGTCGAGGGCGGAGAAGGAGTCGTCGAAGATGTAGACGCTCGGCTTCTTCACCAGCGCGCGGGCGATGGCGAGGCGCTGTCGCTGCCCGCCGGAGACGTTGGTGCCACCCTGCGAGATGTGCGCGCCGAGCTGGTCCTCCTTCTCAAGCACGAACGCCTCCGCCTGCGCGACGCGCAGCGCTGACCACAGTTCGTCGTCGGTGGCGTCCGGCTTGCCGTAGCGCAGGTTGCTGGCGATGGTGCCGGTGAACAGGTAGGGCTTCTGCGGCACGAGGCCGATCCGGGCCCAGAGGGTGTCCGGGTCCAGGTCGCGCACGTCCACGCCGTCGACAAGCACCCGGCCCGCCGTCGCGTCGAACAGGCGGGGGATGAGGCTGATCAGGGTGGTTTTGCCGGCGCCGGTGGACCCGATGATCGCTGTGGTGGTGCCGGGGGTCAGCTCGAAGGAGACGTCCTGGAGCACGGGGGACTCGGCGCCCGGGTAGGAGAAGCTGACCCGGTCGAACAGCACGTGGCCGCGCTCGACCGACGGCGCCACCGGGTTGGCGGGCGGTGCCACGGAGCTCTCAGTGTCGAGGACCTCCATGATGCGGTCCGCGCAGACTGCGGCGCGGGGGGCCATGACGAGCAGCATCGTCGTCATCATGACCGAGATGAGGATCTGCATCAGGTAGGAGATGAACGCGGTGAGCTGACCGATCTGGATGTCTCCGGACTCGATGCGCTGGGCGCCGAACCACATCACGCCCACGGTGGAGACGTTCATGATGAGTCCGACGAAGGGGAACAGGAAGGCCATCAGCCGGCCGACTGTGGTGGTGGTGTCGACGAGTTCGGCGTTGGCCTTGTCGAAGCGGCGGGCCTCGTGGGGCTCGCGGACGAAGGCGCGCACCACCCGGATGCCGGTGATCTGCTCGCGGAGGACGCGGTTGAGGGTGTCGATCCGCTTCTGCATGGTCTCGAACAGCGGGCCCATGTTCACGATGAGGACGGTGATGCCGGCAGCCAGGACCACGACGGCGGCCAGGATGATCCACGACAGCCCGGCGTCCTCGCGCAGCGCCATGAAGACGCCGCCCACCATCGTGATGGGGGCGGAGACGAGCATGACGGCGCTCATCAGGACCAGCATCTGAACCTGCTGCACGTCGTTGGTGTTGCGGGTGATCAGCGACGGGGCGCCGAACTTGTTCAGCTCACGGGCGGAGAAGGAGAGGGCGCGCTCGAAGATCGCGGCCCGGACGTCGCGCCCGAACTGCATGGCTGCGTTGGCGCCGGCCCACACCGCGGCGATCTGGGCGGCGCCCTGGACGGCCGTCAGCAGCAGCATGATGCCGCCGGTGCCCCAGATGAAGTCGGTGTTGCCGGTGACGACGCCCTCGTCGATGATGCGGGCGTTCAGGGTGGGCAGATACAGCGACATGATGGTCGCGATGGTCTGCAGCACGATGACAATCGCGAGCAGCCCCCAGTAGGGGCGGATGTAGCGGTTGATGAGCCGCCCTAAGCGGGAGAGCATGCGGTGTCCTTTCGGAGCGCCCCGTGGAGCGCGAGGCGGGCGAGGTCGTCGAGTGAGAGCGACGACGAGACGAAGCGTGAGGCGTGCCCGACGGCGAACGTGCGCAGAAGCGTGGCGAAGGCGTCGAGGGGGATGGTGATCTGGCTGCGGTAGGGCTCGAATTGGTCCGTCATCCACGCGTCGAGTTCCGCGGTGCGGGCCTCGAGTTCGGTGCGGGCGCACTGCGCGGCGTGGGGGGCGCTGTGCTTCGAGGCACCGTGGGCGGCGACGAACATGGTGTGCACCGAGTGCAGGTACTGCTCGATGAGCTCGATGGCGGCCCGGGTCTGGGTCTCGATGTCGCCGGTGAGCTGAGCCGCGGCCAGGCGGTTGGCGAGCCTCTCCGCGGAGAGGGCCTCGCTGATGGTGGCGGAGATCAGGTCGTCGAGGGAGTCGAATACGCGGAAGATGGTCCCCTCGGCCACGCCGGCCGCCTCGGCGACCATGCGTGTGGTGAGGGCCTGGCCGTGCTGCTCCAGGAGCGGGATGCTCGCCTCGACGATGGCCGCCCGGCGCTGCTCGGGGGGCATGGGGGCGGCGCGGGTCATGGGGGAGAGTGTAGTGAGTGAACACTCACTCATCAAATGCCGGATCGGATTCCTCAGGGGAGGGCCGTCGGGCGAGACGTGTCGCAGCCCAGGACTCGCCACCTCCTCTTGCCGAGACGAAGCTCGCATGTCATGCTTGTGAGAGCGCTCTCTTTGGAGGGCACACCCTGCAGGAACCCTTTGACCAGAGCGCCGCCCACTGAAGAGAGCGCTCTCATTCGGCGGAACGGCCCGCCGACGAAAGCGAGGAACGATGACAGCGACCTTCGTCACGGCACAGTCGGACGGCTTGCCCCACCAGCCCACGGCGGAGGAAGGCCTGGTGACGCTCCATGGCCGCCGCTTCCACCGCATCGGCGGCTACGACCGCATGGCGCCCTTCTTCATGACGATCGTGAGCTCGAGCGACGTCTGGCTCTTCATCTCCTCCAGCGGAGGCCTGACCGCCGGGCGGGTCGACGCTGAGAAGGCGCTGTTCCCCTACTACACCGACGACAAGGTGGCCGAGAGCGCCGGACGCACCGGCGGGCTCACCCGCATGCGCGTCACGACGGCGGAAGGGGCGGGCGGTCACTGGTATCCGTTCGCCGAGACCTGTGCCGGGGATCCGGCCGTAGAGCGCACCCTGTACAAGGACGTCCTCGGCACGGCCCTGATCTTCGAGGAGATCCGGCCGGACCTCGGGCTGCGGTTCCGGGTGATGTGGGAGAGCAGCGCGCGTTTCGGGGTCGTGCGAAGCTGTGAGCTGTCGTCAGTTGGCGAGCAGTCATGCGAGGTGGAACTCCTCGACGGCCTCGTCAACATCCTCCCGGCGGGCACGAGCCAGCAGGTGCAGAACGAGCTCAGCAACCTCCTCGACGCCTACAAACGCAGCGAGCTGGACGCTTCCACCGGCCTCGGGATCTTCCACCTCAACGCCTCCCTCACCGACCTCGCCGAACCGAGCGAGTCCCTCCGGGCCAATGTGGCCTGGCAGGTCGGGCTCGACGGCGCCACCCACCTCCTGTCCACCCGCCAGCTGGGCGCGTTCCCGGCCGCGTCTACCGAGGAACTCGAGATGCGGGGCGAGCGGGGCGCCTACCTCCTGCGCACTCGGCTCACGCTGGACCCCGGCGGGCAGCGGGCGTGGCGTATCGCCGCCGACGTCGACCTCGATGCTGCCGATGTCGTCGGGCTCAGGACCCGCCTCGGGGACCCCGCCGGGATCGCCGCGGATCTTGAGTCGGACATCGCGCGGACGCGGGAGGACCTCGGGGCCCTCCTCGCGGCCACGGACGCCGCGCAGGTCACCGGGGACGAGGTCGCCGCCACCCACCACGTCGCCAACGTCCTGTTCAACACCATGCGGGGCGGGCTTCCCGCCGACGGCTACGAGATCGGGGCAGACGACGTGCGCGCCTTCATCGCGCAGCGCAGCCCCGCCACCTCACGCCGGTGCGCTGACACCCTCGCGGGGCTGCCGGCACGTCTGCGCGTGGAGGAGTTGGTCGCCGTCGCGGTGGAGGCGGGTGACCCGGACCTCTGGCGCCTGGCGATGGAGTACCTCCCACTCACTTTCAGCAGGCGGCACGGGGATCCGAGCCGGCCGTGGAACAAGTTCCGCATCGCGCTCGTCGACGAGCAGGGGAACCCGAGCCTCACCTACCAGGGCAACTGGCGGGACATCTTCCAGAACTGGGAGGCGCTCGCGTGGTCCTTCCCGGAGTACCTCGAGTCGATGATCACCGTCTTCCTCGACGCCACCACAGCGGACGGCTACAACCCATACCGGATCTCGCGCGAGGGCGTTGACTGGGAGGTGCCGGAGCCCGAGAACCCCTGGGCCAACATCGGCTACTGGAGCGACCATCAGGTCATCTATCTCCTGAAGCTGCTTGAGACGTCGGAGCTCTTCCACCCCGGCCGGCTGCGCGAGCTGGCGGGCCGTGCGGTGTTCACCCATGCCGATGTGCCGTACCGGATCGCAACCTACGACAAGACCCTCGCGGATCCCTACGACACCATTGCCTTCGACTCGGCCCACCAGGAGGTCGTCGAGGAGAGAGTGGCGGCGGAGGGCGCAGACGGGCGTCTTCTCCACACGCCGGACGGCGACATCGTCCGGGTGACGCTTGCCGAGAAACTCCTGCTGATCCTGCTGACCAAGATCGTCAACCTTGTTCCCGGCGGCGGCATCTGGATGAACACCCAGCGCCCCGAATGGAACGACGCCAACAACGCCCTCGTCGGCCGAGGGTTGTCGGTGGTCACGCTCGCCTACCTCCGCCGCTACGTCCCGTTCGTGCGGGAGTTGCTCTACGGCGACGTCGAGGTGACCCCCGCCCTTCGGGAGCTGCTCGGCTCGGTCCTGAAGGTGCTGACGGAGTACGGGACCGACGAGGTGGACGACGAAACCCGTCGTGCCGTGATGGACGCCCTCGGCGCCGCCGGGACCGACTACCGCGCGCGGGTGTACGCGGGGGTTGGCAACGAGCGCGTCGCGGTGGACGCCGGCGAGGTCCGCGCGCTCCTGGATCGGGCTGAGGCTCACATCGAGGCGAGCCTGCGCGCCAACGCCCGAGCCGACGCGATGTACCACTCCTACAACATCCTCGACCTCGCGCCCGGCCGAGCCGGCGTCCGCCGCCTCCCGGTGATGCTTGAGGGGCAGGTGGCGGTCCTCTCCAGCAGGGTGCTCAGCCCACAGGAATCCGTGGCGCTTTTGTCATCGCTGAGGCAGAGCGCCCTCTACCGGGCGGACCAGCACAGCTACATCCTCTACCCGGACAAGGAGCTCCCGAGCTTCCTCGGCCGAAACACCGTCACCGCGGCCCGGGCCGAGACCTGCCCGCTCCTCGGCTCGCTTGTGGCGGTGGGGGATCGCAGCGTCGTGGTGCGCAACGTCGCGGGCGAGTACCACTTCGCCGCCGGCATTCGGAACGCGCAGGAGGTGGTCAGCGCACTCGACGCCCTGGCGGCGCACCCAGAGTTGGGCGCAGCTGTGACCGAGCACCGCGACAGCCTCCTCACGCTCTTCGAGGACCTCTTCCGCCACGCTGAGTTCACCGGGCGTTCAGGCTCCTTCTTCGCGTTCGAGGGCCTCGGCTCGATCTACTGGCACATGGTCTCCAAGCTTCTGCTCGCCGTCCAGGAGACCCTGGAGCGGGCGGTGGCCGAGGGCGCGGACGACGCCGTCGTCGAGGCGCTCGGCGATGCCTATGAGGATGTGCGTCAGGGCCTCGGGTACTGCAAGACGGCCGAGGTCTACGGGGCCTTCCCCACAGACCCCTACTCCCACACGCCCAAGGATCGCGGTGCCCGTCAGCCGGGTATGACCGGCCAGGTGAAGGAGGAGGTCCTCACCCGCCTGGGTGAACTGGGCCTCCGGGTGGAGGGCGGCCGCATAGTCGTCCGGCCGCTTCTGCTGCGGAGCTCGGAGTGGACGACGGCGCCCGCCACGTTCGCGTATCGCGACGTCAGCGGCGAGGAGCGGACCGTCGACCTGCCCG
>DATITN010000238.1:0-3892 GCA_035467795.1 Arachnia sp. | reverse complement strand
TTCCCCTCGGCTCAGTCTTTCGGCACAACGTCCACGGAACGAAGGTCAATGAGGGCCGCCCGGGCATCGCTTCACAACTCCTGCACTGGTCCCAGCGTGGCGTGGCCGGGTCCGGGTGATGGCCGACGGGGCGGCCCTGGTGCAGGTCTACTGAGGCGGGACGCCAGTCAGGTGATCGTCGGGTTGGGCATCATTGCGCCGAGCCGCCCGGTCGCCCAGCACCCTCCTACGCACATCCGGCCCCGCCGACCGGCACCCACCTGCGCATATGAGGCCGGCTGACCAGCGCCCTCCTGCGCACGTCCGGTCCCGCCGGCCTTGCACCCTCCTGCGGACGTCCTACCCCGCTGGCACCACACTCGCGTCCACAGAGGGCGCCCGGCGGCGATGACGCTCACCACCTAAGGTGACTCCCATGAGAACTGCTGTGGTGACGGGTGCAAGTTCGGGAATCGGGGCAGCGACTGCTCGCCTGCTGGCTCAGGAGGGGTTCCGAGTGATCTGCGCAGCTCGCCGGGCAGATCGGATCGAGGCGCTGGCCGCCGAGATCGGCGGGGTCGCCGTCGAGTGCGACATCACCCGGGCCGACGACGTGGCCCGCCTCGCCGCCGCGGCGGGATCCTCGCTCGACGTGCTGGTCAACAACGCCGGCGGCGCGCTCGGGTTGGAGCCGGTGAGCGAGGCGGACCTGGACGCTTGGACGGCCATGCTGCAGACCAACCTGATCGGCACCACCCGCGTGACCAAGGCGCTGCTCCCCGCGCTGATCGCGGCCGAGGGTGTCATCGTGTTCGTCACCTCCACCGCCGCGGACGCCGGCTATGAGGGCGGCGCGGGCTACTGCGCGGCGAAGGCCGCCGAGCGCGCCGTCGTCGAATCCATGCGGCTTGAACTCTTCGACGTCCCGGT
Source organism: Arachnia sp. (assembly GCA_035467795.1). Taxonomy (GTDB): domain Bacteria; phylum Actinomycetota; class Actinomycetes; order Propionibacteriales; family Propionibacteriaceae; genus Arachnia. The sequence goes on along the minus strand of DATITN010000238.1, from coordinate 2,983 downwards.
CCGGATCACCGAGATCTGCCCCGGCATGGTGCGCACGGAGGGCTTCTCCCTGACCCGCTTCGGGGGCGACGAGGACCGCGCCGCGGCCGTGTACGAAGGTGTCGCGGAGCCGCTCAGCGCCGAGGACGTGGCAGACGCGATCACCTGGATGGCCACCCGCCCGTCGCACGTGAACATCGACAGGCTCACGATCCGCCCGCGGGCGCAGGCCGCCCAGCACAAGGTGTACCGCGAGGGTCAGTGACGGCGGCGACGCATCCGGTTGAGCCAGGACCGGTGCGTCTCATCAGCGTGCTCGTCCTCCGGTAGGACGCCTTCCTCGGCTGCGCCCGCGGCCGGGTGCCTGTTCCGGCGCAGCCGCACCAACGCGCTGAAGAACTGGGCGGAGCGCTCGGACTCGCTCGCCACCACCCGCCCGTCGGCCGTGACCCACTGGACGTCGACTGCTGACCGCTCTCCCGTCCTGATGTCGATGAGGTCTCCGATGTAGCGCAGGACGACGGCGATGGCTGCGACGACGGGAACGGCCAGGAAGGCACCGATGATGCCGAACCAGACGCTGCCGAGCACCACAGCGAGCAGCACGACCACGGGGTGAAGCTGCATCACCTTGGACTGCAACAGCGGTTGGAGAATGTTGCCCTCCAGTTGCTGCACCAGAAGGATCAGGCCCAGCACCAGCGCGGCGGTGGTGAACCCGTTGGAGACAAGCGCCACCAGGACCGCGAACGCGCCGGCGGTCACTGCTCCCACCATGGGGATGAAGCCGGCGATGAAGGTGATCACGGCCAGCGGGAACGCCAGGGGGACGCCGAGCAGTACCAGACCGAGCCCGATGAAGAAGGCGTCGACGAAGCTGACGATGGCCTGGGTGCGGATGTAGCCGGAGATGGTGCCCCAGAGCCTGGTCAGGAGCTCAGTGGCATGGAATCCTGCGCGCCGCCCCACCACCCTCCGGGTCCAGCCCAGGAAGTTGGCGCCGTCCTTGAGGAAGAAGAAGGTCAGCACCACCATCAGCAGGAGCGTGATGACGACGTTGCCGACGCTGCCGCCGATGCTGAGCGCCTGGGAGAAGATCTCACCGGCTCGGGACTGCAGGTAGTCCAGCCCCTGCGTGATCCAGGTGTCGAGCTCTTCGTCGCGCAGGTTGAGCGGCGGCCCCGCCGCCCACTCCTGCAGGCGCCGGACGCCCTGCACCGCCTGCGAGGAGAGCTCAGGCCACTGCCTGGCCACGCTCGGCGCGATGCTTGCGATCAGCCCTGCGATGATCCCCACGCCTCCGAGCAGCGAGATCGCGGCCCCGAGCGCATAGGGCACCCCGACACGCTTGAGCGCCGCCGTGGCGGGCCACAGCACCGAGGTGAGCAGGAGCGCGAGGAGCAGCGGGAGCACAGCGTCCCAGAACTGGCCGAAGATCCAGCCGAGAGCGGCGAGCGCGAGCGCGATGAGGAGGAAGCGTCCGGACCACAGGGCGAGCCAGCGTCCACCCTGACCGATCACGTCAGCGCGGTCCACGGGCTCCGCCGGGTCCGGGGTGAGCAGCGCGTCACCCGGGTGTCCGGGACGCGGGTCCGGGACGGAAGCGGCCGTCAGGTCCGGGGGCGTCTCGTCCTGTCCCTGCGGGTCGGCAGAGCTGTTCTGGGGCGCGGAGGCGCCACCTTCCCTCTGATCCTCGTGGTGGGTCACCCATCCTCCTTGCGTTCGCGGGCCGGTGTGTGACCGGCGCCGGTCTGCCGCTCAGCGTACCGGGCGCGCGGGAGGCGGCGGATCAGGCGGCGTCGCGCAGGATCTGCGCCAGCTCGTCGCGGGTCAGGGTGATCGGGTTGCCTTTCATGGAGCTGCCCTTCATGGCAGCCTCGACGACGGCGTCGTGATCCCCCTCGGCGAGGCCGAGCTCGGCCAGCCCGGGGAGGCGCAACTGGTCTTCCAAGGCCACGAGCCAGGAGTCGAGCCGCTCGCCGATGAGGGCTGCGGGCGCTCCGTCGAATCGCTCACCGGTGATCGCTTCGGCCGCGACGGCGTACTTCGCCAACGCCGGGTTGTCCGGCTCGCGCTCCGCCATGGCGCGGATGTTGGTGCGGGTGGTGACCCGGAGGAGGGCCGCGCAGATGGCGCCGTGGGGTGCGCCGGTCGTGCCGCCCAGCGGACCGGCGAAGCCATGGACGGCTCCCAGCTTGGCGTTGGCCAGCGAGAGGCCGCCCATGAGGGAGCAGAAGGCCATGTCGGTGCGCGCCTCCAGGTCCTCACTCTCGGCGACGGCGCGGGCCAGTCCACGCGCAGCGGCCCGGAGTCCCGCGGTTGCCAGCGCGTCGACCATCGGGTTGGCGAACCTGGACGTCAGCGGCTCCAGGCATTGCGTCAGGGCGTCCATGCCGGACTGCGCCGTCACCAGCGGGGGGCAGGTGAGTGTGAGGGCGGGGTCGACGATGGCCACCGTCGCCAGCATCGTCGGCCCCCGGAGCGACACCTTCACCCTGTGCTCGACGGAGGTGAGGACGGCATTGGCCGTCACCTCGGAGCCGGTTCCGGACGTGGTGGGCAGCGCGATGAACGGCAGCGACAGGTGCGGGAGCGGGTGGCCGCCGCCGATCACCTCGGCGTGGTCCATCGGGTCGGTGTCGCCGGCCGCCAGCGCCGCGACGGCCTTCGCCAGATCCAGCACCGCTCCCCCGCCGATGCCGACGATGTGGTCCGCCTTGGCGTCACGCGCGGCGGCGACGGCGGCGCGGGCGTCCTCGAAGCTGGGTTCACCGGTGAGCGCGAAGGAGCCGACGTCGGAGATGTCGCGGAGGACCTCGGCGTGGCGGTGGGTGTTGCGGCCGGTGATGACGAAGGGGCGCTCGCCGAGCCGTCGGCTGTGCTGAGGGAGTTCGGCCGCCACCCCCGCCCCGAACCGGATCGACGTGGCGGTGGCGAAGGTGAACTCGGTCATAGGTCCAGCGTGCCAGACCGACGGCGGACGGAGGCCCCGTCGCCCGGAAGA
>DATITN010000237.1:0-5575 GCA_035467795.1 Arachnia sp. | reverse complement strand
GCAGACAGCCCCCGCGGGTTCACTTAGGCTGGCCCCCATGTCTGAATTCATCGTCACCGAGGTGCAGGACGGGATCGCCCGCATCACCCTCAACCGGCCCCGCGCCATCAACGCCCTCACCGAGGACATGTTCACCGCGATGTACGACGCGCTCACCGCCTGGCACGACGACGATGCGGTCACGGCGGTGGAGCTCGCGGGCAACGGCGAGCGCGGGTTCTGCGCCGGCGCGGACGTGCGGGCACTGGCCCAGCTGGTGCGCGACGACGGCCCGTTCCTGCAGTACCTGGAGACCGAGTACGCGCTGGACATGATGCTCGCCAATTACCCCAAGCCTGTCACCTCCTTCCTGCGTGGCGTCTCGATGGGCGGCGGTTTGGGCATCGGCGCGCACGTGGACCGTCGGATCGTCTATGCGGACACGGTGATGGCGATGCCGGAGACGAAGATCGGCTTCGTGCCAGATGCGGGCATGCTGTACGAGCTGTCGCGGGCGGGCGCCGTCGGCAAGCACGTGGCTCTGACCTCCGCCACATTCACCGGTGGTGACGCGCTCCTGATGGGGTTGGCCGACGAGTCGGCCGACGGCGACCTCCCGGCTCCCCTCTTCGACGAGTCCGCCGCTTGGATCCACGAGTGCTATGCCTCCGAGGATGTGCTCGAGATCATCGGGGAGCTGGAGAACCACCCTGCGGACGAGGCCCGCGCCGCGGGACGCGACCTGCGCGCCCGCAGCCCGTTCGCGGTGCACGTCACCGCCCGCGCGATTGTGCGCGCCCGCTCGCTCAGGCTCAGCGAGGTGCTGGCGCAGGACCTGAGGCTCGCGGAGACGGTGATCCCGTCAGGGGACTTCGTCGAGGGGGTGCGGGCGCTCCTGGTGGACAAGGACAACGCCCCCCACTGGCGGCACGCCTCCCTGGAGGAGGTCCCCCTGGACGAGGTGGCCCGGGCCTTCGAGTACTGACCGGGTTAGCGGCCGGTGCCGGGGGGCTTGAACGCCATCGCGAGGTTGACCAGCACGATGCCCACCCACACCATGAGCAGCGCCGCTATTCCGAACTGCAGGACGATCGCTGTCAGCGGGATGGCCATCGCCAGCGACACGATGGCGAGGGCGAGGCGCCCACCCTGGCCCTGCCGCTCCGCCGCCGACTGCGCCTTGGTGGCGGCGAGCTCGGCCTCGTATCGGCGGCGGACGGTGGCCTCCACCTTCGCCGCCAATGAATCCACCAGCGCCGGCTCGATCTCCGTGCCCATCTCGCGGCGCACCTCAAGGGCGGCGTGCAGCTCCTCCCGGGACAGCTCCTCACTCATGGTTCGAAGGTTACTCCTGACAGCGTCCGACGGCACTATATGCCCCTGGGGGTATACTCGACCGGCCGCCTCATCCCACCCAGGAGCGCACTACGATGGTGGCGGCTGACCGCCCCCGCGAAGGAGAAGCATGACCACCGTGCACGACGTCATCATCATCGGCTCCGGCCCCGCCGGCTACACCGCGGCTATCTACGCCGCCCGCGCCAACCTCAAGCCGGTGATCTTCGAGGGATCGTTCGAGGGGGGCGGCGCCCTCATGAACACCACCGAGGTGGAGAACTTCCCCGGCTTCGCCGAGGGCATCATGGGCCCGGACCTGATGGATCAGATGCGCAGGCAGGCCGAGCGCTTCGGCGCCATCCTCATCACCGACGACGCCACCGCCGTGGACCTCACCGGGGAGATCAAGATCGTCAAGGACTCCGAGGACACCGAGTACCACGCCAAGTCCGTCATCCTCGCGATGGGATCCGGCTACCGCAAGCTCGGCCTCCCCGACGAGGAGCGCCTCTCCGGTCGCGGCGTGTCCTGGTGCGCCACCTGCGACGGCGCCTTCTTCCGCGACAAGCCCATCGCCGTCATCGGCGGCGGTGACTCCGCCGTCGAGGAGGCCACGTTCCTCAGCCGATTCGGCTCCAAGGTGGTCATCGTCCACCGTCGCGACGAACTGCGCGCCTCCAAGATCATGGTTGATCGCGCCATGCGCGACCCGAAGATCGAGTTCGCCTGGAACTCGGTGGTCGAGACCATCAACGGCACGAAGTCCGTCGAATCCATCACGCTCAAGGACACCCACACGGGCGAGCTGCGGGACCTCGACGTGCAGGGCGTGTTCATCGCCATCGGCCACGACCCCCGCTCGGCCCTGGTCAAGGACCAGGTGCACACCGATGCCGAGGGCTACGTGCTGGTGGAAGGCCGCACCACCGCCACCAACGTTGCGGGCGTCTTCGCCTGCGGCGACCTCGTGGACCACACCTACCGCCAGGCCATCACCGCGGCGGGCACCGGCTGCGCGGCGGCCCTCGACGCCGAGAAGTACCTGCAGGCACTCGAGGACTGATCCCGGCCGCACGAGGCTGGGCGCATAGACTCTGTTGACCTATCCAACTCTTGAGAGGCAGCACCATGGCAGTCACCGACGTGACGGAGAAGACCTTCGTCGACGAGGTCCTCATGGCAGACACGCTCGTCGTGGTGGACTACTGGGCAGACTGGTGCGCGCCCTGCAGGCAGATCGCTCCCATCGTCGAGGAGCTCTCGAAGGAGTACGTCAACGTGAAGTTCGTGAAGGTGGACACCAACACCAACCCCGGCCTCGCCGCCGAACAGGGAGTCCTCAGCCTCCCCACGCTGCAGTTCTTCCAGGGCGGGCGCGTCGCCAAGTCACTGACGGGCGGGAAAACCAAGGGCGCCCTGAAGAAGGCCATCGACGAGTTGCTCTGATGAGCAGTAGCCCAACCCCCACCCGCGCCGCCTGGACGGCCGTCTCCGACGACACCACGCAGCCGCCCGCCCCCTGGTTTGGGCGGCTGTTGGGGCCGGCCATCGCCGCCGCCCTGGTGGTGGCCGGTGGACTCATCGGCGCGGGCCTGGGCGGGGCCACCGGGAGCTCCGAGTCTCCCACCCCCGCTCCCTCACCGAAGCTCACCATGGACCCACCCGTCCAGGTGGGAGATCTCGTGCGCGGAGACGTGACCGAAAGCGGCGGCCCAGCGCCGGAGAATCAGCGCATTGTCCGGGCGGACTACTCCGACGGCGTCAACAAGGTGATCTTCGTGATGACCTGGCCTGAAGAGGATGCGGCCACCTACGTGGCGGACGCCGGCGTCGAGGACGCCGCAGAGGTGGGCGGCGGCACGTTGTGCGGGCTGTCGGTGGACACGTCGCTGCCGGCATGTGGGCGGGTGACGGAGGAGACGGGCCTACTCCTCCTCGCGGTCACCGAGCACGCCACGCAGGACCTGGCGGTGCTGCTGACCGAGTTCCAGACGGCGGTCACCCCTTAGTGTCCTGCAGTCAGCCTGGCCGGACCGGATAGGGTGGGCGCAGGCTCAACGCGAGTCGCCGACGGCGGCCGCGTCCCGAACGCAAGGTAAGACAACGTGAGCGAGCACTCGAGGCACGACACCCGGCTGGACCGGTTCGTCGACAGCTACTCCCAGCGCACCAACGGCATGCGGGTCTCCGCCGTCAGGGCACTGTTCGCCGTGGCCAACCGCCCGGAGATCGTCTCGCTCGCCGGGGGCATGCCCAACATCAAGGACCTGCCGCTGGCAGACATCGCCGCGTCGATGGCGCACATGATCAGCACCAACGGCACCCAGGTGATGCAGTACGGCTCCGGCCAGGGCGAGCCTGTGCTCCGCGAGCAGATCCTCGAGGTCATGGCGCTCGAGGGCATCACTGCGCATGCCGACGACGTGGTCATCACCGCAGGCTCCCAGCAGGGACTGGATCTCGTCACGCGCATCTTCTGCGATCCGGGCGACGTGGTGCTGGCGGAGTCGCCGTCGTACGTGGGCGCGCTGGGCACCTTCCTCAGCTACCAGACCGAGGTGGTGCACGTCTCCTCGGACGACGACGGGCTGGACCCGGCGGCGCTGCGGGAGACGGCGGCGCGGCTGAGAAAGGCCGGGAAGCGGATCAAGTTCCTCTACACCATCCCCAACTTCAACAACCCGTCCGGCAAGACGCAGCCCTGGCAGCGTCGCCTCGAGATCCTGGCCGTGTGCGCGGAGGCGGGCATCCTCGTCGTCGAGGACAACCCATACGGGCTGCTCAATCTGGACTCGGAGCCGCTGCCCGCGATGCGCTCCGTGGACGCCGACGTGATCTACCTGGGCTCATTCTCCAAGACGTTCGCTCCCGGGTTCCGCGTCGGATGGGTGCTGGCGCCGCACGCCGTCCGCGAAAAGCTGGTGCTGGCGCAGGAGTCGGCCACGCTCTGCCCGCCCGTGTTCAGCCAGTTCGCCATCTCCACCTACCTGTCCACCCAGGACTGGAAGGGGCAGGTGGAGATCTACCGCAGCATGTACCGCGAGCGTCGCGACGCCATGCTCCACAGCCTCGCCGAGGAGATGCCCGACGGCGCCACCTGGACGCGCCCGGCCGGCGGGTTCTTCGTGTGGGTCACGCTCCCCGAAGGCCTGGACTCGCAGGCCATGCTGCCCCGCGGGGTCAACGCGCGCGTCGCATTCGTGCCCGGCGGCGCGTTCTACGCCGACGGCCAGGGCGCGCGCAACGTGCGGTTGTCGTTCTGCTTCCCGCCGCCGGACCGGATCAAGACCGGTGTGCAGCGCTTCGCCGACGTCGTCCGGCGCGAGCTCGAAGTGATGAACACCTTCGGGATCGAGGCCTCCCCCACTGACCGACGCCGTCCTTCCGGGCCCGGCCCAGACCTTAGCTGACAAGGAGTTATCCATGACGATCATCGTGATTGCCGGCGGGTTGAGCCACGAGCGGGACGTGTCGCTAAGGTCCGGCCGACGGGTCGCCCAGGCCCTGCGCGACGTGGGCCGCGAGGTCATCGAGGCCGACGTCAACGCAGACCTCATCCCGTTGGTTCGCCGCACCCCGGACGCCGTCGTCGTCCCAATGCTGCACGGCGGCCTCGGCGAGGACGGCGCGCTCCGCGAGGTGTTCGAGGTGCTGGACGTGCCCTTCGTCGGGCCTGAAGGGGCATCGTCGCGGCTCACGTTCGACAAGTCCATCGCCACCTCCGTGGTGCGCGGCGCGGGGCTTGCCGCTCCGAAGCAGATCGCACTCCCCCACGACATCTTCCGCGAGCTCGGCGCCCCGGCGCTCATGGAGGGCATCGGGGCGCAGCTCGGCTATCCGCTGATGGTCAAGCCGTCCAGGAGCGGATCCGCGCTCGGCGTGACGAAGGTCGACGACGCGTCGGGCCTCCCGGCAGCCCTGGTGGCGGCCTACGCCTACGGTGCGGTGGCTGTCATCGAGTCGTTCCTGGCCGGCACCGAGATCGCCGTGACCGTGCTCGACGAGGGCGACGGCCCCGTCGCGCTGCCCCCCGTCGAGATCAGGCCCCAATCCGGGGTCTACGACTACGAATCCCGCTATACCGCCGGCGCCACCCGCTTCGTCACCCCCGCCGAGTTGGACGACGGCGTGCTCGCGGCGGCCGGTGAGCTCGCGGTGTCGGTCCATCGGGCGCTCGGGCTCAGGCACCTGTCGCGGGTGGACATGATCGTCGAGCGGTCCGGGAGGCCCGTGTTCTTCGAGGGCAACGTGGCGCCGG
>DATITN010000236.1:0-23399 GCA_035467795.1 Arachnia sp. | reverse complement strand
CAAGCACCCGCTGTACGGCAAGGTCATGACCAAGTCGTCGCGCCTGAAGGCGCACGACGAGGAGAACTCGGCCGGCATCGGCGACCGCGTTCGCGGCATGGAGACCCGTCCGCTGTCCGCGCAGAAGCGCGGGCGCCTGGTCGAGATCATCGAGCGCGCCAAGTAACGCAAACGCACCAGCAGAAGGCCCGCACCCCTTTGGGGAGCGGGCCTTCTGCATGTCCGGCGACCGTTCTGGCTACCGGCCGGTGGAGGGAAGACCGGGACGGGGGGGCTCGGGGGCGGGCGCCTTGATGGGCGTCGGCGTCGGGGTGGGTGTGGGGGTGGGCTGGGGCTCCTCGGTGATCAGCACGGTCTGGGACGGGTGGCCCAGCTCGTGGCGCGCGAGGATGGGGGCACGGCTGGGGTGCTCGACGGTGACGGTGGCCTCAGCCGAGTAGCACCCCGGCAGAATCAGGCGGGTCGGGGCCAGCCCCGTCGCCTCGAAGCCGGCGGCTGAACCAGGCAGCGGCACATCGTCGTAGCGCCCGACTGTGGCTCCACCGGACCAGTCCACGCCCTCGCAGGTGGCCCCGCCGTCGGTCTGCCGCGGGCTGACCGGCCCGATGATGCGTCCTGAGGCGCTCACGGCCAGCTCCGTCGAATCGGGCACCGCCACGCCGGGCACGCCTTCGAGGCTCAGCGTGTCGGAGGCCTCGACCCCAGCACGAGCGGTGCCGTGCGGGCTCAGCCTGGTGGTGATCGTGGGGGCGAGCACCTGGCTTGTCTCGGCCAGCTGGGGCCAGCTGGGCGGGGACGGCGGCGTGACGAACTCGGCCGGCGCGAGCGCCTCCACCCAGTGGTAGTAACCGGGGCCGGGGAGCCTCAGCGAGGTGGACGCTGCCTCGGCCGAGCCGTCGGGGCCGTAGCGTCCTGAGAAGACCGCCTCGCCCACGGGCTGGGTATCGGCCGCGGAGGCGGCAGCGAGGTCCTCGAGGGAGGCGAAGGGACCGTAGAGGGTGCTGGTGCCGGAGAAGCGCGCTCCGGGCCTGCCGCCGGCCACGGTCACGAGATCCACCGCCGGCTCACCGGCCACGGCGACCACGTCCCGGGTGCGCGTGGTGACGGTGGGGGTGAAGTGGGGAGCCAGCGAGGCCTCCACGGTGGCGACGACCGATTCAGGCGTGGGCGCCGCGAGCAGCCGCTGGACGGTCCGTTCGGCGGGGACGAAGACCCGGGGTGCCGATCCTGCCAGCCCAGCGAAGGTGACCGACACGTCGCCGACCGAGGGATCAGAACCTGGGGGAGCCATCGTCACGCCGATGTCGGCAACGCCGGAGGTCCCCGTCGTGGAGGGTGCGGACGCGACGGTGGCGGCCCCCGTGGGCTTCACCGCGAGCGTGACCCCGGGCACGGCGTGGCCCGCCCTCGAGGTCACCGAGGCCCAGAGCCGGCCTGTGGGCGCCGCCAGGGTGGGGCGGGACACCCACTCCAGGCGGGCCGTGTACGGCCCCGCGAGTCTCGCCGCCTCGCTGGTGAGCCGGTCGAACTCTGTCCGGGCCGCCGGATGCGCGGCGACCACGGCCGCCCATCGGGCGGATTCCCGGGCACGCTGCTGCGCCCCGTCGACAGTGCGCAGACGGACGAAGTGCTCGACGGCGGCGCCGGTGTCCGCCGAGGGAGAGGAGCCCGTGTGGGTGAGGACCCAGGAGACGTCGGCGAGCTGGTCGGCGGAGGCGGTGGTGGTGCCGTTGCCGTGCGGGAGTGCGCCGTCGTCGGCCAGACCCGACTGCTTGACCAGGGGCGTTCCCGCGGGAGCCTCCATCCAGTCGGTGGCGCGCCTGGGCGGCGCGGACATCAGGTCCGCGCAGTAGGCGGTGACGGGGCCCATCCGGTAGGCGCCGTACCAGTCCCGCCCGGTGCGAGGCATGGACACGGTGTGCCCGGCGCCGGCCAACGGGCCGTCCTGGGGCCGGGCGTCGGCCGGGGCCGGCGAGATCAGCAGGGCCATGACCACCCCGATCAGCAGGGCGATGGCGGAGGAGTGTTTCATGGGTGGGGCTTTCTCTGTGCGTGAAGGGATCGACCCACTGTTGGTGCGCGGCCTGGATATTTCCCGAACGGCTCGGCGGCTGTGGACAACCGCGACAGTCGAGGCCGGTGCTCTGGCCTGCAGTAGCCTGAAGGCGATGACCCATCAGCCCACGAGCCTTCGTGCAGAATCTTCCTCCCAGACCTCGACGGCCGCGTCCGCCGCCCCGTTCCCGATGGACGTGGCCGTCGGGGTCGGCTCGACCCCCCTGGTGCCGCTCACCCGCATCGTCGCTCGCCGAGACGTCCGGGTGCTGGCCAAGCTGGAGTCCCGCAACCCCACCGGCAGCGCCAAGGACCGCTCCGCGCTCGGGATCGTCCGTGACGCCTGGGAGCGAGGACTGCTCAGGCCGGGATCGGTGGTGGTCGAGTCCAGCTCCGGCAACCTCGCCGTCGCGATGGCGCGGCTGGCAGCCCTGCTCGGATTCTCGTTCGAGTGCGTGGTGGACCCGCGGGTCAGCGAGCGGAGCGTCGCCGCCATCCAGGCCTACGGTGCGAGGGTGCACCGCGTCACGGTGCCTGACGCGGAGACGGGGGACTGGCTGATCGCCCGGTTGACGCGCGTCAGGGACCTGCTTGCCTCCATTCCCGGGGCCATCACTCTGGACCAGTACTCGAACCGCGCCGCGCCCCGTGCCCACGCGGAGGGCACCATGCGCGAGATCCTTGACGCCGTGGGGGCACCTGACCGGCTCTATGTGGCCACCAGCACCACCGGCACCCTCGGCGGCTGCCTGAGCGTCGTCGAATCCGAGGGGCTCTCCACCAGGGTGGTGGCCGTCGATGCCCTCGGCAGCGTCCTCTTCGGGGGGACCAGGGGGACGCGACTCCTCTCCGGCTACGGCGCGGGGTTCGTGCCGCCGCTCGCCGAGGGGCTGCATCCCGCGGGCGTGGCCAGAATCGACGACCTCACCGCCGTCCTGACCTGCCGGGCGCTCGCCCGCACCGAGGGCCTGCTCGTGGGGCCGTCGACCGGCGCGGTGGTGGCGGCGGCCCTGGCGGACCTCGGAGCGCTCCCGGCCGGCTCCACGGTTGTCCTACTCGTGCACGACGGTGGGATGCCGTACGTGGACACGGTGTTCGACGACGCCTGGATCTGCCGCACGTTCTCTTTGAGCCCCGAGGAGCTGAGCGCTCGGATCGACTCGGTCGGGGAGGCGGCGCCGTCGTGAGGGTCGGGATCGTCGGGGGCGGTCCGCGCGCACTCTTCGCCGTAGAACGACTGTGGGTGCATCGACTCCTTGACGCACCCCCATTGCAGGTCTCGGTCTTCGACCCTCACCACCCCGGGTTCGGCGCGGCCTACAGCGTGGACCAGCCCCACTTCCTGCGGCTCAACGTCACCTCAGCGGTGGTGTGTGCCGGCTGGCCAGGCGACAGGAGGGTCCCTTCCCTGGACCAGTGGCGCGCCGCGAGGGGGGAGGCCGCACCCCTCGACCCGTTCCCGCCGCGGGCGACGGTGGGCGCCTACCTGCAGTGGTTCTGGTCGCGGTTGGAAGAGCAGACGCCGCGGGGCGCCCTTCTGGACCACCGGCCGCGCCGGGTGGAGCGTCTCGCCCGGGGGGAATCGGGCTGGCTGATCGACGGAGAGGCGTTCGACGAGGTGCTGCTCGCCACCGGTCATGAGGGCCACTGGCCAGGGACGCTCCGCGGTGAGCGGGTGGTTCCGGCGGTCTTCCCCGTCGCCAGGTGGCTCGACGCCGGCCACGTTCCCGACGGCAGCCGCGTCGTCGCACGGGGCGCCGCGCTCACCTTCATCGATGCCGCGCTCACCCTCACCGAGGGTCGCGGTGGGACCTTCAGCGGCGAGTGGAGGACCGGACTGGTCTACCAGCCCAGCGGGCGGGAGCCCGCGGTGATCCGTCCCCTTGCCCGATCAGGACGGTGGATGGACCCCAAGCCTCAGCCCGGCACGCCGCAGGCCACAGACCCCACGGTTGTCCTGGAGCGGGGAAGGTCCGCCGTACGGGCGGCTCGAACTCCCTCACAGATGACGGCTGCGGTGCGGGACACGGCGCTAGCGATGGGGGGTGCTCCGGCCGACGTGGATGAGCTGCTCACCGGCGGCGCCCCGTCTGCCGACGCCACCCAGCTGCTGCGACGCCGCCTCGCCGCCGTCGCGGGGGAGGCCCCGCCGGATGGCGCGTGGGCGCTCGGACACACCTGGCGCGGCCTCTATGACGAGCTGCGCCACAGGGTCGAAGGCGTGCAGCCGAGCGATGACTTCGCCGCGTTCGCGGTCCTCGCGGGACGGCTTGAGCGCGTCGCGTTCGGGCCGCCGCCCATCAATGCGGCCAAGCTGCTCGCCCTCATCGACGCCGGGGTGATCGACCCGACCGGCCTCGGAGCCGGCGGCACCCTCGCCGAGGCGCGGATGCTGGGCGACGCCGATGTCATCGTCGACGCAGTCCTGCCGCCGCCGGGCGTCGTGGCCGGCTCGCTCACCGCACGGCTTGTGGATGCAGGCGTCCTGACCAGGGCACCGGGGCGGAGGGGCGTGGCGGTGGACACCGACGCCACCTGTCTGGGCGCCGGCGGGCGCCTCGAGTCGCTGGCGTGCGTGGGCAGGGCCACCGAGGATGTCGTCATCGGCAACGACACCCTCAACCGCCGCCTCCATCCGGCCATCGATGGCTGGGCGCGGCGCATCAGCGCGAAAGGAACCCCATGACCCTACGATCTGGCGTCCACGGAGCCCCACCTCTGACCGGGCGGATCGAGCCGTGGATGGCCCGCCTCGTGTCTGATCCATCGACGGTGGAGGATCTGATCCACCGGTTCGGTTCGCCGGTCAATGTGATCGAGCCGTCCTCGCTGGGTAGCAACGCCTCGGAGCTGGTGGCCGCCGGCCGCGACCGTGACGTCGAGGTTCGCGTGTTCTTCGCCCGGAAGGCGAACAAGACCCACGCGATGGTGCGGGAGGCCCTCCGGCAGGGCCACGGCATCGACGTGGCGAGTCTCGCGGAGCTCGAGCAGGTGCTCGACCTCGGCATGCCGCCAGATCGGATCATCCTCAGCGCGGCCGTGAAGTCCGACGCCGTTCTAACGCTGGCCGTGGGGGCGGGGGTGACCGTCTCGGTGGATCACGTGGCCGAGCTTGGGCGCTTGGCCTCGCTGGCGGACCCCGCACGGCCGACTCCCGTGGCGCCTCGGCTGGCACCCGATCCTGCGCGGGGCGCACCTCCCACCAGGTTCGGGGAGCTCGCCGACGTGTGGGTCGAGGCCTTGACCAGCGCCCCGGCATCGGTCGAGGTCACAGGGCTGCACGTCCACCTCCACGGGTACGCCGCGCAGGACCGGGCGCACGCCATCTCGGAAGCGGCCGCGCTGAGTGGCCGGTTGCGTGGTCTCGGCCACGCCCCACGGTTCCTGGACCTGGGCGGCGGCGTGCCCATGAGCTACCTCGACGACGCCGGCGAATGGGAGGCGTTCTGGGCCGCGATGGCTGCCCCGCACGCCGGCGAGTCCCTCACGTGGCGCGACGACCCCCTCACGCAGGTTTACCCCTACCACCAGCAGCCGACGAGGGGAGAGTGGCTCCGCGCGGTCCTCGACGCGCGCCCCGGCGGCGGCCCCACCGGCGCCGAGCTGCTGCGGGAGGCTGGCCTGCGTCTGCACCTGGAGCCCGGCCGTAGCCTCGCCGACGGATGCGGACTCACGCTCGCGACGGTGGCGTTCGTCAAGAAGCGGAGCGACGGCGTGGACCTGGTGGGGCTCGAGATGAACCGGACCCAGTGCCGCTCCACGTCCGACGACTTCCTCGTCGACCCGCTCCTGGTGCGGAACGTAGCGGAGGGGGAGCCGCTGAGCGGCTTCCTGGTGGGCGCCTACTGCATCGAGGACGAGCTCATCCTCCGGCGCCGCATGCACTTCCCCCGGGGAGTGGCCCCGGGCGACGTGGTGGCCTTGGTCAACACCGGTGGCTACCTCATGCACATCCTGGAGAGCGCCTCGCACCAGCTGCCGCTGGCCAGGAACGTGGTCTGGGACGACGGCGAGGTCACGCTCGACGGCATCGACGCGTGAGCCTCAGGACCCCTCGGACCACGAGTCCGGAGTGGGCTCGGCGGTGTCCTCCTCGGCCTCGGAATGGTCGGTCCACGAGTCCTTCGGCCGGAACCCGAGCTCCAGCATGGTGTTGGTGAGGTCCCAGCGACGATTGGGGTTGTCCGAGATGGCGTAGTAGAGACCGAACCGCACCTCCGCCTCGATGGCGCGGCGCACCACCTCGACGGTGTCGTCCTCGCTCAGCCACATCGCCCGCAGCAGGTCGAGGTCGGTGTCGTGGGTGGTCTTCGAGCTCCAGCCGATCCGCAGCGAGATGAAGTCCATGCCGTGCTGGTCGTGGTAGAAGCGGCCGAGCGCCTCGCCGAACACCTTCGACACCCCGTAGAGCGAGTCTGGGCGGGGGAGCATGTGCGGATACACCGGCCACTGCTCGTCGCGGTCGTACATCCCCATCGCGTGATTGGACGAGGCGAAGACGAAGCGCCGCACCCCCGCCTCGCGGGCGGCCTCCAGCGCGTTGCGCAGGCCCACGATGTTGGCGCTCAGCACGGCGTCCCACGTCGACTCGGGCGACGCCGCGCCCGCCATGTGGACGACGGTGTCCACCCCCTCCATGAGAGCGAGGGTGTCGTCGTAGTCCGTGAGGTCCGCGATGCGGATGGTGTCCGGGTCGTCCTCGTCGGGGTGACGCCCCTGGAGGACGAGGTCGTACTCGTCGCGCAACCGACGCGCCAGGAGCGCTCCGATGCCGCCGGTGGCGCCCGTGATCAGGATTCTGCGCTGAGCCATGGCGCCCATCCTGCCAGCGGCGACGAGGCACGATGCGGCCTCCGTCGAACGCGTGGGGTAGAGTACCGCTCAGCACTCGGATCGTTCTGCTCTGAGTTCCTCTAGCTTCTTTCTCCGATGCCATCGCGCTGCGGACACCTAGTCCGCGCCGGGCAGAACCGCTGCATCACCCCACTCGGGAGTCTTTCCTCATGTCAACCATGTCATTCGGCGCGCTCGGCGTGCCCGCACCCCTCGCCTCCATCCTCGCTGAGCGAGACATCACCCTTCCCACGCCCATCCAGGCCGCGACACTGCCGGACTCGCTCAGCGGCCGGGACGTGCTGGGCCGCGGACGCACGGGCTCGGGGAAGACCTACGCCTTCCTGCTGCCGCTGGTGGCACGCCTCTCCTCCTCAGGCACCCGCCGCGCAGCCAAGCGGCCGCGCGCCCTGATCCTCGCCCCCACCCGGGAGCTCGCAATCCAGATCGACGTGGCCCTCGCGCCGCTGGCGGCCTCCGCCGGGCTCACCTCGCGCACCATCTTCGGCGGCGTCAACCAGAAGCCGCAGGCAGCTGCGCTCACCAGGGGCGTCGACGTCATCGTCGCGTGCCCGGGGCGCCTGGAGGACCTGATCGCCCAGGGCGTCGCCTCCCTGGCCGGTATCGAGATCACCATCATCGACGAGGCCGACCACATGGCGGACCTCGGGTTCCTGCCGTCTGTGCGGCGGCTGATGTCCCAGACCCCGAAGGCCGGACAGCGCATGCTGTTCTCCGCCACGCTGGACAAGGCCGTGGGGACCCTGGTGAACCAGTTCATGACCAACCCCGTCGTGCACGAGGCGGACTCGGCTGAGTCCCCCGTCGCCACGATGACCCACCACGTGCTGCATGTGGCGGATGACAGCCACCTCCCGGTTCTGATCGACCTCGCGGCCGCTCCGGGCCGGTCGCTGGTGTTCACCCGCACCAAGCACCGCGCGAAGAAGATCGCCCGCCAGCTCAACGCCGCCGGGATCCCGGCCGTCGAGCTGCAGGGCAACATGAGCCAGAACGCGCGCGAGCGCTCCATGGCGGCCTTCCACGCCGGCACGGCCCAGACTCTCGTCGCCACGGACGTCGCGGCGCGCGGCATCCACGTCGACGACGTCGGCCTCGTCATCCACGCGGACCCGCCGGTGGAGCACAAGGCCTACACGCACCGCTCGGGCCGCACCGCCCGCGCCGGCGCCGAGGGCACCGTCGTCACGCTCATGCTCGACGGGCAGCGCTCGGACGTGCGCGACCTCACCCGCAAGGCGGGGGTCAATCCCACCATCACACGCGCCGATGCGCGCCACCCGGTTCTG
Source organism: Arachnia sp. (assembly GCA_035467795.1). Taxonomy (GTDB): domain Bacteria; phylum Actinomycetota; class Actinomycetes; order Propionibacteriales; family Propionibacteriaceae; genus Arachnia. Next base: position 15,201 of record DATITN010000236.1, on the reverse strand, counting down.
CGCGAGATCGCTCCCGGGGAGCGGTCCTTCCCCGGCGGCATCATCAAGCCCGAGCCTCAGGAGGGTCAGGGCGGAGGCGGGCGCCGCGGTGGGGCGTCACCGCGCCCGCGCAGTGGGTCCGACCGCCCGCAGGGTGGTCGCGGACAGCGCCCCCAGGGCCAACGCGGCGAGCGTCCCGCCGAGGGCCGGTCGCGACGCCCCGCAGCGGCCACCGCCTCGTCGGGTGGAGTCGCCCGGTTCTCGGCCGAGAGCGGTCGCCGCAGGACCCGCTAGTGTCCTGCGTCAGAGGTTCGTTGATGAGTGCCGGTGTCCCGGCGGATGGATCGCAAGGCCGACGAGCGAAGTAGCACTTGATTGTTCGTCGAGTGAGGAGAACGCAGCGAGGCGCCGCTGGGGCGCCGGAAATCGCAGCGAACTTCTGACGCGGGACACTCATCCTCAGCTGTCACAAGAGTCGCCCGGTCCGCGTCACGCGGCCCGGGCGACTTGCACTTCAGGCGAACCAGCTCTGGTCTGTTGGATGCAGTGACGTATCCTGGAAGGCTCACGGCCCCGAAGCCGCGACATCCTGTCACCGAGGACCCATGCTGCAGCTTGAGAACGTGCGCAAGTCGTACACCACGGGCGACTTCACCCAGGTCGCGCTGGACGACGTCTCCATCGCCTTCCGCGACAACGAGTTCGTCGCGATCCTCGGTCCCTCAGGTTCCGGCAAGACCACGCTGCTCAACGTCGTCGGCGGCCTCGATCACTACGACTCGGGCAACCTCGCCATCGACGGCATCCCCACCGACGAGTACCAGGACCGCGACTGGGACACCTACCGCAACAACCGCATCGGGTTCGTCTTCCAGGCGTACAACCTCATTCCGCACCAGAGCGTCCTCTCCAATGTCGAGCTGGCCCTCACGCTGGCAGGCGTCTCGCCGTCCGAGCGGAAGCGACGAGCCATGGCGGCGCTGTCGGAGGTGGGACTGGCCGACCACGTGCACAAGCGCCCCAACCAGCTCTCCGGCGGCCAGATGCAGCGCGTCGCCATCGCCCGCGCGCTGATCAACGACCCGGAGATCCTGCTGGCCGACGAGCCCACCGGCGCCCTCGACTCGGCCACCAGCATCCAGATCATGGCCCTGCTGACCGACATCGCCCGCGACCGCCTGGTCATCATGGTCACTCACAACCCCGAGCTGGCAGAGGAGCACGCCACCCGCATCGTCCAGCTCCGCGACGGCGTCGTCTCCTCCGACACCGACCCCTTCACGCCCGAGCAGCAGGAGGAGAGGGGACGCCCGGCGAGGCGCACCGCCATGAGCTTCCTCACCGCCATCGCGTTGTCGTTCAACAACCTGATGACGAAGAAGGGCCGCACCGCGATGACGTCGTTCGCGGGCAGCATCGGCATCATCGGCATCGCCGCGATCCTTGCGCTCGCCAACGGCGTCGGCCTCTACATCAAGGGCGTCGAGGAGGACACGCTCTCGATGTACCCGCTGTCCATCGAGCGGCAGGGCTTCGACCTCACCTCCCTTCTCGCGGGGTCGCCAAACGGAAGCGACGACGACGCCCCGGAACCCGCCGAGGGCGAGGTTCCGGAGGCCCAACGCGTCTCCAGGATGCTCGCCGGGGTCGGCACCAACGACCTCGCCTCCCTCAAGAGGTACCTCGACGACGGCGACAGCGGGATCGACGCCTACGTCAACTCCATCGAGTACAGCTACGACGTGACCCCGCGGATCTACTCCGAGACGGGCGGGAAGCCCCGCCAGGTCAACCCCGACACCACCTTCAACTCCGTCGGGCTGGATCCCACCTCCACCGTCAACTCGCTGATGGGACCCGGCGCGGGATCCGGCGTGTTCAGCGAGCTGGTCGACGACCTGTCGCTGGTGGAGACGCACTACGACGTGGTCGCCGGACGCTGGCCCGACGACGCACTCGAGACCGTCGTCGTGCTGAGCCCCAGCGGCAAGGTCAGCGACCTCACGCTCTACGCCATGGGGCTGCGGGACCCGGCCGAGCTCGACGCGATGGTCACCCAACTCGCGAACAAGGAACCCATCAGCGAACCCGGTGCCCCGAAGACTGTCACCTACGACGACCTGCTGGCCGCCTCGTTCCGGCTCGTCAACGTGCCCGACCTCTACAGCTACGACGCCGAGTTCGGCGTATGGACCGACCGGAGCTCCGACGAGAGCCATGTGGCCGGCGTCGTCGACACGGCCGAAACGCTGGAGGTGGTCGGCGTCGTGCAGGCGGTCGAGGACAGCACGATCCTGCAGTCGGGCATCTACTACACCCCCGCCCTGACCAGGTACGTCATCGAGAAGGCGGCCGGCAGCGAGATCGTCGCCGACCAGCTGGCCCGCGGCGACACCAACGTGCTCACCGGCCGCAGCTTCGCCGAGGACCGGGCCGCCGCCGAGGAGATGGACCTCTCGCAACTCATCAGCGTCGACGAGGAGGCCATCACCAAGGCCTTCACCTTCGACGCCGACGCCCTCGCGATCGACACCTCCGCGCTGGAGAACCTGAGTCTGCCCGAGTTCACCCTCGACCCCTCGTCCCTGCCGGGGCTGGACCTCGCCGCACTCCTGGGGGAGCTCGACCTGGCCTCCGTCGTCTCGTCGCCCGACATGGGCGCGGAGACCGGCCAGGTGGTGAGCTGGACCACCTCGCTGGCGACGTCGTTCGCGGTCTTCGTCGCGGAGAACCAGCTCGATCCGGCCGACACGGAGGCCAACTTCCGGCTCTTCCTCGAATCGCCGGCCGGGCAACAGCTCCTCGTCGGCACCGTGCAGGAACCCGCTCCTCTCGACGCCGAAACGGTCGCGGCGCTGCTGGAGGCACTCCTCGGCTTCACCGCGACCCCCACTCAACCCGCGGCCGACGCCTCAGTTCAGCCGGGCCCCGCGCCGAGCGCCCCGTCGCCCGACGCTCAGACGAGGGTGGCGGAGTTCCTGGCCACCGATGAGGGTCAGGCGGCGCTGGCGGCCAGCGGCGGGCTCCTCGACCCGGCCGGACTGGCGGCCGCCGCCCAGGCCTATGACCAGTTCGCCGGGCAGGCGCAGCCGGCCGCCGACGAAGCCGTCGACGACCAGCCAGACGTCGCGGCACTCGTGCGGGCCTTCCTTGACTCGCCGCAGGGGCTGGAACTGCTGACCAGCCTGGGGGCGGCTCCGGCCGGGCAGGCGCCGGCTGCCGAGGCGCCGGGGGAGGAGGCCGGGTTGCTGACGCAGATGGTGCGCGGCTACCTCGCCTACGCCGTCGACGAAGGCCTGCCCATCGACGACGTGGAGTCCAACCTCGACGGCTTCCTCGCCTCGCCTCAAGGCGCGAGCGTCCTCGCCGAGGCCGGGGGCCTGATCGACACCGACGCCCTCACCGCGCAGCTGCAGGGCGCGATGGGCTCCTACGTCGAGGGCGTGATGGGCGCGGTGATGGGCACTGTCTCCACGCAGCTGGCCGACGCGCTCGCCACCCAGGTCTCGGCCGCCATCGAGGGCTCGATCGGCCGGCTGAGCGAGAACATGGCCGACGCCATGAGCATCGACGAGGCGTCATTCGCCGAGGCGTTCCAGCTCAACCGCAACCAGGACGAGCTGACCCAGCTGCTGATGGCGATGACCACGCGGCAGCTGAGCTCCTACGAAGGCAACCTGCGCACGCTCGGCTTCGCCGACCTCGCCGACCCGTCGACCATTCAGATCTTCCCCAAGGACTTCGAGTCCAAGGAGCGCGTGCTGGACATCCTCGATGCCTACAACGCCAGCGCCAGGCAGGCCGGCGACGAGGATCGCGTCATCACCTTCACTGACATCGTCGGGGCGCTGATGGGCTCGGTCACCGACATCATCAACACCATCAGCTACGTGCTGGTCGCCTTTGTGGCGATCTCGCTGGTGGTCAGCTCCATCATGATCGGCGTCATCACCTACATCTCGGTGCTGGAGCGCAAGAAGGAGATCGGCATCCTGCGCTCCATCGGTGCGAGCAAGCGCGACATCAGGCGCGTGTTCAACGCCGAGACCCTCATCGTCGGGTTCGTGGCGGGTCTGCTCGGCGTGGTGGTCACGTTCCTGCTGACCATTCCCGCCAACGCCATCGTCGAAGCCCAGTTCGACGTGCCGAACGTGGCTCAGCTGCCGTGGCAGGCGGCCGTCATCCTGGTGCTGGTCAGCATGGGGCTGACGGCGCTGGCCGGCCTGATCCCGGCGTCGGCCGCTTCCCGCAAGGACCCGGTCGAGGCGCTGCGCAGCGAGTGACCGGCTCCGCGGAAGCGGGTCGCGGGGGCCGTCGGGGCTGATTTCGTCCCTGGGGCAGCGCGGGCTAGACTGGGCCAGTTGCCTTGGGACTGTGCCCTTTCGAGGGGACCTTTCCCGGGTCCACACCACGCTCCCTCTCTCTCGGGCTGGGGGCTGCCGCCTGGCAAAATCCAGGGGGTTCATTTCTAGTTTCACAAGGCCCCATGCACGGGAACCGGTGGATCAAGGAGAAGTAGATGATCCAGCAGGAGTCGCGACTGAAAGTCGCCGACAACACTGGTGCCAAGGAGATCTTGTGCATCCGTGTGCTCGGTGGCTCTAAGCGCCGCTACGCCTACCTCGGCGACACCATCGTCGCCACCGTCAAGGACGCGATCCCTGGCGGCAACGTCAAGAAGGGCGACGTGGTCAAGGCCGTCGTCGTCCGCACCGTCAAGGAGCGTCGCCGCGCCGACGGGTCCTACATCAAGTTCGACGAGAACGCCGCCGTCATCCTGAAGAGCGACGGGGAGCCCCGCGGCACCCGCATCTTCGGCCCGGTTGCGCGCGAACTCCGCGAGAAGAAGTTCATGCGCATCGTCTCGCTCGCCCCGGAGGTGATCTGATCATGGCATCGCTCAACATCAAGAAGGGTGACCGCGTCAAGGTCATCTCGGGCAAGGACAGGGGTGTCGTCGCCGAAGTCATCGCCGTGAACCCTGAAGCCAAGCGCGTCACCGTGCAGGGTGTCAACCTGGTCAAGAAGCACCGTCGCGAGTCCCAGACCGCGGCCGGCCGCAAGGTCGAGGGCGGTGTGATCACCGTCGAGGCCCCCATCCATGTGTCCAACGTGCAGCTCGTGGTCAAGGTCGACGGCAAGGAGGTCGTCACGCGCATCGGTCACAAGCGCGTCGACGTCACCAAGCGCCGCCCCGACGGCTCCGAGTACACCGCGCAGCGCTCCGTGCGCATCGCCCGCAAGACCGGGGAGGAGATCTGATGACCGCCACCGCAACCCCCACCGCGATTCCGCGTCTGAAGGCCAAGTACCGCGAGAGCATCGTCCCGGCGCTGCAGGACGAGTTCAACTACGACAACGTCATGCAGATCCCCGGTCTGGTCAAGATCGTGGTCAACATGGGCGTCGGCGAGGCCGCGCGCGACTCGAAGATCATCGAGGGCGCCATCAAGGACCTCACCGCCATCACCGGCCAGAAGCCGTCGGTGACGAAGGCCCGCAAGTCGATCGCCCAGTTCAAGCTCCGTGAGGGTCAGCCCATCGGCTGCCACGTCACGCTGCGCGGTGACCGCATGTGGGAATTCGCCGACCGGCTGTTGACGCTCGCGCTGCCCCGTATCCGCGACTTCCGCGGACTCAACGGCAACCAGTTCGACGGCAACGGCAACTACACCTTCGGCCTCTCGGAGCAGGTCATGTTCCTCGAGATCGATCAGGACAAGGTGGATCGCGTCCGTGGTATGGACATCACCTTCGTGACCACGGCGGCCAACGACGCGGAAGGCCTGGCGCTGCTCAAGCTCCTCGGCTTCCCCTTCAAGGCCGTCGACGACGCCAAGAAGCAGAAGTCGAAGCGCGGCCCCGCGTTCTACGCCAAGAAGAAGAAGTGAGCTGACCCATGGCAAAGACAGCACTCAAGGTCAAGCAGGCCCGGAAGCCGAAGTTCGGCGTGCGCGCCTACACCCGTTGCCAGAAGTGCGGCAGGCCCCACTCGGTCTACCGTAAGTTCGGCCTCTGCCGCATCTGCCTGCGCGAGATGGCGCACGCCGGCGAACTGCCCGGTGTGACCAAGTCGTCCTGGTGATCCGGAACCACTGTTCCTAAGGAATTCAAGTTGCGACAGGTCCGGGTCTCCCGGAAACCGGCGCGAGAAAGAGGCAATAAGTCATGACAATGACTGATCCGATTGCAGACATGCTGACACGTCTGCGGAACGCCAACCAGGCGTTCCTGGACTCGACGACCATGCCGTCGTCAAAGATCAAGGTGGGCATCGCCGAGATCCTCAAGGCCAACGGTTACATCTCGGATTTCGAGTTGACCGAGGTCGAGGGGCAGGTTGGCAAGGTCCTCAAGGTCACTCTGAAGTACGGCGACTCGCGCGTGCGCTCCATCGTGGGCATTCGTCGCATCAGCAAGCCGGGGCTCCGCGTCTACGCGAAGTCCACGGAGTTGCCGAAGGTGCTGGGCGGTCTCGGTATCGCCATCATTTCGACGTCCCAGGGTCTGTTGACAGACCGGGACGCCAAAGCCAAGTCCGTGGGCGGCGAAGTACTCGCCTACGTCTGGTGACCGGCGAAGGTAAGGAGAAAAACTAATGTCGCGTATTGGCAGGCTCCCCATCGCCATCCCATCCGGCGTCGACGTGTTGCTCGACGGCCGACAGGTTGACGTCAAGGGACCCAAGGGGTCGTTGACGCTCACCGTCGCCGAGCCCATCACCATCGAGAAGCAGGAAGACGGCCAGCTCGCCGTCGCCCGTCCCAACGACGAGCGTCAGAGCAGGTCCCTCCATGGCCTCACCCGCACCCTGATCAGCAACATGATCCAGGGCGTGACCGAGGGCTATGAAAAGAAGCTTGAGATCGTCGGCGTGGGTTACCGCGTGATCTTCAAGGGCCCGCAGCAGCTGGAATTTGCGCTCGGATTCTCCCACCCCGTGATCGTGAACGCCCCCGAGGGCATCACCTTCGTGGTGGAAGCACCCACCAGGTTCAGCGTCCACGGCATCGACAAGCAGCTTGTCGGCGAGACCGCGGCCAACATCCGCAAGATCCGCAAGCCTGAGCCCTACAAGGGCAAGGGTGTCCGTTACGCGGGCGAACAAGTCCGCCGCAAGGCCGGAAAGGCTGGCAAGTGATGGCCATTTCGATCAGCAACCGCAAGTCGCTGGCTCCCAAGACGGCGTCCCGCGCCCGTCGGCAGCTTCGTGGCCGCAAGAAGATCAACGGCTCGGCCGATCGTCCCCGTCTCGTGGTCAACCGGTCCTCCCGGCACCTGTTCGTTCAGGTGATCGACGATGTCCAGGGCAAGACGCTGGCGTCCGCGTCCACCATGGAGGCCGACCTGCGCGGCACCGAGGCGGACAAGTCCGAGAAGGCACGCAAGGTCGGTGTCCTGATCGCCGAGCGCGCGAAGGCTGCCGGCGTCGAGCAGGTCGTCTTCGACCGTGCGGGTAACAAGTACCACGGGCGGATCGCTGCTCTGGCGGATGCAGCCCGCGAGGCCGGGCTCGGCTTCTAACACGACGAAAGGAAAGGTTTTTCACGATGAGTGAAACCCAACAGCGCCGAGGTTCTGGCGCTACAGGTGAGCGTCGTGGCCGTGACGATCGTCGTGGCCAGGCTCCGAAGGAAGAAAGCAAGTACCTCGAGCGCGTGGTGACCATCAACCGCGTCGCCAAGGTGGTCAAGGGCGGTCGTCGCTTCAGCTTCACCGCACTGGTCGTCGTCGGCGACGGCGAGGGCATGGTGGGCGTCGGCTACGGCAAGGCGAAGGAGGTGCCGGCCGCGATCGCCAAGGGTGTTGAAGAGGCCAAGAAGCACTTCTTCCGTGTGCCGTTGATCCAGCGCACCATCCCGCACCCCGTTCAGGGTGAGAAGGCCGCGGGTGTGGTCATGCTGCGCCCCGCGTCCCCGGGTACCGGCGTCATCGCCGGTGGGTCGGCTCGCGCCGTCCTCGAGTGCGCAGGCGTGCACGACGTGCTCGCCAAGTCGCTCGGCTCGTCCAATGCCATCAACGTGGTTCACGCCACCGTCGATGCGCTTCAGCAGCTCGAAGAGCCCCAGGCCGTGGCCAAGCGCCGCGGCATGGCGATCGAGGACGTCGCTCCGGCGGCGCTCATCCGCGCCTCGAAGGAAGAGGTGGCTCACTGATGGCCGAGCTGAAGATCACCCAGGCAAAGTCTGGGGTGGGTGGAAAGCAGAACCAGCGCGAGACGCTGCGGACGCTCGGTCTGGGTCGCATCGGCTCCTCGGTGGTCCGTGAGGACCGCCCCGAGGTGCTCGGAATGATCCGCACCGTCGCCCATCTGGTTACCGTGGAAGAGGTGAAGTGACGATGACGCTCAAGCTGCATCATCTGCGCCCCGCCCCCGGCGCCAAGACGGCTAAGACCCGTGTTGGCCGTGGTGAGGGTTCGAAGGGTAAGACCGCTGGTCGCGGTACGAAGGGCACGGGGGCGCGTAAGAACGTTCCCCAGAACTTCGAGGGCGGCCAGATGCCGTTGCACATGCGGATCCCGAAGCTCAAGGGCTTCAAGAACCCGTTCCGTGTTGAGTACCAGGTGGTCAACGTCGGCCGTCTCTCCGAGCTGTTCCCCGAGGGCGGCTCCGTGGGCGTCGAGGAACTCGTGGACGCCGGCGCAGTGCGCTCCGGCAACCTCGTCAAGATCCTGGGCAACGGCGACGTCACCGTGGCGCTCAACGTGACCGCCCACGCGTTCTCCAGCTCCGCCAAGGCGAAGCTTGAAGGCGCCGGCGGATCCGTGACCGAACTCTGAGTCGGTCGCGCACCAGCTACACCACCGTCGGGGTGGGCTCGGGGTCTCCCGGGTCCACCCCGTCGGCGTTTGCGGCGCGCCCCTCGGGTGCTCCGGCGTTTTGGTGCTCGTACGTGCCTTGATAGGCTTCCCTGGTTGCCGTGCCGTCACTGCACGGCGCCGTGTTGTACAACGAAACCGAAAGTAGGGTCGGATGATCTCCGCCTTGGCCAATGCGTTGAAGACACCGGATCTTCGCAGGAAGATCTTCTTCACGCTGGGCATCATTGCCGTGTTCCGCCTGGGATCGACGATCCCCTCACCCAACGTGAGCATCTCGCGGATCGACCAGTGTCTGGCGCTCGCCGCGCAGGGCGACTCGGCCGGCCTCTACTCGATGATCAACCTGTTCTCGGGTGGGGCGCTGCTCCAGTTGACGATCTTCGCGCTCGGGATCATGCCCTACATCACGGCCTCGATCATCCTCCAGCTCCTCACCGTCGTCATCCCGAAGCTGGAGGCCCTCAAGAAGGAGGGCGGCACAGGCCAGCAGAAGATCACCGAGTACACCCGCTACCTCACCCTGGTCCTCGCGGTCCTCAACGCCACGGCCTTCGTCACCCTCGCCCGCACCGGCCAGCTCTTCCAGGGCTGCGACGGCATCCTGTACAGCGACGAGCTGCTGCCCCTGATCACCATGGTGATGATCATGACCGCCGGCACCGCTGTCATCATGTGGATGGGCGAGCTCATCACCGAGCGCGGCATCGGCAACGGCATGTCGATCATGATCTTCACGCAGATCGCGGCCAGCTTCCCCGCCGGACTGTGGTCCATCAAGCAGAGCCACGAGGGCGTGACGGGCTGGTTCCTGTTCTTCCTCGTGATCGGCATCGGCCTGCTCGTGATGCTGGGCATCATCTGGGTCGAGCAGGGCCAGCGCCGGATCCCCGTGCAGTACGCCAAGCGCATGGTGGGGCGACGCCTCGTCGGCGGATCCACCACCTACATCCCGCTCAAGGTCAACCAGTCCGGCGTCATCCCCGTGATCTTCGCCTCCTCCATGCTGTACCTCCCGGTGCTCTACTCGACCTTCCGCCCGGACGGCGCCGTCTCGCAGTGGATCCAGGCGAACTTCACGGGCCAGGGCGGTCAGTCCTGGGTGTACAACCTGGTGCAGTTCGTGCTGATCATCGCCTTCTGCTACTTCTACGTGTCCATCACCTTCAACCCGGAGGAGGTCTCGGACAACATGAAGAAGTACGGCGGCTTCATCCCCGGCATCCGCGCGGGCAAGCCCACCGAGCGCTACCTGGCCTACGTGCTGTCGCGGCTGACGGCTCCCGGGTCGCTGTACCTCGCCATCATCGCGCTCATCCCCACCATCGCCTTCATGGCGGTGGGCGCCCAGCAGAACTTCCCCTTCGGCGGCACCTCCATCCTCATCATCGTCGGCGTCGCTCTGGACACCGTCAAGAAGATCGAGAGCCAGCTTCAGCAGCGCAACTATGAGGGCTTCCTGCGATGAAGCTGCTGATCATGGGTGCGCCGGGGGCGGGGAAGGGGACACAGGCCACCGCGCTCGCCGAGCGTTACGGCGTGCCTGCGATCTCCACGGGTGACATCTTCAGGAGCAACATCAAGAACCAGACCCCCCTCGGCGTCAAGGTCAAGGAGATGATCGACGCGGGCGAGTACGTGCCCGACGATGTCACCGAGGAGATCGTCGCCGACCGCCTGGCGGCCCCGGACTGCGAGGAGGGCTTCCTGCTGGACGGATTCCCGCGCACCATGCACCAGGTGTACTTCCTTGACCGCTACCTCGCCTCGCAGGGCCAGCAGCTCGACGCCGTCGTCTCGCTGCACGTGGAGCCGGAGGCCCTCGTCCAACGGCTGCTCGCGCGTGCCGCGAAGGAGGGGCGGGCAGACGACAACGCCGACACCATCCGTCGTCGCATGGAGGTGTACGCCGGCCAGACCGCGCCCCTCCTCTTCCACTACGAGAGCAAGGGCCTCCTCGTCGATCTCGACGGTACCGGCACCGTGGACGAGGTGCGCCAGCGCATGTTCGACATGGTCGACGCGCACACCGATCGCACACCGTGATGATCGAACTGAAGTCGGCGGACGAGCTCCGGCTGATGCGCAAGGCCGGTCTCGTCGTCGCTGAGGGCCTCGACGCCATGTGCGGTGCGGCCGCGGTGGGCATCACGACGGGCGAAATCGACGCCATCGGGCGCGAAGTCCTCGCCCGCCACGGCGCCGAGTCCTCCTTCCTGGACTACGGCTCGATGTGGGGCGTCGGATTCCCTGGAGTGGCCTGCATCTCCGTCAACGACGAACTCGTCCACGGCGTCCCGGGGGAGCGGGTCCTGCGCGACGGAGACCTCGTCTCGATCGACTTCGGCGCGATCGTGCAGGGCTGGCACGGCGATGCCGCCCGCACCATCATCGTCGGGACCCCCGCGCCCGAGGACGTGGCCATGATCGACGCCACCCGTGAGGCCATGTGGGCCGGTGCGCGAGCGATGCGCGCAGGCGGACGCGTCGGGGATGTGTCGCGGGCGATCGAGGACTACGTGAAGTCGCTGCCGGTCCGCTACGCCACCCTCCGCGAGTACACGGGGCACGGCATCGGCTCAGAGATGCACATGGAGCCGGACGTCCCGAACTGGTACCGGCGGCGCCCCACCCCGAAGCTCGCGGTGGGCATGGCCCTGGCCATCGAGCCCATGCTGACCACAGGCCTCCATCAGACGATCGAGCTCGACGACGGCTGGACCGTGGTGAGCAGGGATTCGTCGCGCGGGTCCCACTGGGAGAACACGGTGGCCCTCACGGGGAAGGGCCTGTGGGTCCTCACCGAGCACGACGGGGGGGCCGAGAGGCTGGGAGACCTGTTCGGCCCGTTGGCCGACTGACGACAAGGCGGCCCTGGCGCGCGAGGATCAGGTGCTTGCCGTCGCGGCCTAAGATGGGGCCATGGCGCTTCCACCGTCCTCCAAGTACCTCCAACGCGCGGCCGACCCCGTTGACGAGACTGAGCGCGAGTCTCTCACCACCAGGCTGAACTCGGCGTTCGCCGACGGGCGGATCACGCACGACGAGTACGCCGGCTCCATGGATGTCGTCTACGCGGCGCGGACGCTGGGGGACCTGGTCCCCGTCATCGAGCGGCTGCCCGCCGCGGCCACTGAAGTGCCCGCCATCGTCCAGCAGGGCGGTCCTCCGGCCGGCAGGGTGTCAGAACCCCGCAACCTGGTGCCGATAGCCCTCGGCGTGGGCGTCGTCGGGGTGGCGCTGGTGGCAGTCCTGCTGCTCCTGCTGGTGATCACCTTTCTCTGAGCCGCTGCCGCTGGGTTCCCGAGGCCGAGGAGGTCGTTGATGCAGGACTGGTACTCGCAGCACCGCGTCTGGGTTCAGCCGCCCCGACGCTCGCGCGGGGGCGCCGGGGTTGTTCTGGTAGTCCTGCTTGTGCTCGGGGGAGTGGGCTTGATCGTCGCGGCCGCCTTGTTCGGCGCACTCGTGGGGATGACCTCCCGCGATCCGCAGATCGTCCTGCCGGACTCGTCCTCTGCCGTCCCGGAGCCCACCGAGGCACAGGACTCCGGGCCGCCGGCCCCTGCCACGTCGGAGCCCGCGGCGCCGAGCGTGGAGCCGGAACCCCAAGGGCTGCCCGCCCGGGACTGGCCCCCGCTCCCCGGACCCAACTCCACCCACCCCGACTGGATCACGCTGCAGCAGAGCGCGCTCTACGGCCCCGCCCTGCCCACCCTTGACGGATGCCCGAGACCGGCGGCGGTGTTCTCCCTGGCCGAGCTCGAAGGCGCCGCCCGGGCTCAGATGGCCTGTCTCCAGGAGGCATGGAAGCCCACGTTGGCCGCGCTGGGCTTCAGCACCGAGGACATCCCGGTCTTCTTCTTCGCCGGCGACCGTGTGGAGACGCCGTGCGGAGAGGTGGTTGCTCCGGCGTTGTACTGCTCGGCGCAGGGCGGTGCCATCTACTTCGGAGAGACCACACTCAACGGTGCCTCCTGGCACGATTTTGGCGTCAAGGACATGGCCGGACACGAGTACGGGCACCACCTCCAGTCCGAGGCGGGCATGTTCATGGCCGAGTACAACGTGGGTGGGGACAACGAGTCGGCTCGCCGGCTGGAGCTTCAGGCCACCTGCTTCTCCTACGCGATGATGGCCCACGACCGGTCGTTCGAGATGACCCGCGAGGTCTATGACTCCTTCGAGCCCTATCTGCGGGCCGTCATCGAGGACGGGATCCACGGCTCACAGGACTCGGTGGCCACCTGGGGCATGCGCGGGCTGTACTCCGCCACGCTTGGCAACTGCAACACCTGGACGGCTGACCCCGCCGACGTGGACTGAGAGCCCACCCCACGCGGATCAGCGAGGTGGCCGGTGTCCGTGGCGGGTACCCGCGTCTGAGGCCAGGGCGAAGGTGCCCTGCGCCCGACGCACCCCGAGGACCGGATGGTCCGGGAGCAGGTCCTCAAGGAAGCCGTAGTCCCGAAGCACGTAGGTGGCCTTGAGGTCGCCGCTGGCGGCGCGGGCGGAGGTGGACCGCCACCAGTCCGCCACGTCGCCCCAGCCGGGCGCCGCGAGCGAGCCGCCGAACTGGCGCACGGCGAGCGAGGACGTCAGCGCGGCGAAGTGCAGGCGGTGCTGCAGCGGCCACCCGGCCAGCGTCCCCAACAGGATCGAGGCGCCGAACACGTCGCCGGCGCCGGTGGGGTCGATCGCCTCGACGGGGACCGCCGGGCAGTAGGCCTCCTCGCCGGTGGCCTGGTCGATGGCGAAGGACCCGTGGACGCCGTCGGTCACGACGGCCAGCGGCACCAGCTCCGCGAGCTTGCGGACCGCGTCGGTGGGCCTGTCCGTACGGGTGTAGTGCATGGCCTCCACCGCGTTGGGGGTGAAGGCGTGGCACTCATCCAGCAGGTGAAGGACGGACTGGTCCCAGCAGCCGGTCTCGTCGAAGCCCACATCGGCGAAGAGCAGCGTGCCTCGGGACTTGAGCTGGTGCCACCAGGACGCTCCCTCCTTCAGATCCACCGCGGCCGCGCGAGAGGCTGGGGCGGCGAGCAGATCGGACTCCAACGACTCGGGCAGTGGGTGCATGTGCGTCACCATGCCGCGGTCGCCCTTGAAGGCCATGGACACGGTGAGCGCTGAGTGGAAGTTGGAGAATCGGCGTGAGGCGCTGAGATCGATCTTCTCCTGCCCGCTCAGTGTGTCCCACATCCAATCCGCGTACGTGTCATCGCCGAAGCCCGCCACCAGGCCGGTGCGGAGCCCCAGCCGCGCGGCCGCCGTCGCGAGGTTCGCGATCCCGCCCGGGCAGGAGCCCATGCCTGCGCTGTACAGCTCTTCTCCCGGCTCCGGCAGCCGGGGGAGGCCGGTGAAGATGATGTCGAAGAAGATCGTGCCGGTGGTGAGGACGTCCAGCGGGGGGTCCTCCGGGGTGCGCTGTGCCTCGAGCGGGTCCCAGGGGGAGCACTCCTCGCACACGGTGGCCTCGTCGCTCGGGCGGTGATCGTGCTCGGTCATTCCTTGGCCGCTCCTTCCAGCATCCCGGAGATGAAGTACCGCTGAAGGAGGAGGAAGACGATCACGATCGGCGCGGCGATGATCACGCCGGCTGAGGCGATCAGCGCGTAGTCGGCCGTGTACTGACCCTTGAACACCGCGAGCCCGAGCGGTGCCGTGCGCCACTGGGCGCCGGGGCTCATGACCAGCGGGATGAGGAACTCGTTCCACGTCCACATGAACATCAGAACGGTGACTGTGGCGATGGAGGGCAGCGACGGTGGCACGACGATCCGCCACAGGGTCTGCATGCCGCTGACGCCGTCGATGGCGGCGGCCTCGACCAGATTGGGCGGCAGGGCCCGGAACTGGGCGCGCATCCAGAAGGTGCCGAAGGCGATGGACTGCGCGATCTGTGGCAGCGCGACCGCCCAGATGGTGTCGGTGAGGTTGAGTGATCGGAGGTCGAAGAACAGCGGGATGACGATGGCTTCTGCCGGCACCATGAGGCCGAGAAGGAAGAGGTAGAACAGTGCCGTCGATCCGCGGAACCGCATGGTGCCGAAGGCGTACCCGGCCAGGATCGACAGACTCAAAGCGGCGGAGACCACCAGGACGGCCACCATCAGCGAGCGCGCCAGCGCGCCGCCGAACTGGCCGATGTTCCAGGCGTCGACGAGGTTCTCGAAGTGCAGTCCACCTCCGGTGATGCCCGACTGTGGGCTCAGCGCAGTGACGGCGATGGTGAGGATGGGGAACAGCGCGTAGAGGGAGAATGCGATGAGGATGACGTAGTTGAGGACCTTCTCCGTGGCCGAGACTCTCATCGCCGCACCACCTTCTCCTCGCCGATCCGCGAGATGGCGACGTTGATGACGAACACCAGGATGGTCAGGACGATGGCAACGGCTGAGGCGG
>DATITN010000235.1:0-22426 GCA_035467795.1 Arachnia sp. | reverse complement strand
GGGCACCGGAAGGTCCCGCCCAATCGATGGCCGCGGGTCCGTGCGGGAGCCTACGACGATCAGCCCGTCCACGCGCCTGGCCAACAGGGTCTGCAGGTGGTGACGCTCCCGGATCAGGTCCTCACGGGCGTCGCACAGCAGCACTGACATGCGCTCGGCTCCGAAAGAGTCTTCGGCGCCCATCAGAATCGGGATCGAGAACCGCCCGTCCAGGTCCGAAGCCAGGAGCCCCACGGTGCCCGACTGGCCAGAGGCGAGATTGCGGGCGATCGCGTTGGGCGTGAAGGAAAGTCGCTCGGCGGCCTCCTGTACCCTCCGTCGGGTCTCTGCCCCGACGTCGTCGCGCCCGTTGAGCGCCTTGGAGGCCGTGGCGACCGACACGCCGGCCGACTCTGCGACGTCGCGAAGCGTCACTGCGCGTGACCCTGCCATGGCTCACCTCCTTCGTTACGAAACCGTTACCGGGCATGGTAGCAACACCACGTTGACACTGGCGGATTTGCGGTGTTAACGTGAATCGAAAGCGTTTTCGACGGGTTTCGAGAACGACACTGGCCGCGATGGCGCAGTCAGGTATGGAAACGAAGGAGATCCGATGTCGGGAATCATCCCCACCCTCACGCGGCGCATCGCGGTGGCAGGCCTGCTGGCGGGTGCGTTGACGCTGGCCGCCTGCGGCGGCGACGCTGCGACCACGCCGTCGGCCACCACCGGCGGTGAGACCTCGGCCGGTGCGGCCACTGGGACGGTCACCGTATGGCACTACTTCTCGGACCCCAACCAGGTGGGTCTCATGGACAAGTACGCCGAGCTGTTCGAGGCCGCCAACCCAGGCTCGACCGTGGACAACGTCTACGTCCCCTATGACCAGATGAACTCGAAGCTCGTGGCCGCGGCCGGGGCCAGCGAGGGCCCTGATATCGCTGTGTTCAATGGCGCCGAGACCTCGACTCTCGCCCTCGCGGGCGCCCTCGCCCCCCTCGACGACCACTTGGGTGGATTCGCCGACGCCGCTCAGCTTCCCGATTCCGTCATCCACAAGCTCGACGACAAGACCTACGCGCTGCAGGGCTACGTCAACCTGCTCGGCCTTTGGTACAACGCGGACATCCTCGACGAGATCGGCGTGGATGTCCCCACCAGCACCGACGAGCTGGAAGCAGCGATGGAGAAGGCCAAGGGGGCCGGCTACCAAGGCATCACGCTCAGCGGCCTGCCCCAGGGGCAGGGCGAATGGCAGGCCTACCCGTGGCTGACCTCTGATGGATTCAGCTACGACAGCCCTGACGCGGGCGCGCTCGCCGCAGGCTTCTCGCGGGTGCGGGGCTGGGTGGACAGTGGCTACCTTTCCCAGGAGGCGGTCACGTGGGACCAGACCGTGCCGTTCCAGCAGTTCGCCGCGGGTCAGGTGGCCTTCGCGGAGAACGGCAACTGGCAGATGGGCACGGCCAAGGCGGACGCCAAGTTCAACTTCGGCGTGGCGAAACTGCCGCTGTCCGACACGGGCAAGGTGTACCTCGGCGGTGAGGGCCAGGGCATCGGTGCCTTCTCGGAGAACCCTGACCTCGCCTGGAAGTACCTCGAGTCCGCCTACCTGTCGGTGGAAGGCCAGTTGGCGGCGGCCGAGATGGTCGGCTCCATCCCGTCGCGCCTCGACGCCGCACAGGACGACGCCGTCACCAGCAACGAACTGCTCAAGCCGTTCGCCGAGACCTTGGCGGACTTCGGAGCCAACTACCCCGCCGCCGTGATCCCGCCGGCCGCAGTGGCCGACGTTCAGCTCACCGTCGGTCAGGCATGGTCCGCGGTGCTCGGCGGCCAGCAGTCGCCCGAGGACGCGGCTCAGGCCGTCGTCGACAAGCTCAGCTCCGTCATCCAGTAGTCAGCCAGCAATCCCCTGAGGGGCGCGGCATCACCCGCCGCGCCCCTCAGGGCTCTTCCACGGAGGATGCAGATGTCGACTCTCGCCGTTGCCGCACGGCCGACCGGCCACCGCCGGGCCCGCCGCCACCACTGGACTTTCGCCCTGCCTGCGGCGGCCTTCCTCGCCGCCTTCTCATTGTTTCCCCTGATCCAGCTGGTACGGATGTCCTTCTCGGCGGTAACCAGTGGAACCCTGAACAAGCCGTGGGAGAGCGTGGGCCTGGGCAACTACATCCGGGCCCTGGAGTCGGGTGAGATGCAGGCCGCGCTGCTGCGGACCGGGGCCTTCGTCGTCGTTGTCACCGCCACCGGCATGCTCCTGGGCCTCGCCGGAGCCATCGCTCTGCGCACCACCGGACGGTGGTCCAGCATCGTGCTGGCCGTCATGGTCTTCTGTTGGGCGCTACCCCCTGTCGTGAACGGCTCGGTGTGGAAGTTCCTCTTCGCGAAGGAGGGTCTCATCAACAGCATCGCGCTGGGTCTGGGACTCACCGACACCGCCTTCCCCTTCCTCTACGACCAGACCTGGGCGCTGATGTCGGTTGCCTTCGTGTGCTCGTGGGCGGTCATCCCGTTCAACGTCCTCGTGTTTCGGGCGGCGCTCATGCAGATCGACACCGAGCAGTTCGAGGCCGCGGCGCTCGACGGCGCGAACCGTTGGCAGGAGGTGCGTCACGTCATGCTGCCCGCGGTGCGGCCGACCACCCTGGTCCTCCTGATCCTCACCGTCGTCTACGGCTTCCGCTCCTTCGACTACATCTACGTGATGACCTACGGGGGCCCGGGCACGGCCACCAACACACTGCCGTTCCTGGGATTCCTTCAGGCGTTCCAGCGCTACGACTACGGGCTCGGCGCCGCCACGTCGGTCATCGCTGTCGCCCTGGTGCTCGTCCTCGCCGCCGTCTACGCCCGCTCGATCCTGAAGGAGGAGAAGGAGTGAATACCCGCACCGGCCCTGTGACCGGGGTCATCAAGGCCCTCCTGACCATCCTCTATGGACTCCCCCTCTTCTGGATCGTGCTCACGAGCTTCAAGCCGTCCGCCGAGGTCTTCGGCTCGCCGTTCTCGTTCAACCCGACCGTCGCCGCGTACACCGACGCGATGGGCCCGGCCCTGTGGGTGGCGCTGCGCCAGTCGGTCATCATCGCGGTCGGCACCACCGCACTGGTCCTCCTGTTGGCTGTGCCCGCCGCCTACGGCCTGGCGCACATCAAGGGGTGGATCGCCTCGCTGGGGCTCGGGCTCCTCATCGTCTTCCAGATGGCCCCGCAGACGGCCAACATCATTCCGCTGTTCCAGATCTTCGGCTCGTGGAAGCTGCTGGACACCATGGTGGGCGTCATTATCGCGGACGCGGCGCTCCTCATCCCCTTCGCGGTCATGCTGCTGCGGCCCTTCTTCCGGGCCATCCCTCCCGCGTTGGAGGAGGCCGCGCAGATCGACGGGGCCTCGATGCCGCGCACCTTCTGGTCCATCGTGTTGCCGCTGGCGCGCAACGGCGTCTTCACCGTCGGCACGCTCGTCTTCCTGTTGGCGTGGGGTGAGTTCCTCTACGCCGTCAACTTCTTCCTTGCACCCGGGACGTACCCGCTGTCAGCCCTGTTGTCGCAGCAGGTCTCGGCGTTCGGCATCAACTGGCCCGGGCTGATGGCCCTCGCGGTGCTCACCTCCATCCCGATTCTCATCGTCTACTCACTGTCCTACAAGTCGTTGCGCGACGGCCTCGCCGTCGGCGCAGTCAAGTGACCAGGAGCCACTCATGACCACCACCCTCCCGCTTGACCATGGGAAGCCGATCGCGCCCAGCACGGGCGCGCTGAGCCCGCTCGGCATCGACGACGTCACCATTACCGGGGGCTTCTGGGCGGACCGGCAGCAGCTCAACGCGTCGGTGATGATCGCCCACGCCCAGGACTGGATGGAGAGCGAGGGCTGGATCCCCAACTTCGACCTCGCCGTCCGCGGCGGCCTCGTCGAGGGGCGCCGCGGCCGCGAGTTCTCCGACTCCGACGTCTACAAGCTCATGGAGGCCATCGCGTGGGAGCACGGCCGCACCGGCTCCCCGGAGATGAACGAGCGCTTCGAGGCCCTCGCGGCCCGCATCCTGCCGGTGCAGGAGCCGGGCGGCTACCTCAACACCATGTTCGGCCGTCCCGGGCAGCAGCCGCGCTACTCGGACTTCGAGTGGGGCCACGAGCTGTACTGCTTCGGACACCTCTTCCAGGCCGCCGTCGCCCGCGCCCGTACGTTCGGCCGCGACGGCTTCGTCGAGGCCGCGATCCGAGCAGCCGATCACGTGTGCGCGGAGTTCGGGGACGGCGGCCGCGACAAGGTGCCGGGCCATCCCGAGATTGAGGTCGCGCTGGCGGAGCTGGGGCGGCTGACGGGCGACGACAAGTACACCCGCCAGGCGGCGCTCTTCATCGACCGACGCGGCCACGGCCGGCTGGCCGACATCGAGTGGGGTCGCTCCTACTACCAGGACGACATCCCCGTGCGGGAGGCGGAGGTGTCGCGGGGGCACGCAGTGCGCGCCATGTACCTGGCTGCGGGGGCGGTGGATGTCGCCGTCGACCAGGGCGACGGTGAGCTGCTGGACGCCATCATCCGCCAGGCCCGCAACACCTTCGCGCGTCGGACCTATGTGAGCGGCGGGATGGGGTCGCGGCACACGGGCGAGGCGTTCGGCGACGACTTCGAGCTGCCGCCGGACCGCTCCTACTCCGAGACGTGCGCCGGGATTGGCGCGATCATGCTCAGCCAGCGTCTGCTGCTCGCCACCGGTGAGGCCACGTACGCGGACATGGTGGAGCGGATCCTCTACAACATCGTCGCCACCTCGCCCGCGGAGGACGGCCGCGGTTTCTTCTACGCCAACACCCTCTACCGCCGGACCGAGGGCGATGTGCCGGCGCCCGACACAGCCAGCCCGCGTGCAGACTCCTCGCTGCGCGCCCCCTGGTACCACGTGTCCTGCTGCCCGACGAACGTCGCCAGGACACTCTCGTCGCTGGCGTCGCTCGTCGCCACCACCTCGGGTGACATGGTCCAGATCGAGCAGTACATGTCGGGTCGAGTCGCGGCCGATCTGCCCGGCGGGAGCGTCGAGTTGGACGTGGACACGGCCTACCCGCACGACGGCGTGATCCGGATCACGGTGGCGGAGGCGCCCGCCGAGTGGCGATTGGCGCTGCGCGTGCCCGCGTGGGCCGACGGCGCCACCCTGGACGTCGGCGACGGCGTTGTGCCCGTGAGCACCGGCCATGCGGCTGTGTCGCGGGTGCTCTCCGTCGGCGACACCATCGTCCTCACGCTGCCGATGGCGCCCAGGTTCCTGTTCCCTGACCAGCGGATCGACACGGTGACAGGCCAGGTGGCCGTCGCCCGCGGCCCCCTGGTCCACGCCTTGGAGTCCATCGACCTCGGGGCCGACGTGGCGCGGGCCGTGGTGGAGGTCGAGGCTGGCGTCCAGGAGCGCGACGGCGACGTCGTGGTCAGCATCCAGGTGCTCCCGGATGAGGAAGCCGAGTGGCCGTATGCGACGTCCCCGGGGCCACAGGGCGCCGGAGAGTCGCGCCGGGTTCGGCTCACGCCATACCATGCCTGGGGGAATCGCGGCCCGGCCACGATGCGGGTCTGGCTGCCCCACCGCGGCTGAGGGCCGATGCTGATGGCCTACCCTGAGGGGCGTGCTCGGATACTTCGGCCCCGCGGGGACCTTCACCCATCAAGCGTTGCGCACCATCACCGACGATGACGCGATCGCGTTCGCCAGCGTCCGCGAGGCGCTCGACGCGGTGCGGCTCGGCCACGTGCGCGGCGCCGTCGTGCCCATCGAGAACTCTGTCGAGGGCGGGGTCTCGGCCACCCTCGACGAGCTGATCGCCGGCGCTCCGCTGGCCATCCGCGGCGAGATCGTCATCCCCGTCGAGTTCGGGCTGTACGTGCGCCCGGGCACCCGGCTCGATGACGTCCAGCAGGTCCTGACCCACGGCCACGCGGCCGCCCAGTGCCGCGACTGGCTCGGCCTCATGGTGCCCCAGGCGCATATCACCGAGGCCGGGTCCACGGCCGGCGCCGCCGCCGAGGTGGCCCGCCCGGACTCGCGCTACGACGCGGCGGTCTGCGCGAGGGTCGCGGGGGAGCTGTACGGCCTCGATGAGCTGGCCTATCAGATCGAGGACAACCCGGGGGCGGTCACGCGATTCGTGGAGGTGGGTGTCGCGGGGCCTGTGCCGGAGCGGACGGGCGCGGACAAGACCACCCTGGTGGCCTACATGCGCGAGGATCACGCGGGCGCGCTCCTGGAGATCCTGGAGCAGTTCGCGGTGCGCGGGGTGAACCTCAGCCGGATCGAGTCGCGGCCCACGAAGACGACGCTCGGCTCCTACTGCTTCTCGATCGACGTTGAGGGGCACCTGCACGACAAGCGTGTCGAGGAGGCGATGGAGGGCTTGCACCGGGTCTGCCCCACGGTGCACTTCCTGGGGTCCTACCCGCGCGCGGACAAGGCACGGCCCGTCGTCGGCCACGGCTTCAGCGACGAGGAGTTCGACGCCGCCGCGAAGTGGATCCGCACCCTCGGCTGAGGCGCTCTCCCGTTGGCTGAGGTGCCGCGAAGGGGCCCAGGTTCCGCTGGCTGAGGTGCCCTTCCGTTGGCTGAGGCGCGAGGAGCGTCAGCGACGAGCCTCTAAGCCTATGAAACGTGCGCTGACAAGGTCACTCTCTCTAGGCTTCGAGGCCGCTGCGCGGCACCTCAGCCAGCGGGAATGGGGCCTCAGGCACCGGGTTGAGGCAGGACCACCCGCACCGCCGCCGGCACCACGTCGAAGCGGATCCGCCGCACCGTCCCCACCACGTCGCCGTCAACCTGGCACAGCACCGGCTCGGCGTATTCCGCCGTCACGCTCCGAGCGTCGAAACGGTCCAGGAGCGGCTCCTCAGACGCCTGCCTGAGCACCCCACCGATCATCCGCGCCACGTCGCCGGCCGTCCGCGGCGAAGCGACCAGCACCTCCAGCGAACCGTCGTGCGCGCTCGCCGCGGGCATCAGCGACACCCCCGGGTACAGGTCGCCCACGTTGCCCACCTCCACCAACGACGCGTCCCGCTCCAGCGGCTCTCCGCCGTCGACGGTGAGCCGCAGCGACACCGGCCGTGCCCTGATGTGACTGATCCCCGCCCACACGTATGCCGCGGGCCCCAGTGCCCGCTTGAGGGCCTCGTCGGTGTCGTGGAGGACGGCGGCATCCGCGCCGAGCCCCACCATCACCGCCGCGACACCCGCGACCCCGCCGTCGAGGTCCTCGTAGCGCAGTAGGTCCATGTCCTGCGCCTCGCCCGTGAACGCCAGCGCGATCGCGCGTCCCGCGTCGCGCGGCACGCCCAGGTTGCGGGCGAGCAGGTTGCCCGTGCCGGAGGGGAGGATGGCCACGGGCACCGCGCTCCCTGCCAGCGCGGCGACCACCTCACGCACGGTGCCGTCGCCGCCGACGACCAGCACCAGGTCCGCCTCCGATTCCAGCGCGGCCCGCGCCATGCTCCCGCCGGGATCGTGCTCGGTGGTGGCCAGCCAGATCGGCGGCTCCCAGCCGCGCACCTCCGCCTCGTGCCCGACGAGGCGGTGCAGGCCGGCGAGGTCGCGCACCTTCGTCGGGTTGTACACCACGACCAGACGCCCCGGCCCTGTGTGGGCGGGAGGCAGGGGAAGCATGTGCACGTCCGCGATCAGGCACGCCAGGGAAGCGACGAAGCCGCCGAACAGGAGTCCGCCCACCACGTCGGTGACGAAGTGGGCGCCGAGGAGCAGCCGGTCCGCCGCCACCACCAGGACCGTCACGACGCCCACCGTGCGCGCAGCCAGCACGACCCTGCGGGGCCGCCGCGTGATGGTGGTGAGGATGCCCAGAAGCATCGCCGCGACAGTGATGGCGACGGTGTGCGCCGACGGGTAGCTCAGCGGATCGCCGCTGACGAGGTAGTCCCAGGGGCTCTCCGGACGGTCGCGGCCGACGGTGAGCTTGAGCAGCGCCGTGCCGGCGACTGCCAGCACCACCGCGATGAGGATCGCCCGGGCGATGGCGAGGAACTGCCGCCGGGACGCCCACCATGACGTGACGAGCAGGGCCGGATAGACGAGGGTGGGCGCGGTGATGAACGCCACCGCGGCAGCCGCCTGTCCCACCACGGAACGGTCAGAGACGGGGGAGTGAGGCCAGAGATCGTCGACGAAGGTGGGCAGCAACAGCGTCCACAGCAGGAAGGCGGCACCGAAGGACAGTGTCGCCGCGACCGTCACCGGCGACCGTCGCATCATGGACCCGATTCTTCCACCGCGCGCCGAGCTGGGGGCGTCGCGGGCTCAGTCAGGTTCGAGCGCGCCAGGGGCGCCCGCGGACGAACAACCAGGGCACCACGGCCGCGCCCATGACGATGCCGGTGACGGCGAAGGCCCAGCCGAAGCCGACGGCGTCGGCGATCGCCCCGGCCACCAAGGTGCCGGCGATGGATCCGAGGTCCATCGACATCGAGTAGGTGGACAGGGCCTGGCCGCCGCTGCGGTTGGAGCCGATGATGTCTGCCATGAGGGCCTGCGAGGCGGGCCCGATGAACGCGGCCCCGGCCCCGGCCAGCGCCGAGAGGGCGAGGAAGATCCACAGGTTGTCCACCCAGCCGAAGAAGACGGTGGCCAGCGCGGACACAGCGAGGCCCACCACCAGGAACGGCCGGCGCCCCACCCGGTCCACGAGGCGGCCGGTGGCCTGCTGGGTGACGGCGTTGCCGAGCGCGAAGAGGGTGAGCGCGATCCCGGCTGCCTGGGTGCCGATGGTGGGGATGGCCGCGGCCATCAGCGGTAGCAACGCGATGCGCACCCCGAAGTTGGACCAGCCGTGCGCGAAGCCGGTGACCAGCAGCGCCCGGTAATAGGGAAGACCGATGGCCTCGGCGAGGGAGAGGGTGTCGCGGGCTTCTCCGGCGACGGGGCGGCCTCCGGTGCCGCCGCGCAGGAACACCACCACCACCGCGGCCGCGGTGAACACCGCGCCGGCGTAGATGAAGAACGGGATCCGCAGCCCCAGGCCCTGCATGGCGGAGCCCAGGATGGGGCCGAAGATGCTGCCGAGCAGGAATGCGGTGCCGTACAGGGATGACGTGTGCCCCCGCTGGGCGGGGGGAGACAGCCGCACCAGCAGCGCCATCGCCGAGACGGTGAACATCACCGAGCCCATGCCGCCGATGCCCCGGAACACCAGCAGCCACCAGAAGTTGGTGGCCAGGCCGCTGAGCACGCTGGAGGTGCCCACGACGAGCAGGCCGACGATGTAGACCCGCCGCTCCCCGAGCTTGTTGACCAGGGCGCCACCGGCGGGGGCGAACAGCAGCCTGACGAGAGCGAAGACCGACACGATCGACGACGCGGCCATCAACCCGACGTCGAAGGAGCGCGCGAACTGGGGGAGGATGGGGGCGACGATGCCGAAGCCGAGCGCGATGATCATCGCGGCGGCAACGAGTACCCAGATCTCGGCGGAGATCGGCTCCCGTCGCCCCGTCGCCTGCCCGTGAGTCACCCACCCACCCTATGCGACCCTCAACCGCTCGGGCGGCTCAACTCTGCTCCCTCCCAAGGAGGGGATCGGGGCACGCGGGGCGAGGAGCCCGACGTCGGTAAGGTTGGGGCCATGATCGATCCCAAGTGGCTCCGCACGGATCCAGACCGCATCCGACGCTCCCAGGCCGCGCGCGGCGCCTCGGTCGAGCTCGTCGATGACCTGATCGCAGCCGATGAGGCCCGCCGCTCCACCATCCTCGCCTTCGAGACGCTGCGCGCCGAGCAGAAGGGCCTCGGTAAGGAGGTGGCCAAGGCGAAAGGCGAGGAGCGTGCGGCCCTGCTTCAACGCACCGGGCAGCTGGCGGCGGACGTGAAGGCGGCCCAGGCCTCCGTCGACACCACCGAGGCCCACTTCACCACCCTGATGAAGCAGCTCGGCAACCTCGTCCTCGACGGCGTCCCCGAGGGCGGCGAGGACGAGGGCGTGGTGCTGGAGACCATAGGCTCGCCGCGCGACTTCGCCGCGGAGGGCTTCACACCCAAGGATCACCTGGAGATCGGCGAGCTCCTGAGCGCCATCGACATGGAGCGCGGCACGAAGATCTCCGGGTCGCGGTTCTACGTCCTCACCGGTGTGGGCGCGCAGCTGGAGCTGGCGCTGCTGAACCTCGCCATGACGAAGGCGGCGGAGTGGGGCTTCACCCCGATGATCCCGCCGGCGCTGGTGAAGCCGTCTGCCATGGAGGGCACGGGCTTCCTCGGCCAGGCGGCCCAGGACGTCTACCACCTTCCCGCCGACGACCTCTACCTCGTCGGCACGTCCGAGGTTGCGCTCGCCGCCTATCACTCGGGCGAGATCCTCGAGCGCGCCTCTCTGCCCCGGCAGTACGTCGCGTACTCGCCGTGTTTCCGCCGCGAGGCCGGCTCCCACGGCCGCGACACCCGCGGCATCTTCCGCGTGCACTGGTTCGACAAGGTGGAGATGTTCGTCCACTGCGACCCGGCGGATGCGGAGGAGTGGCACCAGAAGCTGCTCGGCTTCGAGAAGGAGTTCCTCAGCCTGCTGGAGGTGCCGTTCCAGGTACTCGACGTGGCCTCGGGGGATCTCGGCCTGTCGGCGGCCCGCAAGTTCGACTGCTATGCCTGGCTGCCCACGCAGCAGCGCTACCGGGAGGTCACCTCCACGTCCAACTGCACCGAGTTCCAGGCCCGGCGTCTCGGCATCCGCGGGCGGTTCGACGACGGGGTCCGCCCTGTCGCCACCCTCAACGGCACGCTGTGCGCGATGACCCGCATCATCATCATGCTGCTGGAGAACCACCAGCAGGCCGACGGCTCGGTGCGCGTCCCCGAGGCGCTGCGCCCCTACCTGGGCGGCCGTGAGGCGCTTGTCCCGCCGGCTTAGCACCCGTCGTTCGGCCGGAGGTCACCGGGCGTTCACGCGGATCTGGCAGGCTCACGGCACGCCGGCCCGCCGGCGCCAGTTAAGAGAGGTAACGCGTAGATGAAGTTCAGCCCCCAACTGGTGGCGCTCGACATCGACGGCACGCTCGTCGACCCGTTCGGCGACATGCCGCCGGAGGTGCGGGCCGCCGTACGCCGCGTCATCGACGCCGGGGTGCCGGTGGTGTTGTCGACGGGACGGTCGTGGATCTCCACTGAGATCATCTTCGACCACCTGGACCTTCCGCCCGGTTGGGCGGTGACCTCCAATGGCGCCATGGTGGTCACGCATCCGCCCTTCGAGGTGCGCCACGAGACCCGCTTCGACCCCCGCGAGACGGTCCACAGGGTCGCGGAGCTGGCACCCAGCGCCTGCATCGCCGTCCAGGACGGGCTGCACTGGCGGGTCAACCGCCCGTTCCCCGACGGGGAGCTGCAGGGTGACGTGGCGATCGAGAGCATCGAGAAGCTGGCGTCGCGGGAAGTGTCGCGCGTCATCGTGCGTGACCCCCACAGCTCCGAGGAGGTGTTCAACGGGATGGTCAGTCAGCTCGGACTCCACGAGGTGGCCTACTTCATCGGCTGGTCGGCTTGGCTGGACATCGCCCCGAAGGGCGTTGACAAGGCGCACGGGCTGCAGATCGTGTGCGACGAGCTGGGTATCGACCCGGCCGACGTGTTGGCCATCGGGGACGGCCGCAACGACATCGAGATGCTGGAGTGGGCGGGTCGCGGCGTGGCGATGGGTGACGCCCCGGACGTGGTCAAGGAGTCTGCCGACGCCGTCACGGGCAACTTCGCCGACCTCGGCACGGTCGAAGAGCTGGCCCGCTGGTTCCCCGGCCTTCCCTGAGGCCCACCCGCCGTAGCGCGGCCGGGCCTCCTCAGGAAGCGGGGCGCCGCACGCGGAACCAGCGGTAGCCGTACCCCTCCAAGGAGACCGACAGGTCGCCGTCGTGCACCACCATCGCGTCGCCGTCGAGCAGGTCCTCCACCACATCGTCGTCCCCGAGGACGTCCGGCAGCGACACCGACACCGGATCAGCCGAGAAGTTGTGCACCGCCACCGCCGCTGACCCCTCAAGCGACACCCGATGCGCCAATACCGACCGCTCCTCCGTCGGGATCACCGAGAACTCTCCCCATCCCAGCTCCGGCCGACGGCGCCGCACGCCGATCAGCGTGCGCAAGAACCCCCACAGCGAGTCCGGATCATGTTCCTGGTCCGCGAAGTTGACGTGCTTCGGCCCGTATCCGTCGGGCACGACGCGCTGAATCAGCTTGCTCGGGGCCGCTGTCGAGAAGTCGCCGTTGCGGCCGGGCCCCCACTGCATGGGGGTGCGCACCGCCATCCGGCCGGGTGCCGCAAGATCTTCGCCCATCCCGAGCTCCTCTCCGTAGTACAGGGTGGGGGTGCCAGGCAGGGAGAACATCAGGCTGTAGGCCATCCGCACCCGGCGAGGGTCACCGCCGAGCATGGGCGGCAGCCTCCGCTTGAGCCCGCGATCGTAGACCTGCATCTCCGGCTCCGGCCCGAACGCGTCGAACACCTCCTGGCGCTGGGAGTCGGTGAGCTTGTCCAGCGTCAGCTCGTCGTGGTTGCGCAGGAAGGTGGCCCACTGACACGTCGGGTGGATTGTCGGGCGGGTCTCCAGGGCCTTGACCAGCGGGCGGGGGTCCTCGCGCGCCATCGACAGGTAGGTGGCCTGCATGGCGATGAAGTCGAACATCATCTGCAGCTCGTCGCCCGCGTCGCCGCCGAAGAACTTCCGCTGCTCCGCGTGAGGGACGTTGACCTCGCCCAGCAGCATCGCGTGGCCCTTGCGTCGCTGCATGAAGGCGCGCAGCTGCCTGATCACGTCGTGTGGGTTGACCGCCATGGTCTGCGTGCCGGTATTCGCCGCGTTCTGGAGGAGGAACGGCACGGCGTCCACCCGGAATCCGTCGATGCCGAGCTCCAGCCAGAAGCCGACGGTGCGAAGGATCTCGTCCATCACCGCAGGATTGGCCAGGTTGAGGTCCGGCTGGTGCGAGTAGAAGTGGTGCAGGTACCACTCGCCGGTGCGATCGTCCTTGGTCCAGATGCTGTCCTCCTCGTCCGGGAAGACCACCTCGGCGGAGGTGTCCCCCGGGTCGGTGTCGCGCCATACGTAGTAGTCGCGGAACGGGTTGGTGGTGCTGCGTCGCGACGCCACGAACCAGGGATGCTGGTCCGAGGTGTGGTTGACGATGAGGTCCGCGATCACGCGGATGCCGCGGTCGTGGGCGGTGCGGATCACCTCGACGAGTTCGCCGTGGTTGCCCAGCCGCGGGTCGACGCCGTAGAAGTCCTTGACGTCGTAGCCGTCGTCGCGGTCAGGGGAGGGGTAGAACGGCATCAGCCACAGGCAGGTGATGCCGAGTTGGGCGAGGTAGTCGATGCGTTGCGACAGGCCGCCGAGGTCTCCCACCCCGTCGCCGTTGGAGTCAAGGTAAGTCTCGATGTCCAGGCAGTAGACCACTGCGCTCTTCCACCACAGGTCGCTGGTGTCGGTGATCCTCATCCTCGTCACCGGACCTTGGGGAGGACGTGCGCGCCGAACGCGTCGAGGTAGTCGGACTGGTCCTGGCCTACGTAATGCAGGTAGATGTCATCGAAGCCGAGGTCTGCGTACTCCCGGATCCACGCGACGTGCTGGTCCAGGTCCGACGAGATGCGCACCACGTCGCGCACCGACTCCAGGGTGACGTGCTCCGAGGCCGCGTCGAAGCCTTCGACGGTGGCGATGTCCCAGGCGAGCGGCTCGCCCAGCACGTTCGAGCGCCATTGGTCGAAGGCGATCTGTTCGGCCTCCTCCATGGTGGGCGCCCACGACAGATGTAGCTGGAGCGCCACCGGTCCGCGCCCGCCGGCCCCTCGGTAGGCCGCGATCACCTCGCGCAGCGTGTCGAGGTCCTGGTTGACGGTGATGAGGCCGTCCGCCCAGGCCGCTGCCCGCGCCGCCGATGCCGCTGAGACGGCCGGGACGAGCAGCGACGGCGGCTCCTCAGGCCGGTCCCATACCTTCGCGCGGTCGACGGTGATCAGGCCGGTGTGGCTGACCTCCTCGCCGTCCAGGAGGCGGCGGATCACGTCGACGCACTCCTCGAGGCGCGCGACCCGCTCGTCCTTCGGGGGCCAGCGGTCCCCGGTGATCGACTCGTTCATGGCCTCGCCGCTGGCCAGGGCCGTCCAGAAGCGCCCCGGGAACATCTGCGCCAGCGTGCCGATCTTCTGCGCCACGACGGCGGGGTGGTAGCGCTGGCCGGGTGCGCAGACGCACCCGAGGTCCAGGCCGGTGGTCGCCAGCGCGGCACCGAGCCAGGACCACGTGTAGCCGGAGTGCCCCTGCCGCTCCGACCACGGCTTGTAGTGGTCCGAGCACATCGCCATGTCGAAGCCGACGCGCTCGGCCTGCTGGACGTCGAGGAGCAGTTGGCGCGGCGAGATCTGTTCGTGGGAGGCATGGAAGCCGATTCGGGTCATGCCCCCACTCTCACCTGATCAGTGCGGCGGATTCAAGGATTTGGCGAAACTGCTCCGAGCATCCGGCGACGGTGGCCTCAGGCCGCGACCACGCGCCGCGACCCTCGCAGCACGTCGGAGGCCACCGTCATCACCTCGACGGGCGTCGGGGCCGGCCGTTCCGGCCTGCGCCTAGCGAGCCCTTCCTCCTCGATCTTGCGGAGGTGGCGTTTGATGGTGGAGACGGAGCAGCCGATCCTGCTGGCGATCACCACCAGCGGCAGGTCCGGATGGGCGGCGCGGAGCCGGTAGATCTCGTGCGGGTCGTACTGTCGCCCTGACTTGACCCCGACGGCGGAGTCGAAGTCCTCCGGAGCCACCTCGACGGCGAGCCGGGCACGGATCTCCTGCCGCTGCCGCCTGGTGGTGCCCGCGACGAAGCCGGCGACGTCGAACTTGGTCACCGCGTCGGTGAGGCACGCGGCCAGCCGTGGGCATTGGGCGCACATCGTCTCCGCCTGCGCCCGCACCATGGCCTGTTCTCGTCGCTCGCTTCGGGAGTCCGGAGTGACCCCGTCGTCGAGTAGTGGGTGGAGGAAGACGTTTCTGTACCTCACACACTGTGTCATTTCAGCCATAGCTGCCCCTCGCTGCTGCTGCCGTCATGGGTGGAATCCCAAGCACCAACGTTGCCAACAACCGGGCCGCGCCCCGGTCCCAGGAATGGGGGCGCCTACCTGATTAATGTGAGTATTCAGCATCGGTGAATTGAGTATGGATACTCACATTTTCGGGTGGGGGTCCTGGCGCTGCGCGACGGGCATGCGGTGACAAGCAACGTTGCCTGCCGTTCACCTTGCGCCGGGGGGAGTTGACTTTCGGCCACTGTGAAACCGCCGCTCACCATGCTGGGCAGGTGAGCGGCGGCTCGGGTGTTTCGGGGCGGAGGGTGCCCGGGGTCAGTCGGTGCCGGACTCCATTGAGGAGCTGGCGACTGCCTCATCGACGTCCGACGGGCCGGTTGCGCCGAGCTCGGCGATGGCGGCAGCACCGCCCGCCTCGAGGCGCCCGATCAGATCCTGGTGGCCCGCCAACAGCGTCCCCTGTGCCGCGTACAGCTCCAGCTTCTCGCGCGAATCGGCGATGTGCAGGTTGCGCATGGTCAGCTGCCCGATGCGGTCCGTGGGTCCGAAGGCGGCGTCTTCGACGCGTTCCATGGACAGCTTGTGCGGCTGGTAGGAGAGGTGGGGGCCGCGGGTGTCCAGGATGGTGTAGTCGTCGCCGCGACGCAACCTCACATCCACCTCGCCGGTCACGGCGGAGGCCACCCAGCGCTGGATGGACTCGCGCAGCATCAGCGACTGCGGGTCCAGCCAACGGCCCTCGTACAGCAGCCGGCCGAGCTGGAGGCCCTGGGAGCGGTAGTTCGCGAGCGTGTCCTCGTTGTGGATGGCGCTGAGCAGGCGCTCGTAGGCGATCCACAGCAGCGCCATGCCGGGGGCCTCGTAGATGCCCCGGGACTTCGCCTCGATGATGCGGTTCTCGATCTGATCGCTCATCCCCAGGCCGTGGCGGCCGCCGATGGCGTTGGCCTCCATGACGAGCGCGACGGGATCGTCGAAGCGGGTGCCGTTGAGCGCGACGGGCCGGCCCAGCTCGAAGCGGACGGTCACGTCCTCGGTGGCGATGGCCACCGTCGGGTCCCAGTACTTGACTCCCATGATGGGCTCAACAGTCTCCAGCGACACGTTGAGGTCCTCGAGGGTCTTGGCCTCGTGGGTGGCGCCCCAGATGTTGGCGTCCGTGGAGTAGGCCTTCTCCTTGGAGTCGCGGTAGGGGAGCTTGCGCTCGGAGAGCCACTGGCTCATCTCGTCGCGGCCCCCGAGCTGGTGGACGAACTCCTCGTCCAGCCACGGCTTGTAGATGCGCAGCTGCGGGTTGGCCATGAGGCCGTAGCGGTAGAACCGCTCGATGTCGTTGCCCTTGTAGGTGGAGCCGTCGCCCCAGATGAAGACGTTGTCTTCGGCCATGGCGCGGACCAGCAGCGTGCCGGTGACGGCGCGGCCGATGGGGGTTGTGTTGAAGTACGCCCTGCCGGCCGAGCGGATGTGGAAGGCGCCGCACGCGAGGGCGGAGAGGCCTTCCTCGACGAGGTGGGCACGGCAGTCCACCAGCCGCGACAGCTCCGCGCCGTACTGCACCGCGCGGCCGGGAACCGAATCGATGTCAGGCTCGTCGTACTGGCCGATGTCGGCGGTGTAGGTGCAGGGCACGGCTCCGGCCTCGCGCATCCACGCGACGGCGACGGAGGTATCGAGCCCGCCGGAGAAAGCGATGCCGACGCGCTCGCCGACGGGGAGGGAAGTCAAGACTTTGGACACGTGGACACTGTAGATGATGCCCGTCGGCATACGCGGGCCGTCCCGCGGGGGGGCCGATGGCATCGGATCGGCACGTCCGGTGCATGGACACCCCATTCACCGGCGTTCTCCCATGGCAATTTCCCGCGCACAGGCGCACTATGGATGTAAGACCAGACGATTGGTAGGCGTCATGTCAGCGCAGCAGCGGACGCCAAGAAGAGCGATCGTGTCGCGCCTCCTGGTGAGCGTCCTCATCCTTCTCGCGTCGTTCGTGAGCACCCCCGCGCAAGCGGCGGATCTCCTCGGCCACGACGTCTCGTGGCCCCAGTGCCCGGCCCCCGACGGTTACGGTCTCCCGATGCCGCCGGACAGCACCCAGTTCGTCATCGTCGGATTGACGAAGGGGCTGAGTTTCACGCTGAACCCCTGCCTGGCCAGTCAGGTGCAGTGGGTGACGGCGCGGTCCAAGCCTGCTCACGCCTATGGGATGGCCACGTATCCCACCTCGGCCCAGCTGACCAAATACGGCACGTGGGGTCCGTGGCGTTCAACCACCCTCGCGGCGAGGCTGAGTAACGTCGGCTATGCGCAGGCGAAGGACTCGGTCGCCTACCTGTCCCAGGTGGGGTGGAAGCCGCCGGTGGTGTGGATCGACGTCGAGCCCAGGCCCGCCCAGCCGTGGCCGACGGGGACCGCCGCGAAGCGCGCACTCAACCGCGCCGTCGTGGAGGGCTTCATGCGCGGCCTCTCCGACTCCGGATACAGCTACGGGCTCTACTCGTACACCAACGGCTGGAACGAGATCGTCGGCACCTGGAAGCTCCCTAACGTCCCCGTATGGGCCACCGCGGGTCGCCTCGACTACCCGACCGAGGCGATCGACCGCTGCACCCAGGCGAGCTTCTCCGGCGGACGCGTGTACATCTCGCAGTGGTACGACGACACCCGCGACTACAACCGCACCTGCGGGAGCTACCAGTTCACGACGTTCCCGAAGCCCTTGCCGACGCGAACCGGCTTCCTCAACGACCTCAACGGCGACTGGAAGAACGACCTCCTCGCACGCAGCCCGGACGGGAGGCTGTGGCGCTACGCGGGCAACGAGCGGGGACAGTTCACCAGGCAACAGATCGGCACCGGCTGGGGTGTGATGAACCTCCTTGAGGTGGTTGGAGACGCCAACGGCGACGGCAGCAGCGACTTCATCGCACGTGAGTCGACGACGGGCGACCTCTACCTGTACGTCGGGTATGGATACGGGGGACCCACCCGGAAGAAGATCGGCAACGGATGGAACGGTATGGGCGACATCGCCGGCGTCGGCGACTTCAATGGCGACGGCAGGACGGACGTGCTCTCCGTGCAGAAGTCGACAGGGGAGCTCTGGCTCTACAAGGGCGACACGTTCAGTGGTCAGACCCGACAGCGTATCGGCACTGGGTGGAACGTCATGGATCTGCTCGTCTCCACTGGAGACTTCAACTCAGACGGGAACCCTGACCTGATCGCGCGGGAGCGCGCCACCGGCTACCTGTGGTTCTACCCGGGCAATGGAACGGGCAGCCTGCTCCCGCGGACCAGGATCGGAACCGGATGGGGAGGCATGGACATGCTTGAGGGCGTCAACGACGTCAATGGTGACCGTGTCCCCGACCTGGTGGCACGTCAGAGGAGTACTGGTGTGATGTTCCTCTATCCGGGCAACGGAACCGGCAGCCTGCTGCCCCGCGTCACGCTCACGCATCCCGCCGGAGGCACGTGGTCCGGATTGAACGCCCTGGCCTGAGTGGCCCGGGCCAGGACGCTGCGGTCCTCAATCGATGGCGATGAACCGATTGGTCCTCGCGGATTCGATCATGGCCTCGCACACCTCGACGACGCGTGCGCCCTGCTCCAAGGTGACGATGTCTGCGTCCTTGCCCAAGACGGCGTCGCGGAAGTTCTCGTGCTCGGTGCGAAGAGGCTCGGGTTTCGGGATCTCGTAGCGGGTCACATCGCCCTCGGACACGCCACGGAACTGCGCGATGTCGTCCCAGGTGTTGACGATGCTGCCGTTGGCGTAGAAGGTGAGGTCCGCAGTGAGGGTGTCCGCGATGAACATCCCCTTCTCCCCGGTGACGACGGTGAGCCGCTCCTTCGTGGGGGTGAGCCAGTTGACGAGGTGGTTGGACATGAGCCCGCCCTCGAGTTGGCAGGTGGCCGAGACCATGTCCTCGTACTCGCGTCCGGCCTTGAACATTGTGCGGGCCGCCACCAGTTCGTACTTGCGCTGGGTGACCCAGGCGGTGAGGTCGATGTCGTGGCTGGCAAGGTCCTTGATGACCCCCACGTCGGCGATGCGGGCAGGGAAGGGACCCTGACGCCGGGTGCACACCTGGTAGAGGTCGCCGAGGTCCCCGGCCTCCAGCCGCTTGCGCAGGCTCTGCAGGGCGGGGTTGTAGCGCTCGATGTGGCCGACGGCCCCGACAAGACCCTTGTCGGCGAAGGCCCGAGCCAGGGCGCGTGCCCCGTCGCCGGTCTTCGCCAGCGGCTTCTCGATGAGCGCGTGCACGCCGGCCTCGGCCAGTTTCAGCCCGATCTCCTCGTGGTACATCGTGGGAGCGGCCACCACCACATAATCCAGCCCCTGTTCGAGCAGGGCGTCGACGTTGGGGAGGACCTCGAGGTCGCCAGCGAGACCGTGC
The DNA here is from genome assembly GCA_035467795.1 of Arachnia sp. GTDB lineage: Bacteria > Actinomycetota > Actinomycetes > Propionibacteriales > Propionibacteriaceae > Arachnia. The sequence continues at coordinate 2,974 of DATITN010000235.1, read as the reverse complement.
GGGTCGCCTGCGGCGTCAGCGACGGCCACCAGGTCCACCCCGTCGATGGAGCGGAGGTTACGGGCGTGGTGTCGGCCCATCATGCCGAGCCCGATCAGGCCGGCGCGGAGGTTGGCCATGCTCACGCACCCGCCTTTGCGAGGGCGTTGACGGCCAGCACGATGCGCTCGAGATCCGCCTGGCTGAGCGAGGGGTGCACAGGCAGAGACAGGCACTCCTTCGCCGCGCGCTCCGTCTCCGGCAGCTCTACGTCTGACATGAACGGCTTGAGGCGATGGTTGGGCACGGGGTAGAACATGCCGGAGCCCACGTTGTACTCCTCCTTCAACGCCCTGGACAGGCCGTCGCGGTCACCCGCGACGCGCACCGTGTACTGGTGGAAGACGTGCACGGCGCCGTCGGCGATCGGCGGAGGAGTCACGCCCTCGAGGTTGGCGGAGAGGAATGCAGCGTTCTCCTGGCGGGTCCTGGTCCAAGCTCCCACCTTGGTCAACTGCACCCGGCCGATGGCGGCATGGATGTCGGTCATGCGGTTGTTCAGGCCGACGACCTCGTTGTGGTACTGCTGAAGCATGCCCTGGTTGCGGTACAGCCGGAGGTTGCGCTCGATCTCCGCGTTCGCCGCGGACACCATGCCGCCCTCACCGGAGGTCATGTTCTTGGTGGGGTAGAGCGAGAACATGGCGAACTCGCCGAACGCGCCGACGGGCGTGCCGTTGAGTGCGGCGCCGTGAGCCTGGGCGGCGTCCTCGAACAGCATGAGTCCGTGCTTGTCCGCGATGGCGCGCAGCTGGTCCATCTTGGCCGGGTGGCCGTAGAGGTGCACCGGCATGATCGCCTTGGTGCGCTCGGTGATCGACGCCTCGACGGAGGCCGGGTCCAGCGTGAAGTCGTCCTCGGAGATGTCCGCGAAGATCGGCTTGGCGCCGGTCAGGGCGACGGAGTTGGCTGTGGCCGCGAAGGTGAAGGAGGGGACGATGACCTCGTCGCCCGCGCCGATGCCGCAGCTCAACAGGCCGAGGTGGAGGCCCGAGGTGCCGGAGTTGACGGCGACGCAGGCGCGCCCCAGCTTGAAGTGCTCGGAGAACTCGGTCTCGAAGGCGGCCACTTCCGGGCCCTGTGCGATCATGCCGGAGCGCAGGACGCGGTCCACCGCGGCACGCTCCTCGTCACCGATCAAGGGCTTCGCCGGGGGGATGAAGTCGTACGTCATGCGGATTCCTTTACCAGTGTCAGAGTGTCGCCGGACTGTTCAAATTCGTCGCCGGTCTTGGGGTCGCGGAAGGTGTTCTCGCCGGTCTGCTCGAGCGGGAAGCCTGAGCGGCCCACCCACTTGATCCGACGAGCGGGGACACCGGCGACGAGGGCGTAATCGGGGACGTCGCGCGTGACGACGGAGCCGGCCGCCACCGTCGCCCAGGCGCCGATTGTGACCGGTGCCACGCATACGGCGCGGGCGCCCACCGAGGCGCCCTGCCTGAGGGTGACGCCTACTGGCTCCCAGTCGTGGGCGCTCTTGGCGCTTCCGTCAGGGTTGATGGCGCGGGGGAACGTGTCGTTGGTCAGGACTGCGGCGGGGCCGATGAAGACGCCGTCTTCCAGGTAAGCCGGCTCGTACACCAGCGCGTAGTTCTGGATCTTGCAGTTGTTGCCGACGTGGACGCCGCTGCCGATGTAGGCGCCGCGGCCCACGATGACGTTCTCTCCGAGTACTGCACCGCCGCGAACCTGCGCGAGGTGCCAGACCGACGATCCGTCGCCGATGGTGACGCCGTCGTCCAGGTCGGCGGACGGGAGGATTCTGGGCTCAGCCATGTGGTTGGATCTCCTAGTTCGGTGCGGCGTCAGTCTAGTACGTGGTGCACGGACAGGGCGGTTAGGTGCACCCCTAACTGACTAACCCCGCCGCCACCGGCTGGGAAGATCCCTGGCCCAGACTGCCGCTGCGGAAACGCCTGCGGACACGACGGGGTCACTTCCGGGGTGGTCCGCAACCCCATTGGTTAAGCTAAGCGGTCCGGATCACCCGAGGCGGGATCACTTGTCTGAAACGAACGGCGCATCATCGACGTCAGGCTCGAGGATCGATCCGTCCCGAGCCCGCAGGTCGTCAGACTTGGCAGCTGGCTGGCTGTCGGCCGTGGTGATGTTGGTGCGGCTTCGCACGATGTCTCCGGGTTTCATCGACGGCACGAGCGTCTCGACGGTCACGAAGGTGAGACCGCGCGCCCGCAGATCGGTGATGATTCCGGGGACGGCGTCCACGGTGGTGGAGTGGGAATCGTGCAGCAGGACGATGGAACCTGCGGTCGCGTTCGATGCCACGTGGGAGCGGACCTGATCGGCCGTCTTGTTATCCCAGTCGCGCGGGTCGACTGACCACAGGATGAGCGGCTTGCCGAGTTGGCGAGTGTCGGAGTTCCACGCCCCGTACGGGGGGCGCAGCAGCGTGCTGCGTGCCACGCCGGCCGCGGCCAGGGCGTCGTCGGCTTTCTGCACCTCACTCAGCTGGCCGGCTCGGCTCAGGCTGGTCAGGTTGGGATGCGAGTAGGTGTGGTTCTCCACCGCGAAGCCGGACGCCTCCTGCCGCCTCACTGTCGCCGGCCGGTTGACCGCCTGGCTACCCACGACGAAGAAGGTGGCGGGTGCGTCCCGGGAGATCAGGATGTCAAGCAGACGCTCGGTGTACGCGGAAGGCCCGTCGTCGAACGTCAGGGCGACACAGGCGACCACGGCGCAGTCGACCGACTGCTTTGCGCCTCCCCCGTCGAAGTCGCCGACCGCGAGGACAGCGGTCAGGCTCTGCCATCCGTTGCCGACCTGCAAGGCCGGAGAGATCCAGCCGCCGCGGCCGTTGCCGCGGTACAGCCACAAGAGGCCGGCCGTATCCCGGGCCAGTACGTCGACGTTCCCGTCGCCGGAGAAGTCCCCAGGCCCGATGATGGCCGTCATTCCTTGCCATCCGTTGCCGATC
>DATITN010000234.1:0-3722 GCA_035467795.1 Arachnia sp. | reverse complement strand
AGCCGCGAGACCGCGCCACCGTGGTCGTCGCCCTCGACGTGTCGTGGTCCATGGAGGCCGAGGACGTGGACCCCAACAGGCTGGCCGCCGCTCAGGCCGGAGCCAAGGCGTTCATCGGCTCCCTGCCAGAGCGGTTCAATGTGGCCCTTGTCACCTTCGCTGGCACCCCGAACGTCGCGGTGCCGCCCACGATCGACCGTGGCGTGATCGACCGAGCCATCGACGCAGTGGAGCTAGCCCCCTCAACCGCCGTCGGTGAGGGGGTGTACGCGAGCCTCGATGCGCTGAAGCTGGTGCCCCCGGACCCCGACGATCCAGAGGCGGTGGCGCCTGCTGCGATCGTGCTCCTCTCAGACGGCGCCACCAACATCGGCCGCTCCTCCTCAGGTGCCGCGGTGGCGGCGAGCGAGGCCGGGGTGCCGGTCCACACCATCGCCTACGGCACCGACAACGGCTTCGTAGAGCAGGACGGACAACGTCAACGGGTGGCGGTGGACCACTACGAGCTCTCCGAGATCGCGAGGCTTTCGGGCGGCAAGAAGTACGCGGCTGAGAGCAGCAGCCAACTGCGCGAGGTGTACGAGGCCATCCGCCAGTCCGTGGGAACCGAGAAGGTCCCCGCGGAGGTCACCGACCGCTACGCCGGGTTGGCGATCATCTTCGCCGTCCTCGCGGCGCTGGGCGTCATCTCGTTGGGCGCCCGCTGGCCATGAGCATCGCTGAGCGGCTCGCCTCGGTGCGCGCGGAGATCGACGACGCGTGTCGCGCCGCCGGCCGAGATCCCGCTGCCGTGCGGCTGCTTCCCTTGTCCAAGTACCACGGCCCGGATCAGATTCGCGAGGCCCACGCCGCGGGATACAGCCTGTTCGGGGAGAACAAGGTGCAGGAGCTGGCGGCGAAACACGCGGAGCTAGCGGGCGAGGGAATCGGGTTCGCCGTCATCGGACACGTCCAGACCAACAAGGCCAAGGCCGTGGCCGAACTGGCCGCCGAGCTGCACTCACTCGATTCACTGCGGTTGGCGGAGGCCCTCCAGCGACGGCTCGAGCAGTTGGGTCACCGCCTCCCGGTGCTGATCCAGGTCAACACTTCCCACGAGGAGGCGAAGTCCGGCATCGCCCTGGAGGACGCCGTGACCTTCGCGCGCGAGCTGTCCTCCTTCGACGCTCTTGAGGCGCGCGGACTGATGACCATGGCCATCAACAGCCCCGACGTCACGGCGGTGGCCGCCTGCTTCTCCAGCCTCGTCGAGGCACAGTCGCGCATCCGTGACTCCGCCGGAGGAGGCTGGGACGAGCTGAGCATGGGCATGTCCAGCGACTTCCGTATCGCCATCGCCCACGGAGCCACCACCGTGCGCCTCGGCACCGCGGTGTTCGGTCCGCGCGGCTACTGAGCCAGGTTCTCGATCTCCAGGCGCGGCACATCCGGGCTCTCAGGCATTCCGAAGACCTGCTCGAGGAACGAGACCTGGGCCTCCAGGGACCGGCGCCTCGCGGACATGGTCCGGAATCCGTGGCCCTCGCCCTCGAAGACAAGTAGCGCCACCGGCTGCCCGGCAGAGCGCACGGCCTCAGCCATCTGCTCCGCCTGCGCCGGCGGCACCACCTTGTCCTCCGAACCCTGGAGGATCAGCATGGGGGTACGCAGGTCTTCAAGGTGGTTGATGGGGGAGCGATCCTCGTAGACGGCCCGTCCCTCAGGCCAGGGGGCCACCAGCCCGTCTAGGTACCGCGACTCGGCCTTGTGTGTGTCGGTGGCCAGCGTCGGCAGGTAGCCGATGCCGTAGCGGCTGATCCCGGCGGCGTAGATGTCTGTCGAGACAAGAGACTTCAAGGTGGTGAAACCGCCCGCGCTGCCGCCGGTGATGGCCACGCGATCCGGATCGACGTGCCCCGCCTCCACCAGGGCAAGCACCACCGCCTCAGCATCGGCCACGTCGAGTTCTCCCCATCGTCCACGGAGCCTGTCGCGGTACACCCTCCCGAAGCCCGTCGAGCCCGAGTAGTTGACGTCGACGACGGCGAATCCGCGCGAGACCCAGAACGCGATGCCCGCGTCGTAGGCGCAGGTGGCCATCGAGGTGGGGCCGCCATGGGTGAACACGATCAGCGGCGCCCTCTGAGCCTCCGGAAGATACAACCAGGAGTGCACGGGCCCCGCGGGGCCGTCGGCCCAGAACGCGATGGGGGACACGGCAGCCGGCTGGGGACCCTCCGCCCCCGCCACGTGGCTGCTCGTCCCATCGCGCTGGATCGAGACGAGGGTCGCTGGGCGATCCGGCCACTGGGCCACGACGTAGAGCGTCCCGTCATGGGAGGCCACCGACTCGATGGCGGCCGTGCCCGGAAGCGGGTGGCTGACCGCTCCGGTGACGCTGTCCCACAGGGCCAGTTCGCCGCGGCCTTCGCGGAACACCACCGAGGCGACAACCTGATCCGCCACGACGGCTGCCGGCGGGGGAGTGAGCACCCAGGTGGGAACATCACAGTCGTGGGCCACGCGCCACACGGGTCCCCCCACCACCCGCCAGTTCCAGAACCCAGACGTGTCCTCGCTGACGGCCAGCACCCCGTCGTCCAGCCACAAGGGGTGCTGCGTCGAGACCCCAGCGCGGCCGGCGACCGGAGCGGCGGCGCCGGGCTCCGCCAGGGGAGCCGACCACACCTCAGAGGTGTCCCAGCTCATGTCGGGATGGTTCCACTGATACCACGCGAGCAGTCCGGAGCGAAGAACCGGCCCGGCGTAGAAGTCCGCCCCCGTCGCGAGCACCCTGCCACCGTCGGGGTTGGTTGAGGCGAGGGAGAGGGCGACGATCTCGGTGCGGGGCTCGGGTGAGGCCGAGTGGTCTTCACGCACCGCCACGACGACGCCGTCCGCGAGGCTCAGGTGGAGGCCGCCGTAGACGTATGCGGTGCCCGGCTCCGTCAGCGGGCGGCGGCCGTCACCGTCGTCGAACCAGATCAGCCCGGTGCGGTCGTCGCAGTACACCACTGCGGCTCCGTCGGCCGCGTATGCTCCTCCGCCGTACTCCATCACGCGCGAACGGACCACTGAGTCAGGTGTGAGGTCCGTCACCACGCCCGACGCCCATCGACGCACCGTGACCCGGCCATCCTCTGCAGCGATGGTGGCCAGCCAGTAGATGCCGGCGGCGGTGGCCTGCACCTGCGAGATGGCGTCGGGGACATTGAGCACGGCCTCGAGGGGCATGGGATCACGCATGGGGCCTTGTCTACCACGCCCCCCGCCTAACCAAGCGTTGCGCCCAGCCTCCATTCGTGGGCACAATAGGCGCACACCTGGGCGGGCCTGATCGCAGGGGAAGGCAATCCGGCCCAACCAGGAGGTACCGACCATGTCTGCTCGTTTCGAGACGATCAGTCAGCCCGCGGCGCGGGGAATGGTGTTCATCCATTCCGCGTTAGCCGCGCTGTGCCCGCATGTCGAGTGGGCCGCTGGTGCCGTCCTGGGCACACGCGGGGACCTCGAATGGTCGGAGCAGCCAGCGGAGCCGGGAAGCCGCCGTGCGGAGCTGTCCTGGACAGGGCCGATCGGCACCGGAGCGGCTCTCGCCAGCGCGCTGAGCCGGCTCACCCGGATCAGGTTCGAGGTGACTGAGGAGCCCACGCCCGGCAGCGATGGTCAGCGCTACTGCTTCACGCCCACCCTGGGCGCCTTCAGCGCCGTGGTGGGCGTCCACGGGGACATCCTGGTGCCTG
>DATITN010000233.1:0-19706 GCA_035467795.1 Arachnia sp. | reverse complement strand
CATAGTCGAACCGCTCAGGGCGGCTCTCCGCACCAGGGGAGCTGCCCTGAGCGCATACCGGGGTCAGAACCTGGGAGGAGAGGGAGGCACCGATGGTGTGGCAGCTCGCCATGACGACCTTGATCGTCATCGCCGTCGTACTGCTGCCGTTCGTGCTGCTCTACCTCCGCCGCCGCTGGCTCACGGGCCAGGGCGGCCTCTTCGACTGTGCGCATCGGGTCCGCGACGATGCTCCCGGCGTGGGATGGGTGCTGGGTATGGCCCGCTTCCGGGGCGAGAACCTCGAGTGGTTCAGGTCCTTTTCCTTCAGCCTGCACCCCAAGCTCGTCCTCCAGCGCGCGGGCACGGCCTACCTGCACCAGCGCACACCAGAGGGCATCGAGCTGATCGCGCTGTTCGACAACTCCGTGATCGTGACGGTGAAGGACCGCAGCTCCTCGCATGTGCACACCCTGGCCATGGCCAGCGACGAGGTGCTCGCGCTGCTGAGCTGGCTGGAGTCCGCGCCGCCCGGGAGCCACTACTTCCCCGCGAGCGCGGATTCGCCCCTCTAGCTACCGGGCGCGGCGTCTCCCGGCTTGACCCGGTCCGTGCCGGGCACCCACAGGATCTCGCCGGCCGTGCCGTTGGCCGCGCGGGACATGATGAACAGAAGGTCCGAGAGCCGGTTGAGGTACGTGATGGCCAGCAGGTTGACTCCGCCGTCGGCGGCCGTCCCGTGGCGCTCCACGCACCGCCAGGCGGCGCGCTCGGCACGCCTGGCCACCGTGCGTGCCACGTGCAGCTGGGCGCCAGCCGGGCTGCCGCCCGGGAGGATGAAGCTGCGCAGCACCGGCAGGCCCTCCTGCAGCTCGTCGCAGAACGCCTCCAGCCTGTCCACCGAGGGCTGCTCGATCCGCAGGGGGGGCCAGGCGGGCGCCGGGTTGAGCGGCGTCGACAGGTCCGCACCAACGTCGAACAGCTCGTTGCTGATCAAAGCCAGCATCTCCTGGAGCCGCGCCGGCAGGCCCCCGGTGGCCACCGCGACACCGATGGCGGAGTTGGCCTCGTCGACGTGTCCGTACGCCTCCACGCGAAGGTCCGTCTTGGACACCTCGGAGTTGTCGGAGAGGCGTGTGGTGCCGGCATCGCCGGTGCGGGTGTAGATCTTCGAGAGGGTGACCATGGCCCCAATCTATGCCAAGCTGTCATCCGTGCGCATCCCACCCTTCACGCTGCTGACCGTTGCGGCGCTGCTGTCGCTCAGCGCCTGCCAGAACGCCAACGAGTCCAACACCGGTCCCGTGGAGGCAGCCACCGGAGTGACCTGCGAGTACCCCTCGGACGGAGACCCGGCGCGCCCCGTCGACCCGCCGGTGGGTGAGGGCGTGCCGGATCAGGGCACCGTCGGCGTCACGCTGCATCTCACCGCGGGCAACGTGGACCTGACCCTGGACCGCGCGAAGGCCCCGTGCACCGTCCACTCGTTCGTGTCTCTGGCCGAGCAGGGCTACTTCGACGACACCCAGTGCCATCGGCTCGTTGACTATGGCATCTTCATCCTCCAGTGTGGGGATCCCACCGCCACGGGCACCGGCGGCCCGGGCTACACGATCCCGGACGAGCTGGACACGGCGCCCACCTACCCGGCAGGCACCGTTGCGATGGCGAAGCGTCAGCCGCCGGACACCGGCGGCTCCCAATTCTTCCTGGTGTGGGCGGACACGCCGCTGCCGCCCGAGTACACCGTGTTCGGCACCATGGACCAGGCAGGTCTGGACGTGGTGGCGGGGATCGCGGCTCAGGGCGTCGACGGCACGGATCAGACCTCGCCCAATGCCGAGGCCAGGATCGAGTCAGTCACGCTGGGCTGAGCCGGCGTCACCGTAGTCGGTGAGGAAGTGCCGCACCACCGTCACGAAGCCGTCCGGGTCGTCCGAGTGCACCCAGTGCCCGGCGCGCTTGAGCGTGAGCTGGAGGACGCGGGGGAACAGGCGGCGCATCGGTTCCAGGTGCTCGGGCAGCACGTAGGGGGAGCGGCCTCCATTGACCCACAGCACCGGACCGTCGAACGTCGCATCGATGGCGGGCCAACCCCCCACAGTGTGCAGGGAATCGCCCAGCAGGTCCAGGTTGGCCTGCCACGACCAGTGCGCACCCTTGTGCCGCAGGTTCTGCAGCAGGAACCGGCGCACCACGACATCCGGGATGAGTTCGGCCAGCTCCTCGTCGGCCTGGGCGCGGCTGGTCAGGGCGTCCATGTCCAGCGTGCGCAGGGCGGCCACCAGGTTGACGAAGGTGGCCGCCGCGACATTGCGGGCCGGCGAGATGTCCAGCACCATGAGGCGATCCACCAGCTCACCGCGGCTCAGCGCCAGCCGCATCGCCACCTTCCCGCCCAGGGAGTGCCCGATCAGTGCCACCGGGCCGTCGAACCGGTGCGAAAGCCAGTCCGCGACGACCTCGGCCTGCCCGTCCAGGGTGAACTCCTCGGTCCACGCGGAGCGGCCATGGTTGGGCAGATCGACGAGGTGGCAGGTGGCGACGTCGCCCAACCGGGCGGCGACGGTGCCGAAGTTCTTGCCCTGGCCGAACAGGCCGTGCAGGAACACGGCCTCCACGGGCCCCGAGCCGACCACCATCTCGTGGAGCGTCACCTGTTCAGTCCCCAGCAGTGCGTGTGCCAATGGCGTCGGACCTCCAGCCCTGAGTCGGCGCCCAGCGGCGGGGCGTCCGGCCAGGCCACGACGTGCGCCGTGCTGGGCTGGATCCGCTGCTGGCAGCCCGGGCAGCGGTACTCCTTGCCCGCGCGGTGCGCGGGCACGTCGCGGACGATGTAGTCCGTGCCCCGTCGGCGCTCACGGCGCTGCGCGCCACCCGAGAGGAGGGGCCGGGGAGCGCGGAGGTGCTTCGACGGGCGCCGGGCCATCAGAACAGCCGCTCCTCGGCATTGTCCAGCCCGCGGAGCACGTCGTAGTCGATGAGGCGCCACTCGATGTTGCGGTCCGCCGCCAGGGTGCGCGCCTGCGGCTTGATCTGCTGCCCGGCGAAGATGCCGCGCACCGGTGCGAGGTGGGGGTCGCGGTTCATCAGTTCGAGGTAGCGGGTGAGCTGCTCGACGCCGTCGATCTCGCCGCGCCTCTTCACCTCCACCGCCACGTAGCCTCCACGCTGGTCCCGCAGCAGCAGGTCCACCGGGCCGATCGGGGTGAGGTACTCCCGCTGGATGAGCTGCAGCCCGTCTCCCAGGGTGGCGGGATGCTCGGCCAGCAGCGCCTGCAGGTGGGCCTCGACGCCGTCCTTCTGCAGGCCCGGATCGACGCCGAGCTCGTGGGCAGAGTCGTGGAAAACCTCGGCGAGCGCGATGCGCAGGGTGTCTCCGTCCTTGGCGCGGACCTGCCACACCTGCGTGACGCCGAGGGAGGCCGCGGACTCCACGTCCGGCTCATCGACGACCAGGGTGCAGGGCGGGCTCATCCAGTTGAGGGGCTTGTAGGCGCGGTCGTCGGCGTGGACCGACACCGAGCCGTCCGCCTTGACGAGGATCAGCCGGGTCGCCATGGGGAGGTGGGCCGTCAACCTTCCGACGTAGTCCACCTGACACTTCGCTACCACCAAACGCACGGGGCCAACATAGCGTGAACTCAGGCTGCGTCCAGCGCCGGCTGCACGATCTCGCGGTAGAGCAGCAGCATCGCGGCCGTGGTCGGGATGGCGATCACGGCCCCGATGACCCCGAACAGCATGCCGCCGATGATGGCGGACAGGACCACCAGCGCGCCCGGAATCCGAACGGTGCGCTTCAGCACGTTGGGGTAGAGGACGTAGGCGTCGAACTGCTGGTAGATGAGGAAGTAGATGATGGTGGCGATGCCGATGGTGGGGTCCACCGCGAACGCCACGATGGCCACGGAGGCCATCGCCAGTGACGAGCCCACCAGGGGGATGAAGCAGAACAGGGCCACCACGAACGCGAGGGCCAGCGAGTAGCTGCCGAGGCCGGCGAAGTTCATGAACACGAAGGCGCAGATGGAGGCCACGGAGACGATGACGAACATCCCAGTGATGTAGCCGGAGACGCCCCTGAAGATCTCATCGGCGAGATACCGGGTGCGGGCGCGCCGGCTACCCGGGGAGAACGTGTACAGAGTCTCTTTGATGGTGGGCAGGGAGGCGAGGAAGTAGATGGTCAGCACCAGCGTGACGATGACCGAGAAGACGAGGTTGGCCACCAGCCGCCCCGCTCCCCACAGGCCGCCGAAGAGGTTGTTGATGAGCGCACCCGAGGAGAAGAAGTCCGTGATGGTCTGGGTGATGTCGTACTGCTCCTCCCACTGCGCGATCTGCGGGTGACGGGCCAGGTTCTGCAGCAGCGTCGGCAGGTTCCTCGTCAGGGCGGCGGTCTGCTGCGTCAGCACCGGGACCAGGGCGGTCACGCCCAGCGCGATGACGGCCAGCAGCGCGATGGTCACCATGGTCACCGCGAAGGGCCTGGGGATCCGCCGCCTGGTGAGGAACTCGACGGCGGGGCTCAGCCCGAGCGCCAGGAAGAGCGCCATCACCACGAGGATGAGGACGCTCTGCACGGTGATGACGGCTTGGGCGAGCGCCACCGCCATCAGGACGCCGAGGGCTCCCATGAACCCGAACACGAACGGCGAGGGCCACGGGGAGCGGGCCAGCGGGTCCACCGGCGCCGGCGGGACCGGCACCACCATCGGCTCCGGGGTTGGGGTGAGTAGGGTGCGGGTGCCGCGGGCGACGAGGCGCACGCCTCGCCCCAGGAGGCTGCGCCGTCTGGCCGCGGTTGCGGGAGCCGGGGTCACGGCCTCGTTCGGCTGCTCCTCCCCGCCTGCGGGTGGCTCGGTCACTGGGGTGGGTTGTCCTTCTGGATCACGGCGGTGAGCTCTTCGTCGAAGCGGGCGGACTCCTCGGCCAGCGCCCTCAGGTTGCTGAGCTGGGCCAGGGCTGTGGCGCGTCGGCTCTCCAGGGTGGCGATGTCGCGCTCCAGCTGCTCCTTGCGCCAGGCCAGCTTCTCCTCCAGTGCGGTCTCGGCGTCGAGAGCGCGGGCGCGCATGGTGGCCAGCGTCTCCTCGCTCTGGCGGGTGGCGCCCAGGCGGATGGACTCAGCTGACGCGACGGCCTCGGCGCGGATCCTCTGGGCCTCCTCGCGCGCCTCGGCCACCCGGTTGTCCGCAGCTGCGGTCTCCTTGTCCGCCTGCGCGAGCCGCTCCGTGACCGACTGCTCGGCCTCGCGCGCGGTGCTCGACGCAGCTGCCAGCGTCTCCTCAGCTGCCCTCTCGGCGGTCAGCCGGATCTCGGTGGCGGCGCGGGAGGCGTCCTGGGCGCGACGCGCGCCCTCGATGGTGGCGGCCTCCAGCTGTGTGGTGGCCTGCAGAGAGGCCGCATCCAGGATGGCCTTGGCCTTCAGCCGGGCGTCGGCGATCATCATGTCCGCGTCGCGGCGCGCCATCTCGAGGGTGGACTTGCCGGCGTCGGCCTGCTGCTGCCGCAGCTCCCGGAGCCCGGCGAGCCCGGTGAGGCGCACGTCGTCGGCCTCCTGCTGCGCTGATTCGCGCAGCGCCGCGGCCGTGCGGCGGGCCTCGGTCTTGATGCGTTCGGCCTCCTGCTGAGCCGAGTTGACGATGTCTCCAGCCTGCGCCTCCGCCGAGCGCAGGAGCCCGGTGGCGTGCGCGCCGAGGCGAGTGAAGTCGGTGGTGCCCTGCTCAGCCTTGATGAACGCGATCTCGCGGGTGCGCTCGCGCACCTGCATCTTGAGCTGGCTGACCGAGGTCTCCACTTCCCGCACGTAGGTGTCCACCGCGTGCTTGTCGTAGCCGAGCATCGAGTGGGGGAAGCTCCCCGCCGCGGTGGCCCGGTCGTCGAACAGGTTGAGACCGGTCTCTTCGCTCTCGAAGTCGCTTCTCGGTGTGGACACCGGCACTCCTCTCGTCGACGGGGGATCGTCACGTCCGAGCCTAGTCGCTCTCGAAGACGAGCGAGGGCCAGGTGCGCTCACCCGGCCCTCGTCATTCAATTGCGCGAAGCTCAGTGCGCGGCCGCTTCCTTGGGCAGCTCGACGAGCTCGAGCAGCACCCCGCGGGCGTCCTTCGGGTGCACGAAGTTGATCCGCGACCCGCCGGTCCCGCGCTTGGCCTCCGGGAACAGCAGGCGCATGCCGCGCTCCTTGAGGACCTCGGAGACGTGGTCCAGGTCGGCCACGCGGTAGGCAAGCTGCTGCATGCCGGGGCCGTTCTTGGCCAGGTACTTGGCGATGGTCGAGTTCTCGTTGAGGGGGGCCAACAGCTGGATCTTGGCGTTCTCCTCGCCCTGCTCGCCGGTGCCCATCATGGCCTCGGCCACGCCCTGCTCCTCGTTGACCTCGCGGTGCAGCTCCCGCCACCCGAAGGTCTCGGTGTGGAACTTGACGGCCTCGTCGAGGTCAGGGACGGCCAGGCCGACGTGATCGATGCAGATGAAAAGGTCAGTGTTGTCCATGCCGCCAGTTTTCCACACCGGGGGCCGTCGCGGGCCCTGGGGGTCGGGCAAGACTCGGCTGCTTCGGCGCGTCGCGGCGGGGCCACCTCGTCGCGTGCGGCACACTGGCAGCTGACGACGCGAGGAGGACGCCGTGCTTGGTTGGCTGAAGAAGGCCCTGTTGGTATTGGTGGCCGCCTTCGTGCTGTTCTACCTGTTCACCCGCCCCGAGGCCGCCGCCGAGGCGGTCAAGTCGTTCTTCGGTGCATTCGAGGCGATCGGAGTCTTCTTCACCTCGCTGGCCGCATGAGGTGAACTTCTTCCGCAGCCTGGTTGAGCCGGACGTCCAGGGCCACCTTCTGGTGGACGAGGGCGAGGTGATCATCGACGAGGTGCGCAAGCACTGGGCCGCGACGATCTGGTGGTACGCGCTCGCCACCCTCAGCATCCCGCTGTTCATCTCGGCGATCGGGGCGGGCAGCCTCTACTGGGTGCCGGTGATATTGGCGTTGGGGACCCTCAGCACGGGCCTGTGGAAGGTGCATGTCGCGCACATGGACCGCTTCGTCATCACCAACATGCGGGTGTTCCGGGTCCACGGCGTGTTCGACCGGTCCCTGGCCACGATGCCGATGACCCGCATCCTCGACATCTCGATGTACCGCTCCCTGGTGGGGCAACTCCTCGGCTACGGCCACTTCGTGTTCGAGTCGGCCGCCCAGGGCCAGGGGTTGCGCGAGATCCGCTACGTGGGGGACCCGGACAGCCGCGACCTCACCATTCAGCGGGTCATCCAGCGCTCCGGACTGCGGCAGACCATGCGGATGGACACCGACGTGCTGGACATGGACCCGGTCATCCTCGACAGCCCCAACGAGGCCGACGGCGTCTGACCGGGTCCGCGCGCCTCAGCCGGCCAGCGCCTGATCCACCAGCGCCTTGGCGGCCTGCTGGACCTCGACCAGGTGGTCTGCGCTCTTGAGGGACTCGGCGTAGATCTTGTACTTGTCCTCCGTGCCCGACGGGCGCGCGGCGAACCAGGCGCTGTCCGTGGTCACCTTGATGCCGCCGATGGCCGCGCCGTTGCCCGGTGCGTGGGAGAGCACCGCGGTGATCTGCTCGCCGGCCAACTCGGTGACGGTGACGTCCGCGGCGCCGAGGTGGCCCAGGCGCGCCTTCTGCTCGCGGGTGGCGTCTGCGTCCACGCGGGCGTAGTAGGAGCGGCCGAACTCGGCCTCCAGCTCGGCGTAGTGCTGCGAGGGGGTCTTGCCGGTGACCGCGATGATCTCGGAGGCCAGCAGCGCGAGCAGCAGGCCGTCCTTGTCCGTGGTCCAGGTGGAACCGTCCATGGCCAGGAACGACGCCCCGGCCGACTCCTCGCCACCGAAGCCGATCGAGCCGTCCATCAGGCCGGGCACGAACCACTTGAAGCCCACGGGCACCTCCACGAGGCGGCGGCCGAGCTTGGCTGCCACCTTGTCGATGATCGACGACGACACCAGGGTCTTGCCGATGCCCGCGTCGGCCGCCCACCCGGGGCGGTGTGCGAACAGATAGTTGATCGCCACCGCCAGAAACGCGTTCGGGTTCATCAGGCCGTAGTCCGGCGTGACGATGCCGTGGCGGTCGGAGTCCGCGTCGTTGCCCGTGGCGACGCTGAAGGAGTCGCGCTGGGCCACCAGCGAGGCCATCGCGTTGGGTGAGGAGCAGTCCATCCGGATCTTGCCGTCGGTGTCCAGCGTCATGAAGCTCCACCGGGGATCCACCCGCGGGTTGACCACCGTGATCGGCAGTCCCATCTCGGCGAGGTACTCCCAGTACTGCACCGACGCCCCGCCCATGGGGTCAGCGCCGTGCACCAGCCCCGAGGCCTTGATGGCATCGAAGTCGATGGCAGTGGACAACTCCTGGCAGTAGGGAGTCCGGTAGTCGTACCGGTTGACCTCGGTGGACCCGTAGCTTCCCCGGCGGATGCCGGAGGGATCGCCCATCAGCTCGTTGGCGCGGGCGGCGATCACCGAGGTGGCGTCCGAGTCCGCCGGGCCCCCGGTGGGCGGGTTGTACTTGAAGCCGCCGTCGCGAGGCGGGTTGTGCGACGGGGTGACGACGATGCCGTCGGCCTTGGCTGAGTGGAGCCGGTTGTAGCGGATGATCGCCCGCGACACCGCGGGCGTGGGCGTGTACTCGTCCTCGCGCTCGGCGCAGATCTCGACGCCGTTTGCGCCGAGCACCTCGATGGCCGTCTTCCACGCGGGCAGCGAGAGGGCGTGGGTGTCCTTCCCGATGAACAGGGGGCCGGTGGTGCCCTGTTCGGCGCGGTATTCGACGATCGCCTGCGTGGTGGCCGCGATGTGGAGGTCCTGGAAGGCGGTGTCCAGCGACGAGCCGCGGTGCCCGGAGGTGCCGAAGACCACCATCTGGTCTGGGTTGGTGGGGTCCGGTGTGCGGTCGTAATACGCGGCGAGTAGCTCGTCGACGTTGATGAGGTCCTGTTCCTGGGCCGGCTGGCCGGCTCGCTCATGTGCCATGGGCCCATCCTTCCACCCCGACGGCCGGGTTGCATGCGGTTGCCCTGCGGTGGGTCCTGGTGGGCTCACCCCTTGACAGCGCCCGAGACCAGGCCCGAGGTCATCCTGGACTGGACCAGCAGGAAGAAGACGATGACCGGCACCGCGATGATGGAGGAGGCGGCCATCACCTGGGCCCAGTCGATGCCGCGGTTGACGGAGGCGTTGAGGAACCCCCGGAGCCAGAGTGGGAGGGTCTGCGCGGCCGAGTCCGGAAGCACCACCAGGGCGACTGTGAACTCGTTCCACGCCTGCAGGAAGGCGTAGACGCCGGAGGCGACCAGGCCCGGCGCGAGCAGGGGGAAGGTGATCCGCAGGAACGCCTGCGTCCGGGACAGCCCGTCGACCATGGCCGCCTCCTCCAGTTCAACAGGGATGCCCGAGACGAACCCGCGCAGCATCCAGATGGTGAAGGGGATCACGGCGGCGGTGTAGAGCAGGGTGACGCCGAGCAGTGAGTTGAGGCCGAGGGCGGGGACGCTGCCGCCGATGCTGGAGAGCATCTTGTACTGGGCGATGAAGAGCCCCTCGGCGGGCAGCATCTGGACGAACAGCACCGCCAGGAGGAAGGATTTTCGGCCGCGGAAGCGGAAGCGGGAGATGGCCAGCGCCGCGAGGAAGGCGAACGCGAGCACGCACACCACCGTCAGGGCGGTGATGGCCAGGCTCATCCTCAGCGCGGAGCCGAAGGACGGGTCCGCGATCACGGCGGCGAGGTTCGACGCGGTGGCATCGGTGGGCAGGAAGCTGGGCGGGATCTGGCGCAGCCGCGCGTTGGGGGTGATCGAGGACAGCACCATCCAGTAGACGGGGAAGACCCAGAGCGCGGCCAGCGCCAGGCCGACGAGCGACCAGGCGGTCTTGGCGATGAGGGTGCGCCTCATGACGGGTCCTCCTTGAGGAGCGAGCGGACGTAGGGCCAGCTGAGCAGCACGGTCAGCGCCAGCACGAACAGCGACACCGCGGAGGCGGCGGCGAAGTCCTGCCGGGCCACGCCCAGCTCGTAGATGAAGTTGCCCAGCAGGTTGGTCTCGGCGACGGGGGCGCCCGCGTCCTGCAGCAGCCGGATCTGGGCGAAGACCCTGAGATCCCAGATGATCTGCAGCAGCAGCACGATCGACAGCACGGGGCGGACCATGGGCAGCAGGATGGCCCACACGATCTGCCGGGGGGTGGCGCCGTCGATCTGCGCCGCCTCGATGATCTCCTGGGACACCTGGGTCAGCCCCGCGTAGAGGGAAAGCGCGACGAACGGCACGCTCATCCAGATGATGATCGCGGAGGCGACGAGGAAGAAGGTTGAGGGGTGCGAGAGCCAGGCGAAGGACTGGAACTGCTCAAGCCCGACGCGGGTGAGGAGCCAGTTGACGACACCGCTGCGGTAGTCGAACAGCCAGCGGAACACTGTCACGGCGGCCACCATGGGCATCGCCCACGCCAGCAGGAGGCTGACCTGGATCACGATGCGGACCCCGGCGGGGACGGCGCGCATCAGCAGGGCGAACCCCAGGCCGACCGCCACCGTGACGAATGCGTTGACGAGGCAGAACACGATGGAGCGCAGCACCTCGCTACACAGCTTCTCCTGTCTGAAGATCTCGAAGAAGTTGTCCAGGCCCACGAACTTCGGCGGCTGCCCGAACTGCTGGGCGAGGCCGTATTCCTGCAGCGAGGTGACGATCTGCCACCCGATGGGGTAGCCGAGGGCCGCCGCCAGGACGACGACGCTCGGACGGAGGAGGAGGTAGGGGACTCGGGGAGGGGCTTTTCTGGGGCGAGGGAGGGTCGTCATGCTCGTTCCGATGTCGGTGGGGTGCCCGGGGAACCGGGCACCCCACTGCGAATGAATCAGCCCTGCCCGTTCAGCATCGGCGTGAGGATCTCGTCGTACTGGGCGGCGAGCGCGGCGACGTCGCCACCCTCGGCGATCTTGTGGAACAGCTCCTCGTAGACGAAGGCGCCCTCGATGGCGGCCCAGCCCGGCGCGGCCGGGGTGAGCTTGGAGTTCTCGGCCGTCTCGATCATGGTGGCGGCGAACTTGTCATCGCCCAGCGAGTCGGTGTAGAGGGTGTTGGCGGGGCCGAGTCCGTTCTCGCCGAGCATCCGCTGGTAGTCCTCCGAGTAGATGATGCGCAGGAGCGCCTTGGCCAGCTCGGGGTTCTGGGACTGTGCGGAGATCGCGAGGTTGGAGCCGCCCGCGAAGACGGGGGCGATGCCGCCGTCGACGCCCGGGAGGGCGAAGATGTCGAACCTGGTGGCATCGGCCATGCCGTCGCGGACCTCGTCGCCGGCGTCGTTGGTGGTGAGATCCCCGATGGACCAGCGGGCCCATCCCGGGGCCATGATCGTGGCGGCGGCCGGGGCGGCGCCGTCGGTGCCGTCGTTGAGGAAGTCCCAGTAGGCGACGTCACGCTCGGTGGCGGGCAGCTTGGAGGCGCCGCGCGTCAGGTCCTGCCACATCTCGAGGCCGGTGATCGTGTTGGGGTCGGTGAGTGTGGAGGTCCAGGTGGTGCCGTCGACGGTGGCGAGCTCGCCTCCGTTGGCGAACACCCAGGAGATGCCGTTGCGCCAGTCCTGGCCGCCCATGGCGAATCCGGACATTCCGTCGGCGCTGAGCGCCTTGGCCGCGTCGGTGAACTCGGCGAGCGTGGTGGGCACCTCGACGCCCTTGGCCGACCAGATGTCGGGGCGGTAGAACATGTAGCGGGACCCGAAGTAGTAGGGCAACGCGTAGATCTTCTCGTCGACGGTGCCGACCTCGACGAAGGACTGCAGCAGGTCCTCGCCGCCGAGCTCGTCGTACATGTCGGTCAGATCGAGGAACGCGCCGACGGTGGTGAAGGTGGGCGCCTGGGTGTTGCCCAGCTCGACGACGTCGGGGGTGTTGGCGGCGTCCGGGAGGGCGGTGGTGAGCTTGGTGACGAGATCCGGCCATGCCTGCTCTTCGATGCGCAGGGTGGAGCCGGGGTTCTCGTCGGCGAAGGTGGTCACGAGGTACTCGCGCAGGGCCTCGGGGGTGTCGCCGCCGGCCACCCAGAGGGTGATCTCGGCGGACGCGGCCGTGCTGGCGCTCTCGGAGGAGGTGGGGGCGTCGGTGTCCGGATCCGTGGCGGTGCCCGAGCAGGCCGCCAGCCCGAGGGCGAGCGAGGCTGCCAGGACTGTGGTGAAGCGTCTCATGGTGAGGGTGTTCCTTTCTGAGGACAGGTGTGGGGCGGTGGTGGTCAGGGGATGCCGAGGGTGCTGGAGAGGACGAGGACGCCGGCGCCCACGAGCGGGGCGCGGTCTTCGAGGTGGGACAGGCCGAGGGCCGGCACGTGGTTCATCGCGGGCCAGATCCGGTCCGCCAACGCTGCGCGGGCGGCGTCGACGAGTGGGCCCGCGAGGAGGTCCTCGGGGCCGGCGATGACGATGTCGGAGAGGTCGAGGACGGCTGCGACAGGGGCGAGCACCGCGCCGAGGCGCTGCCCGACGGCTGCCAGCCAGGCGGTGCGCTCGTCGGGGGACAGGCCGCGGAGGGCTGCGCGGAGCAGGGGC
Organism: Arachnia sp.; assembly: GCA_035467795.1. Taxonomy (GTDB): domain Bacteria; phylum Actinomycetota; class Actinomycetes; order Propionibacteriales; family Propionibacteriaceae; genus Arachnia. Next base: position 7,149 of record DATITN010000233.1, on the reverse strand, counting down.
TCGCTCAGCAGCGTCTCCAGGCAGCCGGCACGCCCGCACACGCAGGTGGCCGGCTCGGCCCAGGGGGCGCCGTCGCCGGGCGTGGTGGCGGTGATGTGGGCGATCTCGCCTGCGGAGCTGGCGGACCCGTGGACCAGGGATCCCGACACCACCAGGCCGGCGCCGATGCCGTCTCCTACGAGGATGGAGAGCACCGAGTCGCCGTCGGTCTCGCCGAAGGCGAACTCGCCGAGCGCGGCGCAGTTGGCGTCGTTGGCGACGGTGACCGGCAGCCCGAGACGCTCATTCAGGATCCCCTGGAGGTCCAGCTCGAACCAGTCCCGTTTGGGTGCGCGCACGATGGTGCCGCCCACGGTGACGACGCCGGGGGTGGAGACCCCCACTCCGAGCACCGGGACCTGCGCCAGGTCGATCAGCGAGCGGCAGAAGCGGGTGAGCTCGTCGACGCCGGCGTCTCCGAGCGGGAGGAGCTCGTCGAGGCGGCTGTGGTCCATCGACTCCCCGGTGAGCGTCATGATGGCACCGGACAGGTGGCCGTCGCGGGTGAGGTCCACCGCAACGATGCGGCGCTGGTCCTCGCAGAGCGCCACCAGCGTGCCGCGCTTGCCTGGCGTGCCGGGGCGGGGGTCGAGACCCATCTCCTTCACCACGCCCTCGTCGACCAGGTCTGAGATGAGCGCCGAGACGGTCACCTTCGTCAGCCCGATCTGGCGGGCCAGATCGGCGCGCGACATGGGTCCGCCGCGGAAGAGCCGCTGCAGCACGGCCGCCCGGTTGAAGTCACGGACGTGGGTGGGGAGGGAGAGCTCGCCCCGTTGGAATGGTCTCAGTCGCACGTTGAATAGTATGGTTTACTAACTATCAAGATGCAAGCCCGTCGGGAGGACACAGCAATGCCGGTAGAAGAGACAGCAGCAAGTCAGGGCGGATTCGCCTGGCGGGGCCTGTCGCTGGACGTGGTGCGGCACTTCTTCACGGTCGAGGACGTCATCCGCGTCATGGATATCGCGCAGAGCGTGGGGCTCAACCGCATGCACCTCCACCTGAGCGACGACCAGGGGTGGCGCCTGGACATCCCCGGGTGGCCCGAGCTCGTGGAGAGGTCCTCCGGCTCGGGCGTCGGCGGCGGGCCCGGCGGCTTCTACAGCCGCGCGGACTGGGACCGCCTCAAGGACGCGGCCGGCCGTCGTGGCTTGGTGTTGATCCCCGAGATCGACCTCCCGGGCCACTCCAACGCGGCCCTCCACGCGGTGCCCGGGCTCAACCCCGACGGCGCCACGCCACCCGAGTATCACGGCATCGAGGTGGGCTTCTCCTCCCTGCGCCTCGCCGCGCCGGATACCCAGCGGTTCATCCGCGACGTCTACGCCCACCTCGTCGACATCTCCGAGGGCCTCGTCCACATCGGCGGGGACGAGTCCCACGCCACCGATGCGGCCGAATACGGTGAGTTGCTGGACATGATCGTCGCGGCCGTCCACGACGCGGGCGGCACAGTCATCGCCTGGCAGGAGGCGGCGGCACACCTTCACGAGGGCGACTACGTGCAGGTCTGGGACCCGCGCCTGGCCACGGCCCCCGTGGTGGCGGCGGCCAAGCGAGGGGTCAAGGTGATCCTGTCGCCCGCCTCCAGGGTCGACCTCGACATGAAGTACGCCGAATCGCACGACCTCGGGCTGACCTGGATGGGCACCACCGAGCTGGACCGGACGGCCCGCCTGGACCCGGCGGCGCTGATCGAGGGTCTGGACCCGGCCGCCATCGCAGGCATCGAGGCCGCGCTGTGGACCGAGACGCTCGCGACCTTCGAGGAGGTCTCCTACATGCTGCTGCCCAGACTGGCCGCGGTCGGGGAGATCGCCGGCACGGGGCGGCTGGACTGGGAATCGTTCGCCGACCGCCTGCCCGCGATGGCGGAGGTGTGGCGCGAGCGGGGCTGGCCGTGGCACCGCTCGCCCGGCATCGCCTGGCGCTGAGCCGGGTCAGGTCAGAACAGGACCGTGGCCAGCCTGCGCCGCGCCTTGAGGACGGCGGGATCGGTGCGACCCACCACCTCGAACAGCTCCAGGAGCCGCACCCGGATGGTGTCTCGGTCCTCGGGGCCGGACTGCGAGGCCAGCCCGAGCAGCCGGTCGAAGGCCTCCCCGTAGCGGCCGCTGATGATCTCGAGATCCGCCGCGTCGAGCTGGGCAGCGAGATCCTCGGGATGGGCGTTGGCGCGGTCCACGATGGCGGCCGGGTCGAACGAGGCGCTGCGATCCAGCAGAGCGGACTGTGCGCGCCCGGCGATCACCTCCGCATCGCCCGGGGTCTCCTTCAGCAGGACGTCGAACTCGCGCACGGCGGCCGCGAAGTCCCCGGCCTCCAGGGCGGCGTCGGCCTTCGCGAAGCGCGGGTTCGCGGCCGGCTCGGCGGGCGCGCCCTCGGCCGCGGGTGAGCCGGACACGGGCTGGGCGCGACCCGTCATCCCGTTGGCGACGGCGAGCTGGGCGATCTGGTCCAGCGTCGCCGAGATCTCCTCGCGGGACTTGGTGCCCTGGAACAGGGGCGCCATCTGGCCGCCGATGACCGCCACGACGGTGGGCACGGCCTGGATCTGCAGGGCCTGCGCCAGGCGGGGCTCGGCGTCCACGTCGACGCGGCCCAGCAGGAATCGGCCGCCCGCGGCGTTGACGAGGTCTGCCAGCGCGGCGGAGACCGCCTGGCCGTTGGGGTCACGCGGGGAGTGGAACTCGAGGATGACGGGATGCTGGGCCGACATCGCCGCCAGGCCCTGGAAGTCCGCCTCCGACACCTGGGTGACGTAGCCGCCGCTGCTGGTGCGCGCGGGCTGGGAGAGGGCGGAGAGGTCCACGGCGCCGGGGCGCGAGAAGTTGGCATCAGTCATGGCCCCCATCTTGGCCGCACACCCGGCCCCGTTCAACTGACGGCGATCACCGCGCCCGGTCCGCGCAGCCGGTACCGGCCCCCGCCCAGGTCCGCGCCGTCGTCCCACGAGGCGAGCAGGCGGCCGCCCAGCTCCACGTCGCGGCCGGCGCCACGGGTGGCCGCCACCCGCACATCGCCGCGGTGCAGGACCACGGTGTCGTCGTCGATGATCTCCACCCGGGTGGCGCTGAGGTCCGGGGAGCCGACGCCGGGCTCGGTGCGGCGTAGCTCCAGCAGCCGCTGATACCAGCGCAGCATCCTCGCGTGTGCGGGCTCGCCCCGCTCGTCCCAGCGGAGCACGGCCGAGCGCCAGGTCTCCTCGGCCTGCGGGTCCGGTGTGGGCACCGTCCACCCCGTGGCCTCGAACTCGCGGGCCCGGCCCTCCGTGACGAAGGGGCCCAGCTCCGGCCCGAGGTGGCTGAAGTAGGGGAATGGGGTGGAGGCGGCCCATTCCTCGCCCATGAACAGCATGGGGGTGAACGGCCCCAGCAGGTAGAGGGCGGCGGCGGCCGCCTGCAGGTCCGCTGACGCGTGCTGGGCGAAGCGGTCGCCCACCGCCCGGTTGCCCACCTGGTCGTGGTTCTGGAGGAACACCACGAAGGAGTGCCCGTCGTAGTGGGGGCTGTCCGGATCCACCGGCGCGCCCCACTCCTGGCCGCGGAAGGTGGACAGGGCGCCGTCGTGGACGAAGACCCGGGTGAGTGCCTTGGCGAGGACCTCGGCGGACCCGAAGTCCACGTAGTAGCCCTGCTGCTCGCCGGAGAAGAAGCTGTGCAGCGCGTGATGCACGTCGTCGGCCCACTGCGCGTCCATGCCCGCCGCCCAGGGCCCTGTCCCGGCCGGCGCCATCGTGGAGGGCTGATTGAGGTCCGACTCGGCGATCAGGGTCAGCGGCCGACCGACCTCCTCGGCCCACCGGGCGACGTTGTGGGACAGCTCCGCGAGGAAGTGCATCTCGGAGCTGTCCTCCAGTGCGTGCACCGCGTCCAACCGCAGCCCGTCGGCACCCACGTCGACGAGCCAGTGCCGGGCCGAGTCCAGAAGGAACCGGCGGACCTCCGCGCTGCCCTCCCCGTCAAGGTTGACCGCGTCGCCCCAGGGCGTGGTGTGCTGGTCCGTGAAGTAGGGCCCGAACAGGCTGAGGTAGTTGCCCTCGGGGCCGAAGTGGTTGTGCACCACGTCCATCACCACGCCGAGCCCGCGCTCGTGGCAGGCGTCGACCAGCCGCACCAGCCCGGTGAGGCCGCCGTAGTTCTCGTCGGCGGCGTACAGCGCCACCCCGTCGTATCCCCAGCCGCGACCCCCGGGGGCCGCCGCCACCGGCATCAGCTCCACGGCCTCGATGCCAAGCTCCACCAGGTGATCGAGGCGTTCGACGGCGGCGTCGAAGGTGCCCGCCTCCGTGAAGGTGCCCGCGTGCAGCTCGTAGAGCACGGCGCCGCGCAGGTCCAGCCCCGTCCATGCCGTGGCGCGCTGGAGCAGCGACGGATCCACCACGGCGGCGGGGGCGTGGACGCCGTCGGGCAGCCACAGCGCCCGGGGGTCCGGGAGCGGCGGGCCGCCGTCGAGGCGGAACGCGTAACGCTCTCCGGGGGCCAGATCAACCTCCGCCGCGAACCACCCGTCCCCGCGCGGCACCATCTGGTGCTCGCCGGCATCCGTCACCACCGCCACCTCGCCGGCCCGCGGGGCCCACACCTCCGGCCTCATCGGGCAACCAGCAGCGCGACGGGGAGGGTGGCCAGCACCTCAGCCAAGGAGGTGGAGCCGCCCGGGAACTCGCGCCCGGTCAGCGCATCCACGAACGGCACCTCGGGCAGGATCACCTGATGCTCCCCCCATCCGCCGCGCTCCGCCAGCAGCGCCGGGAGGCGCGTGGCCACCGCGACCGCCGCGACACCACCGTCGCGCACTCCCCGGGCGAACGCTACGGCGTGGCCGCTGGTGCTGGGCACCGGCGAGTACGTGGCGGACTCGCCGCGGAACGCGTCCGGGAGGTCCCGACGCAGCCGCAGGCCACGGCTGGTGACGAGCAGTTTCTCAGCGTCCAGGCTCTGCTGCGCCGAGGCGTCGACGGCGGCCAGCAGGTCCGCGCGCGCCACGTAGTCCACGGCCCGGCGGTTGTCCGGGTCCACGAGCGAGAGATCCACCACCTCGCATCCCTGGTAGACGTCCGGGACGCCGGGCATGGCGAGCTGGATCAGCTTGGCGCCCAGCACCACGCAGCGCACCGACTCGGCGACGGTGGCGGTGAAGGCGTCCAGGGCGGCGCCGCAGCGCTCGTCGGCGAGAACGGCGTGGGCCAGCCCTAGTACCGCCTGCTCATAGGCGGCATCCGGGGACGACCAGGTGGTGTGCACCTTCGCCTCGCGCATCGCCTTGGTGAGGTAGCCGTCGAGCCTGTCGGCGGTGATGGGCGCCGCGCCCGCGGTGGTGCCCGGGAGCCGCCAGGTGGCGGCCAGTGTCTGCCACAGCAGCAGCTCGGTGGCGCCGTCGACGCCGGAGCGCTGCAGCTCCGTGGCCGACCGCAGCTCCGCCACGCATGCCTCCCATTCCTTCGCGTGTTCCAGGAGCGCGGCCAGGCGGGCGCGGACGTCCTCCGAACGCTTGGTGTCGTGGGTGGACAGGGTGGTCATGGTGGAGGGCCAGGTGCCGCTCAGGTCCTCACAGAAGCTGTGGAACGCGTCGACGGAGACGCCCACCAGCGTGGGCTCGCTGCCCACCTCGTTGACGCCGACGAACCGGTTCCAGCGGTAGAAGGCGGTGTCCTCCTTGGACTTGGCCATCACCGGCCCGCAGGTCTGGGCGAAGCGGACCATGAACTCGGCGCGCAGCTCCGCGACCCCGTGCTCCTCGGCCGGCAGCTCCGTGGTGACGGCCCCGGAGCCGACGGTGGGCAGGTCCTCAGCGCCGCCCGGCACGCCGGGCCTGGTGTCGCCGCAGGCGAGCGCGACGATGAGGTCCAGGGTGGCCTGCTCGTCGTCGTCGAGCTGGGGGCGGGCGCGGTCCGCCGCCTCCAGGATCACCGCACGCTCCTCGGGCGGTGCGGGGAGGCCCGGCTCCACGTAGGCCCGGTAGCGGTCCATCGACACCAGGAGCGCCCGGATGGCCCGGTCCAGCTGGCGGCGGGTGTGGTCGCGCAGCCGGACGTCGGCCTCGCACACCGCCACCGCGATGGACACCAGCCGGTTGACCTCGGCGAACAGCATGGTGCGCACCACCTCGTCCTTGGCGCGCAGCAGCGTGGCACCGAACCAGCCCTCGTTGCCGGCCACCCTTTCCCACAGGTCGTTGAGGCGGGGCAGCTGCGCCGGGTCGTGGAACAGGCCGTCAACCCGCAGCAGCGCGTCGTAGCCCGTGGTGCCGGCGCAGCGGGAGCCGGCGGGCAGCGTCTCGTGCGGCTCCAGGATCTTCTCCACCACGACCCAGCAGCCGCCGGTGGCGCGGTGAAGCTTCTGCAGGTAGCCGCGCGGCGTGGCCAGCCCGTCGGGGTGGTCGATCCGGAAGCCGTCGATCAGGCCCTCGTCGTAGAGGCGCAGGAGCAGGGCGTGGCTGGCGTCGAAGACGGACTGGTCCTCCACCCGGATGGCGGCGAGAGTGTCCACGTCGAAGAAGCGGCGGTAGTTCAGCTCCTCGTTGCCCACCTTCCAGTACGCGAGCCGGTACCACTGCTGGTCCAGCAGCTCGTCCAGGGGGAGGTCCTCGGTGCCGGGCCGGATGGGAAAGACGTGATCGTGGTAGGCCACCACTGTCTCCGTGCCGCCGTCGATCTCCCGCTCCACCACCTCGATGGTGCCTTCGGCCAGCTCGTCGCCGATGCGGCGACCCAGCATCGGCATCAGGATGGCCCGGGAGCGGCTCACGTCGATGTCGAACCAGCTGGCGAAATCGGACTCCGGCCCTGTGCGCAGCACGTCCCACAGCGCCCGGTTCAGCCACAGCGGGGTGGGCACGGCCATGTGGTTGGGCACCACGTCGACGACGATGCCCAGCCCGTGCTCGCGCGCCGCCGCGGCAAGACGCCGGAAGCCCTTCTCGCCGCCGGTCTCCTTGGAAACGCGGGCGTGGTCGACGACGTCGTAGCCGTGCACGGACCCGGGGGCCGCCTGCAGGATGGGGGAGCAGAACAGGTGGGTCACCCCCAGCGAGGCCAGGTACGGCACCTGCGCCGCGGCGTCGTCGAACGTGAAGGACGCGTTCAGTTGGAGTCTGTACGTGGAG
>DATITN010000232.1:0-8491 GCA_035467795.1 Arachnia sp. | reverse complement strand
TCGAAGACCAGCGCCATCGCGTAGACGGTCTGCGCGTCGCTGAGGATGCGGCCACCCGGGGTGACGAACTCGCGCCGGAAGCCGGCCAGGGCCCGATCGGCCACGGAGCGGGCGTAGGCCTCGGTGTCGGCGTCGCCGACGATGGCCGCTGCGCGGGCCGTGAAGTCGGCGCTGCGGTACACGTGGGCCGTGGCGACGACGTCAGGGTCGGCCTTGGCGCGGGCGGGTTCCTCCGGCGGGGCAGTCGGGTCCAGCCAGTCGCCGAACTGGAACCCCCCGGACCACACGCCGTCGTCGCCCGCCGCCTTGTCCAGGTACTCGACCCAGCGCCGCATGCTGGGCAGCTGGCGGGCCAGGACGGCCACATCGCCGGTTCGCTCGTGGAGGACCGTCGGCACGATTGCCGCGGCGTCGCCCCACGCGGTGGCCACCAGGCTGCCGAGCACGTTGGGCACCACGATCGGCACGCCGCCGTCGTCGAACTGGTCTGCCTCGAGGTCGCGCAGCCAGGAGCGCAGGAAGCCGGTGCTGTCGTAGAGGAACTCGGCGGTGGGGGTGAACACCTGGATGTCGCCGGTCCAGCCGAGGCGCTCGTCGCGCTGCGGGCAGTCGGTGGGAACGTCGACGAAGTTGCCACGCATGCCCCACACCACGTTCTCGTGCAGCTGGTTGAGGAGCTCGTGGGACGACTCGAACCAGCCGGTGCGCTCCATGTCGCTGTGGATGACCACGGCCTCGGCGCTGATGACATCGGACTCGTCCACGCCGTCGACCCGGGCGAAGCGGAAGCCGTGGAAGGTGAAGGTGGGCTCCAGCACCTCGTCTCCGGTGCCGGCGAGGTGGTAGGTGTCGGTGGCCTTCGCGGTGCGCAGGGGGCGGATGCCCAGCTCGTCGTGCTCGAGCACCTCGGCCTGCGTGACGGTCACCTCGCGGCCTGACTCGGCGCGCACAGTGAGGCGGACCCAGCCGACGACGTTCTGGCCGAAGTCGATCAGCAGGGCGCCGGACGGGGAGCGCCACGTCTTCTGGGCGCGGACCACCTCGGTGACGCGCACGGGCGGGCCGTCGGGCGCGACGAGCAGGCTCAGGTCGGCGTCGACGATCTCGACGGCGTCGTCGCCCTGCGGCTCGGTGATCCGCAGATCGGTGGTGCAGCCGTCGTAGATGTCGTCGGCCAGCACGCGCCAGGTGTGGGCGCGCCAGGTGTCGTCGGTGCCGAGGATGTGCCGGGTGCCGTCGGCGGTGACCACCTCGAGCTGGGCGAGGAGAGAGAGCCTGTCTCCGTACAGCGCTCGCCGGTTGCCCCAGGTGAGCCGCCCGCGGTACCACCCGTTGCCGAGCAGGGCGCGCACGTCGTTGGCGCCCTCCCGCAGCAGGTCGGTGACGTCGTGGGTCTGATAGCGCAGGCGGTGGCTGTAGGTGGTCCAGCCGGGCGCCAGGTACTCGTCACCCACGCGCTCGCCGTTGAGGCTCAGCTCGTAGAGGCCGTGCGCCGTCACGTGGAGGCGGGCGCTCACCACGTCGGCGGGGATCACCCACGCGGTGGTGAGGAGAGGGGCGGGGGTCAGGATGCCACCCAGGGTCGCGGGGGAGATGAACCGGGCCTGCCAGTCGGTGGTCTCGAGGAGCCCGGCCTCGACGGCCACCGGCTCGCTCCACGCGGCCCACGCGCCGTCGGCGCCCTGTGCCCGCACGCGAACGACCGCACGCTCGCGGGAGGTCAGCGGAGCCTCCGGCCAGGCGACGAACAGCTGTTCGGCCGACTGGGCCTCGTGCACCGTAGAGGCGCCGTCCCGCTCGATCTCGACGGCGTACCCGGCCTGTCGCCAGCCGTCGGGGGCATCGGTGACCTGCCAGGAGAGGCGGGGGGTGGGATCGCCCAGGCCCAGGACGGTGGGGGCGATGGGGCGGTTCTCGACTCTGAGTCGCGTGGTGGTGATCATTTCTTCCTCAACGATGAGACGCACGCTTCGTCGTGAAACGTTTCATCTCATGGTGGCCGGGATCGCGGGATTCGTCAAGGCCCTGGCCGGTCGATTTGGCGCCCAAAGTGGAGCGTTTCATCTGGCGAGGGCCTACATTCTCTCCATGAACCTTCGTGCCGACGGCAGGCTGCCGAGCATGAACGATGTCGCCCGCGAGGCGGGGGTCTCGCTCGGCACGGTGTCCAACGTGCTCAACCGGCCTGAGGGGTGCCGCCCCGAGACCGTGGAGCGCGTGCGGGCCGCCATCGACAGGCTGGGATTCGTGCGCAACCTCAATGCGCGGTCGCTCGTCGGGGCTGATTCGCACACGATCGGGCTCAACGTCTTCGACCTCAGTAACAGCCTCTTCGTCGACATCGCCCGCGGCGCGCAGGCCATAGTCCGCGAACGAGGCCATCAACTGGTCATCACCGATTCCGACACGGATCAGCGCCAGCAGCGCGAGCACTTGGACTACTTCGACGAGACGCGCGTGGCCGGCGTCCTGCTGGCGCCGCAGTTCGATCCCGACGAGGATGTCGGTCGGCTGGCCGCGCACGGGCGCCGCGTCGTCGTCCTCAACCACGACACCCCGGGGGCCTCGTGGTCCACGGTCCTGGTGGACAACGATCACGTGGGCTATCTCGCGGCGCGCCATCTGATCAGTCGCGGGTGTCGCCGACTCGCGTTCGTGGGGGTTCCCGAGTCGCTCCAGCCGGCCGACGAGCGTCGGAGGGGCGTCGCCCGGGCGATCGCGGAGTCGGAGGGCGTCGAACTGATCGACATCCAGACCAGCGATCTCCAGATCGCGGGTGGCATCGTCGCTGGCCGTCAGCTGTTGGCCATGGATCCCCAGCTGCGCCCGGACGGCGTCATCTGCGTCGCGGACCTCACCGGCATGGCCATCATCCAGGTGCTGGTGTCCGGTGGGGTGCACGTGCCAGGCGATGTCCTTGTGATGGGCTGCGACGCGAACACCAACGCCTGGGGCGGCCCGGTCACCCTCACCACCGTCGCGCAACACGGCGACGAGATGGGCGCAGCCGGCGCCCGGATCCTGCTCGACGAACTAGCGGACCGGGATCGGCCGCACACCAGGCACGTGATCAGGCCGGAGTTGATCGAGCGTTCGTCCACGGCCGCGCTGGCGCGCTGATTTCCGCTCACACGGTGGACGAGACGGCATCCCACTTGGGGAGATGGGCCATGCTTGAGGCGGGAACGAGGGGAGTGCTGCCATGGCCGCCAAGATCACAGACGCATCACTTCGGACCTTCGTGCTCCAGCTGGGTGACAAGCACCCGCCGATCCAACTCGCCTCCGCGGACCGCACCGTGCGCAACCCAGAGCTGGTCCGCACCCGGTTCGCCCACGTCATCGACTACCTGGCCCGCGTCGAGCTCGAGGTGGACCGCAACGTCCTGGAACTGCTGACCGTCCTGCCGAACGTGAGCGAGGTGGACCGCATCTTCTATCAGGACGTGTGGTACGACCAGGAGATGGCCCACGGCTACCTCCTGGATCAGCTTCAAGGTGACCTCGGGATGGAGCCGCAGGAGCCCTTCATGAGCATCCCGCTCCGGATGAAGCTGCTCGGCGCGCTCGCGCACTGGGAGCCCATCCACGACATCTCGCGCATGCTGTACTACCTGACCGGCGCCTCCACCGAGCGGCAGGCGGTGCTGGCCTACTCGTCGCTGATCAAGGAGCTCACCCGTATGGGTGAGACGGCCATCGCGGAGACGATCATCCACCCCATCAAGCAGCAGGAGCCCGGGCACTTCGCGTTCTACAGGATGAGCGCCGAGAAGATGGTGCAGGACGAGGAACTCAAGCCCTGGCAGATGCAGGTGGCGCGGCTGCTGCGCTCGAAGTCGTTCACGATGGTGGGCGTCGACTACGTGAAGTACTACCAGCAGGAGTTCGGCGGGGTGATGACCGAGCTAGGCATCGACGCCGAGATCGAGATCTATGCCCGCGAGATCGGGCGCCTCGAGGCAAAGCTGCTGTGGGCCAACGAGAAGGGCATGGACTTCCCGCCCTACTTCCTCAAGGCGCTGCGCGAGTCCGTGGAGATGTATCGCGGCAGCAAGAGCTTCGACGCCCCGCGCCCCAACCAGTTCGTCCTCTAGATTCGATTGGCACGCCCCGGAGCGGCTGGGGTAAGCTTGGCGGGCTGCCTGGCGAGGGACCCCCAGGGTCCGTGATCGACTAGCTCTTTTCCTCGCTCGGCGCCCGCACGCGCAGATATCCACAGCTTGAGGAGTTTCACCATGGCAGACGTCAACCTGACCGCCACCACCCGCACCGAGTTCGGCAAGGGCGCCTCGCGCAGGCTCCGCCGCGCCGGCTCCACCCCCGCCGTCCTCTACGGTCACGGCACCGATCCCGTGCACCTCGCACTGCCGGCCCGCGAGACCTTCCTCGCGCTGCGTCAGCCCAACGTGCTGCTCCAGATCACGGTGGAGGGCGATAAGACGCCGTTCCTCGCGCTGCCCAAGCAGGTCCAGCGCCACGCCATCCTGCACTCCATCGATCACATCGACCTCGTGCTCATCAAGGCAGGCGAGAAGGTCACGGTCGACGTTCCGCTGACGTTCACCGGCGAGGCCGAGCGCGGCACCCTGGTCAACCACGAGCTCAACAACCTGAGCGTCCTGGCCCCGGCCGCCAGCATCCCCACCGAGTTCGTCGTGTCGATCGAGGGCCTCTCGGTCGGTTCGCACCTGACGGTTGGGGACATCCCGCTGCCTGAGGGCGTCGAGGCAGCCGTGGCGCTGGACGTCGTGGTGGTCAGCGTCGGCCAGGCGCCGGTGCAGGACCTCGGCGACGAGCCCGAGGTTGCCGCCGCTGAGGTCGCCGTCGCGGTCGAGTGACCGATTCCACCTACCTCGTGGTCGGGCTCGGCAACCCGGGCCCGACCTACGAGGCCACCCGGCACAACGTCGGATTCTGGGCCGTAGCGGACCTCGCGGATCGCTACGGTTCCTCCTTTTCCTCCCACTCCCGGATGCGCGCCGAGTTGGCGACGGTGACACTCCCTGGTCCGTCGCCCGTCAAACTGGTGCTGGCCAAGCCCACCACCTACATGAACGACTCCGGGTCCGCGGTGAAGTCCGTCGCCGCGTTCCACAAGATCAAGCCCTCGCACCTGATCGCCATCCACGACGAGCTGGACCTGGACCCCGGCCGCCTGCGCGTGAAGATCGGCGGCGGGGACAACGGACACAACGGGCTCAAATCCATCCGCGCCCACCTCGGCACGGGCGACTTCTACCGCGTGCGCGTCGGCATCGGCCGGGCGCCGGGCAGGCAGGACGCGGCCGCGTGGGTGCTGGCGAAGATGAAGCCGGCAGACCTCGAGGGCCTGCGGGTCGACGCGGCCGTGGCCGCGGACGCCGTCGAGTTGCTGGTGCGCGAGGGCCTCGTCGCCACGCAGAACCGCTTCAACTCTTGAGACCCGGTGCAAGGATGATCGCGTGAAGTTCCCCGGACTGCTGACCGCACTCGAGCGCGACCACGCCCTTGCGGCCACCCTCGCGGACTCGCGCCGCTCGGGCGTCACCGCGCTCGACGTCACGGCAGTGACGCCGTTCTTCCCGCTGCTGACCGCCGCTATCGCGGAGGAGTCCGGCCATACGGTGCTGATGATCACTTCCACCTACCGCGAGGCGGAGCAGGTGACCACGGAGTTGGGCGGGTTGCTCGGCGAGGACGCGGTGGCCTACTACCCCGCCTGGGAGACCCTTCCCCACGAGCGGTTGTCGCCTCGCGCGGACACCGTCGGGCGCCGCCTCGCAGTGCTCCGCCGCCTCGCAGGCAAGGGCGAGCAGCCCCCGCCGAAGGTGGTCGTCGCGCCCATCCGCTCAATCCTTCAGCCCCAGGTCAAGGGGCTGGCGGACATGGCGCCCGTGCGGATCGTCGTCGGGGAGGAGTACCCCCTGTCGACGCTGCTGGCGGACCTTGCGGGCGCGGCCTACAGCCGCGTGGATCTGGTGGAGCGCCGCGGCGAGTTCGCAGTCCGCGGCGGCATCGTGGACATCTTCCCGCCCACCGCCGAGCATCCCGTCCGGGTGGACTTCTTCGGCGACGACGTGGACGACATCCGTTCCTTCACCGTCGCGGACCAGCGCTCGACGGGCGAGACGGCATCGTCGGTGATCGCGCCGCCCTGCCGCGAGCTCCTCCTCACGACGGCGGTGCGCGCCCGCGCCAAGCGGCTGGCCGCCGAGCACCCCGAGCTGGGGGACATGCTGGGCCGCATCGCGGAGGGCCAGGCAGTCGAGGGCATGGAGGCTCTCACCCCGGTGCTGGTGGACGGGCTTGAGCTGCTCGTCGACGTGCTGCCGAAGGGCTCACTGATCCTCGCCAGCTCGCCCGAGCTGATCCGGGCGCGCGCCGCGGAGCTCGTCCAGACCAGCCAGGAGTTCCTGGAGGCCAGTTGGGCGGCAGCCGCCGGTGGCGGGAAATCTCCCGTGGACCTGGGCGCCTCCGCCTACTGGGGCCTGTCCGACGTGCGGCAGCACGCGTTGGCGATCGGACACCGCTGGTGGTCCCTGTCGCCGTTCGCCGCCGACGATCAGCCGCATGCCTTCGACGCCGATTCCGTGCATTCCCGCACCATCAAGGTGACCACCACGGAATCCTTCCGGGGGGACACGGAGGTGGCCACCCGCCACATCGCGGCCAAGCTCGCCGACGGTTGGGGTGTGATCCTCTGCGTCGAGGGCCGCGGGTTGGCGGCCCGCATGATCGAGGTGCTGGAGGAGGCCGGGATCCCCGCGTCACTCGACGACCTCGACAAGCCGCCCACCCCCGCCCGCGTCGCGGTGGTGACGTCGTCGCTACGCCAGGGCTGGCGCGCCGACGAGGCCAAGCTCGAGGTGATCACCGCCGCCGAGCTGACGGGCCAGACGGTCACCGACAGGACAGAACGCAAGCTCCCTGCCCGCCGCAAGGCCGCCATCGCGCCGCTGGAGCTGAAGTCCGGGGACCCCGTCGTCCACGAGCAGCACGGCGTGGGCCGGTTCGTCGAGCTCGTGCAGCGCACCGTCCAGGGCGCGGTCCGCGACTACCTCGTCGTCGAGTACGCGCCCAGCAAGCGCGGGCATCCCGGGGACCGGCTCTACGTGCCGATGGACCAGCTGGACCAGCTCAGCCGCTACGTGGGCTCTGAGGCGCCCTCACTGGACAAGATGGGCGGCGGGGACTGGACCAAGCGCAAGGCCAAGGCCCGGTCGGCCGTCCGCGAGATCTCCGCCGAGCTGATCAAGCTGTACGCGGCCCGGCAGGCCACCAAGGGCCACGCGTTCGGGCCGGACAACGTGTGGCAGCGGGAACTGGAGGACGCCTTCAGCTTCGTGGAGACCCCGGACCAGCTCGCCGCCATCACCGAGGTGAAGTCGGACATGGAGAAGCTGATCCCCATGGACCGGCTGATCTGCGGCGACGTGGGTTACGGCAAGACGGAGATCGCAGTCCGTGCCGCCTTCAAGGCCGTCCAGGACGGCAAGCAGGTGGTGGTGCTGGTCCCCACCACCCTCCTGGTCACGCAGCACTACCAGACCTTCGCCGCGCGCTTCGCCGGCTTTCCCGTGCACCTGGCGCAGCTCTCGCGCTTCCAGAGCGACTCCGAGTCCAAGAAGGTGATCGACGGGCTGGCTACGGGCCGCGTGGACGTGGTGATCGGCACCCACCGGCTGTTCAGCAAGGAGATCCAGTTCAAGGACCTCGGCCTGGTGATCATCGACGAGGAGCAGCGGTTCGGCGTCGAACACAAGGAGCGGCTCAAGGCGATGCGGGTCAACGTGGACGTGCTGTCGATGTCCGCCACCCCCATCCCACGCACCCTGGAGATCGCCATCACGGGCATCCGGGAGATGAGCGTCATCGCCACGCCGCCCGAGGAGCGGCACCCGGTGCTGACCTTCGCCGGGCCGCACGACGACGCGCAGGTGAAGGCCGCCATCCGCCGTGAACTGGCGCGCGAGGGCCAGGTGTTCTTCGTGCACAACCGGGTGGGCACCATCGAGAAGACAGCCGCACACCTCCGCGAGCTCATCCCCGAGGCGCGGGTGGTCACCGCCCACGGCCAGATGAGCGAGAACCGCCTCGAACAGGTGATGCTGGACTTCTGGGAGCGCAGGGCCGATGTGCTCGTCTCCACCACCATCATCGAAGCCGGCCTCAACATCCAGAGCGCCAACACCCTCATCATCGACCGTGCCGACACCCTGGGCCTGTCCCAGCTGCACCAGCTGCGCGGGCGCGTCGGCCGCTCCCGCGAGCGTGGCTACGCCTACTTCCTCTACCCACAGGACAAGCCGCTCACCGAGGCCTCCCATGAGCGTCTCGCCACCATGGCCGCCAACACGGACCTCGGCTCGGGAATGGCCATCGCCATGCGTGACCTCGAGCTTCGCGGCGCGGGCAACCTCCTGGGCGAGGACCAGTCCGGCCACATCGAGGGCGTCGGCTTCGACATGTACCTGCGCATGGTGGGCGAGGCCGTGGCGAGCTACCGCGGC
>DATITN010000231.1:0-6350 GCA_035467795.1 Arachnia sp. | reverse complement strand
GCAGATTCGCACGCCAGGAGACCCTCGCCGGCTACATCTTCCTTCTCCCTTGGCTGCTCGGCTTCTTCGGGCTGACCCTGCTGCCGATGGGGTACTCGCTGTACCTGTCCTTCACCAGCTACAACATCTTCTCGCCGCCGAGGTGGATCGGGCTCGACAACTACATCCGGTTGTTCACCAACGACCCGACGTTCATCCAGTCGGCGCAGATCACACTCTTCTACGTGCTGGTCGGGACTCCCATCACCCTGACTGCCGCGCTGGTCACCGCGCTGCTGCTGAACTATCGGGACAAGGGTTCATCGTTCTATCGCTCGGCGTTCTACGCGCCGTCGCTGATCGGTGGTTCGGTCTCCATCGCCATCGTGTGGAAGGCCATGTTCTCCACCAACGGCCCAGTGGACAACATCCTGAGCGGCATCGGTCTTGAGATCGGAGGCTGGATCGGCGTTCCGGCGCTCATCCTGCCCATGATGATCCTGCTGGCTGTGTGGCAGTTCGGAAGCACCATGGTGATCTTCCTGGCCGGCCTGAAGCAGATCCCCAAGGAGCTCTACGAGGCCGCCGAGATGGATGGCGCCAACGCCTGGGGCCGTTTCCGAGCCGTCACGGTCCCGATGCTGTCGCCCGTCATCTTCTTCAACCTGCTGCTCGGCCTGATCCACGCATTCCAGGTCTTCGGCTCGGCCTACATCATCTCCAACGGCACCGGTGGTCCCGCGGGCATGACCAACTTCATCACGGTGTACCTCTACAAGACCGGCTTCTCCGACGGCCGGATGGGTTATGCGGCCGCCATCGCGTGGACGCTCCTCGTCGTCATCGCTTTGATTGCCACCATCCTCTTCCGCACCCAGAAGTCTTGGGTGCACTACTCGGGAGACAACCGATGAGTACCTCCGCACGCCCTCTGACCGCTGCCCAGCAGCTCCAAACCGTGCCTCCGGCCGCCCGCCGAAAGGTGAAGCGCAGTACGTGGCAGACCCTCATCTGGTTCGTCGCGCTGACCTCGCTGGCCCTCGTGGTCCTCTATCCCCTGGTCTGGCTCGTGTTCTCCACGTTCAAGCCGAACGCCGAGTTCGGGGTGAACCGGGGACTCTTCCCCAACAATCCGACGATCGAGAACTACATCAAGGTCGGCGAGGGCATCGCCGGCGTGCCTATGTTGCAGTTCTTCCGGAACTCGTTCATCATCGCCGGCCTCGCCGCGGTGGGAGTGCTGTTCTCGTCGTCGCTCGCGGCCTACGCTTTTGGCCGGATCAAGTTCAAGGGCCTCGGCATCTTCTTCACCGCGATGATCGGCACGCTGCTACTGCCGTTCCACGTTGTGATCATTCCGCAGTACATCATGTTCAACAACCTCGGCATGGTGGACACCTACTGGCCGCTGATCCTGCCGAAGTTCCTGGCCGTCGACGCGTTCTTCGTCTTCCTGCTGGTGCAGTTCATCCGCCAGATGCCCCGCGAGCTGGATGAGGCCGCCAAGATCGACGGCGCGGGCCACGCCCGCATCTTCTTCCTCATCATCCTGCCGCTGATCAAACCGGCGCTGATCACCTGCGCCATCTTCTCCTTCATCTGGGCGTGGAACGACTTCCTCGCACCGCTGATCTACCTGACCAGTCCGGAGAACTACCCGCTTCCCATCGCGCTGCGGCTCTACAACGACCAGACCTCCACGAGCGACTACGGGGCAACGGTGACCGCATCCTTCTTGGCGTTGGTTCCCATCATGATCTTCTTCGTGGTCTTCCAGCGGTTCCTCGTCGACGGCGTGGCCACGCAGGGCCTGAAGGGTTAACGCCATCATGTCCACCGCCCCTGACCGCCGCGCAGATAGGAGCGCGAACCGCGCGCTCAAGGCCGCGCGCCGGCAGGAACTCGACGGTTCCGGTCCAGTCCGTGAGGAGCGGGGGCCGGCCACGAACCCCGGCGCCCATGGTGTCTTCGCCCTCTTCGGCGAGGTGCTGCTCGTCGGCCTCCTCATCGCCGTCGTGAGCCTGCCGGTCGTCACACTGCCGGCCGCACTGGCGGCGGGCGTCTCCCACCTGCGACGGTTTGTCGCGGCGGAGGACACCAAGCTGTCCCTGTTCTGGGCCGACGTCTGGCGCGCGTTGCCGGGCGGGGCCGCCGTGGGCGGCGGGACCCTGGTGCTGACGCTGTTGCTGCTCCTCGACATCGACCTGGCCCGCTCAGGCTCCCTGCCGGGCGGAGCCGCCGTCGGGCTCGTCGGCTGGGCTGGCCTGGCCGTCCTTGCCGTCGCCCTGCTCGCCGCGGCCGGGGCCTGGACCCCTGACCGCGGCTGGGCGGGCTCGATCCGCGCGGTGCCGGCGCTCGTCCGCTCGGACGTGGCCGGGGCCCTCTACCTCCTGGCCACTGCCGGCTTCGTCGTCGTCCTCACCTGGGTGCTGCCGCCTCTACTGGTGCCGGCCCTCGGGTGTGCGGCCCTGGCCGTCGTGGCCATCCCTGCCCGTCCCCGAAGAACGCCCGCCATCCGAATCGTGTGACGCACCGGCCTCGAGGTCGTCGGACCTCCTTTGCCCCGGGTCAGTAGTGGAAAGCGTTCACCCAATGAAGTCCAAACGCAAGAGATAGGAACTGAGAGTGACATCGACTTTGAAGCCTCTGCCCGCCGAGACGGTGCAGGGATCCCGGTCCGTGCGTGAGATCGGCATCATCATGAACGGGGTCTCCGGTCGCATGGGGTACCGGCAGCACCTGGTGCGGTCGATCCTTGCGATCCGGGATCAGGGCGGCATCGAGATGCCGGACGGTTCCCGTGTCACGGTCCGGCCGCTGCTCGTGGGCCGTAGCGAGTCGAAGCTGGCCGAGCTGGCCGCCAGGCACGGCATCGAGGACTACACCACCGATCTGGATGCGGCTTTGGCGGATCCGCGGTGGGAGATCTACTCGGACTTCCTGGTGACCAAGGCGCGCGGCGCAGCGCTGCGGAAGGCCATCGCCGCCGGCAAGACGATCTACACCGAGAAGCCGACGGCCGAGTCCGTCCAGGAGGCCCTGGAACTGGCCCGCCTCGCCGACGCCGCCGGCGTCAAGACGGGCGTCGTCCACGACAAGCTGTACCTGCCCGGCCTCCAGAAGCTCAAGCGCCTCATCGATTCCGGCTTCTTCGGCCGCATCCTGTCGGTCCGCGGGGAGTTCGGCTACTGGGTGTTCGAGGGTGACTGGCAGCCTGCGCAGCGCCCCTCCTGGAACTACCGTGCCGAGGATGGCGGGGGGATCATCGTCGACATGTTCCCGCACTGGAACTACGTGTTGGAGAACCTCTTCGGCCCGGTCCGTAGCGTCTACGCGCAGGCGGCCATCCACAGTCCCGAGCGCTGGGACGAGGCTGGGAAGGCTTACCAGGCCACCGCGGAGGACGCCGCCTACGGCATCTTCGAGCTCGACGGCGGCATCGTGGCCGAGATCAACTCCTCCTGGACCGTGCGCGTGAACCGTGACGAGCTGGTGGAGTTCCAGGTGGACGGCACGCATGGTTCTGCCGTGGTCGGACTGTTCGGCGCGAAGATTCAGCACCGGGTGGGGACGCCGAAGCCCGTCTGGAATCCGGACCTTGCCGATGACCACGATTACGCCAAGGATTGGGCCGAGCTGCCCACCAACGATGTTTTCGATAACGGCTTCCGGCAGCAGTGGGAGGAGTTCCTCACCTCCTACGTCGAGGGCACGCCGTATCCGTTCGACCTGCTGGCCGGCGCCCGCGGCGTCCAGCTCGCGGAGGCCGGGCTGCGCTCCAGCCGCGAGGGACGCAAGATCGTCCTCGACGAATTGCCGCTGGGCTGACCCGTGACGCACCCCAGGCTCTCGATCAACCAGGCCACCATCAAGCACGCCACCCTTCGTGATGCGCTGACGGTGACCACCTCCGTCGGCATGCAGTCGATCGGGCTCTGGCGCGAACCGGTGGCCGACGTGGGCCTCAGGGAGGCGGCGGCGATGCTGGCGGACTCCGGGTTGCGGATGTCGTCGTACTGCCGCGCCGGATTCTTCACCGCGGCGGCCGGACCCGAGCGGAGCGCATCGCTTGACGACAACCGGCGCGCCATCGAGGAGACGGCCGTGCTGGCCGCCGCCGGGGCGCCGGGGTCACGGGCGGTGCTGGTGCTCGTCGCCGGCGGGCTGCCTGAGGGGTCGCGGGACCTCATCGGGGCGCGCGCCCGCGTCCGCGAGGCCCTCGAGGAACTCGCCCCCGACGCGGCGGCCGCGGGCGTGACGCTCGCCGTCGAGCCTCTGCACCCGATGTACGCGGCGGACCGCGCCGTCGTCTCCACGCTCGGACAGTCGCTGGACCTCGTGTCCGGGCTCGACTCGAGTGTCGCGGGGGTGACGGTGGACACCTTCCACATCTGGTGGGATCCGGAGGTTCTCCCGGCGATCGCACGTGCTGGCCGTGAGGGCCGGATCGCCGCCTACCAGGTGTGTGACTGGCGGGCACCCCTCGAAGCCGACATCCTTCTGTCCCGGCATCAGCCGGGCGTGGGCGTGATCGACTTCGAGACCCTCACCGGCGCAGTCGAGGCCACCGGCTACGACGGCGACGTCGAGGTGGAGATCTTCAACGCCGCCATCTGGGCGACCGATTTCGAGGTCGTGGCGCGCGACACCGTCGAGGCGTTCGGCCGGTGGGTCGCCCCCCATCTGCGGCCCTAGACTCATGTCCGTGAACCAACAGCAGCGCCGCTACGGTACCGCCACCCTCGTCGACGTTGCCCAGGAGGCGGGCGTCTCGCTGGCCACGGCGTCGCGCGTGCTCAACGGCTCGACGCGGAAGGTGGCCGAGTCGTATCGGGAGCGTGTCCGCGCGGCCGCCGACAAACTGGGCTACAGCGTCAACGTCTCAGCGCAGGCCGTCGCGAACGGGGCCTCCGCCCTCATCGCGCTACTGGTGGCTGATATTGCCGACCCGTACTTCGCCCAGGTCGCGGCCGGTGTCGCACGCGCGGCCGATGAGGCGGGATTTCTCGTCACCATCGCAACAACGGGGCGGGATCCGCAGAAGGAGGCCGCACTGTTGCGGGTGCTGCGTGGTCAGCGGCCCCGCGGGGTCATCCTGGCCGCGTCGCGGATGGCGCTGCTGCACGAGCCGGTGCAACTCGAGATCGACGCCATCCACGGGATGGGCGGTCGGGTCATTGCGCTCGGCCCTGGCGCCGCAGAGCTTCGTTCCGTGCTCATCGACAACTGGGGTGGGGCCCGGGAGCTTGGCGTGGCGCTGGCGGCGCGCGGATACCGACGCGCCGTCGTGCTCGCCGCGCCGCGAGGCTTGATCACCACGGACCAACGCCAGGCGGGCTTCACCGACGGCTTCACCTCCGGGGGCGGTCAGATCGAGAGTGTGCACCGCGCGCAGTTCACCCGCGAGGGCGGCGCTGAGGCGATGCGCGCCGCCCTGGCGGCCGGCATTGAGCCGGGCACGCTGGTGTTCGCGCTGAGCGACGCGGTGGCGCTGGGTGCGGTGCGGGAGCTGCGCGAGGAGGGCCGCGAGCTCGGCGCGGACGTGGCGATGGCGGGGTTCGACGACATCCCTTCCTCCAGCGACGTGACTCCGCAGCTGACCTCGGTCCACATCCCGTTGGAGGAGGTGGGCTACCAGGCGGTCAGGGCGGCGATCGACGCCGACTGGGTGCCGACGCCCCTGCCCCTCCAGGTCCACCTGCGCGACAGCACCCCGCCGCTGACAGTCTGACCTCCGTCCTCCTGCTCCGAGGCTGGCTGCTGGTGCCGGGAGCCCTGACACGACGCCCGGGCGGCCCTTGTCCACATTCTTGCCCGTCGGCTGCCGGCCGGGCGCTGGTTCAGTAGTGGAGGCCGCCCGGGCCTCGTCTCACTGCTCCCTGCACTCGTTTCCCTGTGGCGTGGTCCTTTCGGGCGTGTGCCGTCAGGGCGGCCCTGGGTCGGGTCTGCTGAGGCGGGATGCCAGTTGGGTGATCGTCGGGTTGGGCATCACAGCGCGCAGCCGCCCTGCCGTCCCCCACCCTCGTGCACACCTCACGTTTGCTGGCCCGACTGCCGAGGCCCCGGCTGGGCGCCTGCGTTGAGTATGGACGCCCGCGCTATAGCTCGGGCGTCTGAACTTAGGACAGGCGGCTGCGAGGCGCCTGCGCTACAGGGCTGGCGTCGCGACATAAGCCAGGCGTCGAGACCCAAGCCAGGCGACCTTGACGAGGGAGCTGGGCGGTGGGTGGTGGGGGCCGGGGCCGGTTGGGTGGGCGTTGATGACGGTCGCGGCAGCGCGAAGCGCCGCCGCCGGCATCATGGGCGGCCCGGCCCCCATCACACGCCGCCAAGCCCGGCCACACACACCCGAGCAAAACTGCCGACCCCAG
>DATITN010000230.1:0-5608 GCA_035467795.1 Arachnia sp. | reverse complement strand
GACCTCGACCCGCGCGTCTGGCCCGCCGTCAACGACCGCCTCCTCGACGCCGGCTCCGTCGACGCCTGGCTCACCCCCATCACCATGAAGCGCGGACGCCCGGCGCACACGATCTCCGCCCTGGTGCCGCCGGCCTCCATCGACGACGTGGTGGACGCCCTGATCACCCACACCTCCACCATCGGGGTGCGGATCTCCCCGCCGTGGCAGCGCCGCGTGCTCCACCGCATCTGGCGCCCCGTGGAGGTGGACGGTTTCGACGTGCGGATCAAGGTCTCCGGCGACGGGCCCGGCTCGTCGATCCACCAGGCCACCGCCGAGTTCGTCGACATCGAGGCGCTCGCCACCAGCCTGGGCTGCGCGCAGCGCGTCGCGCTCACCCGCGCCCAGGGCGCCGCCTGGCGGGCCGGGCTCTACCCGGGCGCGCCGTGGCCGGCAGACGGGGAGGACGACGATGTCTGAGGAAGCCACCCCCAAGCGGCGCAAGCGCGTCACCATCTACGACGTGGCCCAGGAGGCCGGGGTCGCGGCGTCCACCGTCTCCCGGGCCTTCGCCCGCCCCGGCCGCGTCAACGCCGAGACGGGCCTGCGGATCCACGAGGCCGCCGCCCGGCTCGGCTACCGCGTCGATCCGATCGCCCGTCCGGAGGGCACCAGCCCGGGCACGAAGCTGCTGGCCTTCGTCGTCGCGGACGTCACCAACCCCGTCTACGCCCACATCATGAAGGGCTTCCAGAAGGAGGCCACCACGCACGGCCACACCGTCCTGCTGATCGACTCGCAGGAGGACGGCCAGATGGAGAATCAACTGATCCAGAGCGTCCTCCACATGGTCGACGGGGTGGCCCTCACCTCCTCCAGGCTCAGCGATTCCGCGATCGCGCAGATAGTCAAGGTGACCCCCGTGGTGGCCGTCAACCGGGCCATCGCCGGGGTGCCGTCGATCCTTCCCGACACCGCGCGCGGCCTGCGCCGCGCCGTCGAGCACCTCGCCACCCTCGGCCACCGGCGGCTCACCTACCTCTCCGGACCCGCCGCGTCCTGGGCCGACGGCGCCCGCTGGCGCGCCGTCTCCGAGGCCTGCCAGGAGCTGAGCCTGCACCTGCGGCGCATCGGCCCCAACGCGCCGTCGATCCACGGCGGCTTCGCTGCGGGCCGAGAGTGGCAGGAGCACCCCACCTCCGGGGTGATCGCCTACAACGACATCATGGCCATCGGCTTCATGAAGCAGGTCCAGTCCGCCGGCTACCGGGTGCCCGACGACGTGTCCGTGATCGGCGTGGACAACTCCATCTCGTCGGTCCTGACCACGCCCACGCTCACCACCGTCTCACCGGCCACGAGCCTGATCGGCGCCCGCGCCGCCCGGGCCCTGATCACGCAGCTGCGCCACCGGGGCGCCCCCAGCGCCGAAACCATCGTCACCCCCATGGAGCTCCTGGTGCGCGAAAGCGTCGCCCCACCTCCGCCCACCAACCCCACACCCATCGCACCTCACACGGAAGTCAGGTAGAAACGCCATGCCCCCCGCCCCCCTCGCACCCCATCCGGACCGCCTCTTCCCCGCCGAGCCGGGAGTGCGTGCCATCGCTCGCGAGCTGTACTCACACGTGGCCGAGCTGCCCATCATCTCCCCGCACGGCCACGTCCCCGCGGAGTGGCTGGCCGACGACGCCCCTTTCAGCGACCCCACCACGCTCCTGCTCACCCCGGACCACTACACGAACCGGATGCTGCACAGCGCCGCAGGCGTGGACCTCGCCGATCTCGGCGTCCCCGTCGGCACCCCGCTGAGCGAGACTCAGTCGCGGGCCGGCTTCAGGCTCCTGTGCGAGAACTGGCCCGTCCTGCGCGGGACACCGGTGCAGTTCTGGTTCGAATCCTCGTTCGCCGACGTCTTCGGGGTCACGGTCCGCCCCTCCGCGGAGACCGCGGACCAGATCTACGACCAGATCGCCGAGTGCCTCACCCGCGACGAGTACCGCCCGCGGGCGCTCTACAAGCGCTTCAACATTGAAGCCATCGCCACCACCGACGACCCCTGCTCGGACCTCTCGGCGCACGCAAAGCTGGCCGCAGACCCCACCTGGACCGGGCGTGTGGTGCCCACGTTCCGCCCCGACGCCTACCTGGAGTCCGCCCGCCCTGGCTGGCGCGCGCTGACCGAGGACCTGGCCCGGGTCACCGACGTCGACATCTCCGACTACGCCTCGCACGTCGAGGCCATGAGGGTGCGGCGCCAGTTCTTCAAGGAGCAGGGTGCGGTGTCCACCGACCACTCGCACGCTGACGCAGGCACCGAACGGCTGAGCGATACCCGCGCCGAGTTCCTGTTCAAGGAGGCCATGACCGGATCCATCTCCTCCCCGGACGCCGACGCGCTGCGCCGCCACATGATCAACGACCAGGCGCGCCTGGCCTGCGACGACGGCCTGGTCATGACGCTGCACCCCGCCGTCGCACGCAACCACGACCCTGCCACCCAGGCCCGGTTCGGGGTCGACGTGGGCGGCGACGTGCCCCACGCCGTCGAGTTCACCCGCGCGCTGCAGCCGCTGCTGTCGTCCTACGGCAACGCCGACGGGTTCCACCTGGTCGTGTTCACCATGGACGAGACGGTCTACTCCCGGGAGCTCGCCCCCCTGGCGGGCTGGTACCGCGGCATGTACGTGGGCGCCCCGTGGTGGTTCATCGACGAGGCGGACGCCATCATGCGCTACCGCCGCAGCGTCACCGGGTACGCCGGCTTCACCAAGACCTCCGGCTTCATCGACGACACCCGCGCGTACTGCTCCATCCCCGCCCGCCACGACGTGGCCCGCCGCGTGGACTCGGCATTCCTGGCCACCCTCGTCGCCGAGCACCGGCTCGCGATGGATGAGGCCGTCGAGACCGCCATCGACCTTGTTTCCACCCAGCCCAAGAAGGTGTTCAAGCTGTGACTACCACCACTCCCGCCCTGCCGCCCCTCACCCGCGCCGGCTTCGGCCGCCCCGCCGCCCCCGTCCGCATGGTCCACCTGGGCCTGGGTAACTTCACCCGCGCGCACCAGGCCTGGTACACCGAGCACGCCAGCGACGCCGCCCAGTGGGGGATCGCCGCGTTCACCGGCCGCCGGCCCACGATGTCGGACCTGCTCACCCCGCAGGACGGCCTCTACACGCTGATCACCAAGGGCTCGCACGGCGACTCGTTCGAGGTCATCTCGTCGGTCTCCCGGGTACATCCGGCCTCTGACTTCGCCGCTCTCGTCGGCTACTTCGCCTCGCCGGAGCTCGCCGTGGTGTCCTCGACGGTGACCGAGGCCGGCTACCACCGGAGCCCCGACGGCCGGCTGGACCTGGCCGACCCCGCCGTCGCTACCGACCTTGCCGTCCTGCGGGAGCTCGTCGACGCTGGCGGCCTCAGCCCCGAGTCGATCGGCGCGCTCACCGTGGCGACGGTGCCGGCTCGGATCCTGGCCGGGCTGCTGGCGCGCCGCTCCGCCGACGCCGGGCCGCTGACGATCCTGCCCTGCGACAACATCCCGGACAACGGTTCGGCGTTCGCCGCCGTCGTCACGGATGCCGCCGCCGCCGTCGACCCCACTCTCGTGGAGTGGATGGGGCAGAACGTGGCCTGGGCCACCAGCATGGTGGACCGGATCACGCCGGCCACCACCGACGGGGATCTCGAAGAGGTGGCCCGCACGCAGGGCTACGTCGACGCCTCGCCGGTGCCCACCGAGCCGTTCAGCGAATGGGTGATCAGCGGGGAGTTCCCCGCCGGCCGGCCGGACTGGGAGTCCGCGGGCGTCCAGATCGTCGACGAGGTGGAGCCCTACGAGCAGCGCAAGCTGTGGATGCTCAACGGGTCGCACTCGCTGCTGGCCTACGCCGGGCCCATCCTCGGCGTCGAGACAGTGTCCGAGGCCATCGCCCACCCGACGCTGCGCGCCTGGGTGGAGCAGTGGTGGACCGAGGCCGGCGTGGGGCTGCAGGTGCCGTGGGAGGACTACGCCCGGGCGCTGCTCGAGCGCTACGAGAACCCCAACATCCGGCATCTGCTGGCCCAGATCGCCAGCGACGGGTCGCTGAAGCTGCCCGTGCGGATCATGCCGACGGTCGCCTCGTTCCGTGCCCGGGGGGAGCTCCCCGCGGCCGCGGTGCGCGGGGTCGCGGCGTGGCTGCTGCACCTCCGCGGGCACGGCGCCCCTGTGCGCGACGCCGGCGGTGAGGGCCTTGCCGGGCTCGTCGGCGAGGACCTGCAGGCCGACGCCGCCCGCGTCGTCGCGTTCCTCGACCCTTCGCTCGCCGACGACGCGCCGCTGCGCGACGCTGTGGCGGCGGCCGCCGAGGAGATCCTGGAACTCGAAGGCAACGCCAGGCGGGGCTGACGTCGCCGCGGGCGGCTGCGGCGGTAGGGTCGGGATATGCGGAAGGTGACACCCGAGGAACTGGCGGACCGGATCGTGGCGGGGTCGCGGGGGCACATCGCCCGCGCCATCACGATCGTCGAGTCGTCGAAGCCGGAGCATCGTGAGCAGGCGCATCAGCTACTGCGGCTGATCGCCCCGCTCACCGGCAAGGCCTTCCGCGTCGGCATCTCCGGGGTCCCCGGCGCCGGCAAGTCCACCTTCATCGACGCCATGGGAATCAAGCTGATCGACGAGCGGCACCATCGCGTGGCCGTGCTGGCGGTGGACCCGTCGTCGTCGCGGACCGGCGGCTCCATCCTCGGCGACCGCACCCGGATGGCCGAGCTCGCGGCGCGGGAGGACACGTTCATCCGGCCTTCGCCGTCGGGCGGCCACCTGGGCGGCGTGGCGCGCGCCACCCGCGAGTCCATGCTCGTCCTCGAGGCGGCCGGCTACGACGTGATCCTGGTGGAGACCGTCGGCGTGGGGCAGTCCGAGGTCGCGGTGGCGGGCATGGTGGACACGTTCCTCATGCTCCAGGTGGCCCGCACCGGGGACCAGCTGCAGGGCATCAAGCGCGGCATCCTCGAGCTCGCGGACGTGATCGCAATCACGAAGGCCGACGGCGACAACGAGCAGGCGGCGAGGGTCGCGGCGCGGGAGCTGAGCATCGCGATGAAGCTGATCACCAGCGACACGAAGAAGCGCCGGGCGCCGGTGCTGACCTGCTCGTCGTACACGGGCGTGGGCCTGGACGAGCTGTGGAACACGGTCGAGAAGCATCGCGCCGAGCTGGAGGCGGAGGGGTCGCTGGCCAGACGGCGCCTGGACCAGCAGCGCGACTGGCTGTGGAACATGGTGCGCGACGAGCTGCTGGAGTCGCTGCGGACCTCGCCGCAGGTGCGCTCGGTGGCGAAGGACGTGGAGGCGCAGCTGGCGGAGGAGTCGCTGTCGGCGCTGGAGGGGTCGCAGTTGATCCTGCGTGCGTTCGCCGACGCCCTGCCCACCTTCCCGTGGGCCCACCACGCCCACCAGGCCCGCCACTCCCACAAGGCCTGACCGCACCCGCCCGGCGCCCCTAATGCGGCGTGTCGGCACCTGACCTGACCCCGCTGACGGTGCCGTGAGGCGTGAGTCGAGGCCCCGACGGCCGCTGGCTACGGCCGGCGCGCTGCTGCGAGTCCGTCCTGGGTTGGGCGATGGAGGCCGCCC
>DATITN010000229.1:0-3042 GCA_035467795.1 Arachnia sp. | reverse complement strand
TCCGGGCTTGGCCTCCTGCCTTCCACGATGGGGGTCATCGAGCGACTCGGGCTCAGCGTTCACCAGCTGAGCGTGCCGCTCGAGCCGATGTCGACGGCGGCCCCGTACACGGGTTGGGTCCTTGTCTCCGACGACCGCATCTCCGAAGGCGCCGTCGAGACGATGTCGGTGTTCCAGCCGCTGTTGCGAGCGCTGGACCGTCACATCGCGTCCCTGGCCGACGTCGACCACGCGCCGGATGAGTTGGGCCTCACCCCGCGCGAGAGGGTGGTGCTCCAACTCCTGGCCGACGGGCTCACCGCCCAGGCGATGGCCAGCCGTCTGGCGGTGTCGCGGCGGACGGTCCACAAGCACCTCGAACACCTCTACAAGAAGCTCGGGGCTGCTGATCGGCTCACCGCCGTGCTGCGGGCGCAGGGGCGAGGGTGGCTCCCCCGCCCCTCGGACGCACCTCAGTCTTCAAGCTCGGCCTCGCACTCCATCAGGTAGCCCATCAACGAACCGCCCAGCGAGTCGAACTGCGCCTCCGTCAGGTAGCTGAAGGGCTTCGCGTCCTTGCCCTGCGCGCGTGCGCCCCCTCCGACGAGCGCCTTTGAATGGACCAGAGGCTCCTGCGTGAGGCCCTGCTCCTCCATGAAGTCGGCCACCGCCTGGTCGGCGGCCCAACCGCAGTCCGCCTGCGACTCCTCGGGGATGAGGAACATCGTGCCGAGGTCGCTCAGCGACACCCAGGCGGTCCCGCCTGCCAGGTGATGCTGGTAGGCCGCGTCGGCCCACTTGTCTTTGTAGCACTCGTGCGCCGACGCCACCGTGGCGGTCCCCATCAGGACGACGGTGCTGGCCGCCGCCATCTTCAACAGCATTCGCTTCGGGCTCATGGTGAGTCCCCCCTCCGTGTCGGGCCCGCTGTCCGGGCGTGCCTTCACACTCCCCCAAGCCTCGTCCAAGCGAAATACGCACAAGTGCGTATCGACGGCTCAGCCCAAGGGCGGCAGGGGGTCCTCGACGCCGGGGTAGGAGTCCTGCGCCCCGTGCCTCGTGCACGAGAACGCACCCACCCGAGAGGCGAAGCGGGCCGCCTCGACGAGGCTCTCCGCCTCGGCAAGGCGGGAGACGAGTGCCCCGACGAAGGCATCCCCCGCGCCGGTCGAGTCGACGGCGGTGACCGGAGCCGACGGCACCTCGGTCAGTTCGGTGTCGCGGCCGACGACGAGCGAGCCCTGGGCGCCCAGCGTCATCACCACGGAGGCCACTCCGGCGCCGACGAGCGCACGCGCCACGTCCGAGTGGGATGCGTCCGGCGTGACCTCGCCGTCGGGCTCGAGCATCCTCAACACCAACGCCGCCTCATGCTCGTTGACCACGAGCGGATCGGCCCGCCGGATGACCTCCAGCGGGAGGGCCATCACGGGGGCCAGGTTGAGCACGAACCGGCCGGTGGTCAGCTCCGCGGCCCGGACGGTGCCGGAGGCCGGGATCTCGCCCTGGGCCACGACGACAACCGCGCCACGGATCGCGTCAGCGGCGTGGTCGACGAACGCGGCATCAATGTGCGCGTTGGCGCCGGGCACAACGATGATCGAGTTCTCGCCTGCCGAGTCGACCACCACGATGGCCAGGCCGGTGGGTCCCGGAACGCGCCCCACGTGGGTCTGGTCGAGCCCGGAGGCGGTGATGCCGGAGAGCGCAACCTGGGCGTTCCCGTCGTCGCCGACCGCCCCCACCATTGCGACGGCGGCACCGAGCCGGGCGGCGGCCACCGCCTGATTGGCGCCCTTGCCTCCCGGCCCCATGGTGGAATTCCCACCGGGGAGGGTCTCACCAGGCATGGGATGGCGGGCGACCTCCACGCTCAGGTCCGCGTTGATCGACCCCACCACCACAACGTTGCTCGGCATGGTCTGGACTGTAGACCAGGCGCCGGGTCCGCGGACCGCTGGTAGGAGAGGCTACCGGCCGAGCAGGGCCTGCGCCGTCGGCTCGTCGGTGACCAGCACGTCGAGATAGCGCCCCGCGATGGCGCCCCGGATGGCCTCCACCTTCTCGGCGCCGGCGGCGACGCCCACCACGTTCGGGAGGGCACGCAGCTCGGCGAGGCTCAGCGAGACCGAGCGGTCCGAGGCGGATCCGGGGATCTCCTCGCCGCGACGCCCGAACCAGTGGCCGAGCATGTCCCCCACCGCCCCAGCGGCGGCGTAGGCCGCGACGTCGTCGTCGGTCACCATCCCTGTCCGGACGGCCGATCCACCGGGACGCACCGCACCCACTCCGGTGAGGGTCAGCGTGGCGCTGCGGGCCAGGTCGAACACCTTCGCGACGGCGTCCTCCGTCCGCAGCGACTCCGCCAGCTCGGCGCTGGAGACGAACAGCGGCGACGGCACAGTCCGCAGGCAGCGAACCGCCGCCGGGTTCTCGGCGACGAGCTGCGCGACGTTGTCGATGGTGCCGGCGGCCGAGGCGAGCGTGACGCCGTCGAGCGACTCGGCGGAGAGCATGGTGAGCGCGCGGGCGACGGTGTCGCTCCAGCCCACGCCGATCACCACGCCTGGGTGGAGGTAGCGCCGGGCGTAAGCGGCCAGGGCCGTCGCGACGCGCTCGTTGGTGCGTTCCCGGCTCAGCGGTCCGGTCAACGTCGGCACGACGACCGCATCGGTGAGCGGCGTGCGTTCCCTCAGCTCGGTGGCCAGCCCCAGCGCGGCCAGGTAGTTGGCGTCCATCTCGATCCGCACGATCCCCTGCTGGCGGGCCGTCTCCAGCAGCCGGCCCACCGTCTGCCGCGACACGTACAGCCGCGACGCCACCTGCGCCTGCGTCAGCCCGTCCTCGTAGTAGAGCCAGGCGGCGCGGACGGCCATGTCGAGATCGCCGGGCTCGGGGGTCAGCATGCGCACTGTCTCCTTCGTCGGCCGCCCCGGCAGCAGCGCCGTGGGCGGATGCCCAATTGCCTGCCGATAGCTTCTCACGGGCACCCCGGCTGGCATAGATTCGAGGGTGACAAAGCCTCACGCCAGCCACGCTCAATGAAGGAGTAGCAGTGACGGA
>DATITN010000228.1:0-3021 GCA_035467795.1 Arachnia sp. | reverse complement strand
GGCGAAGCAGGGGCGGGTGTTCGGCTTTGCGCAGGCGGTGGAGATGTCGGCCGCACCACTGAGCGCGTTCGTCATCGGGCCGGTGGCCGAGTTCTGGCTGATCCCCTACGCCGAGTCTCCTCAAGGCCGCGCCGACTGGGGTTGGCTGCTCGGCGAAGGCAACGCCCGCGGCATCGCTCTGGTGTTCGTGCTGTTCAGCGTCGCCGGGCTACTGGTCACCGGAGCCGCCTTCTTCACCCGGACCTACCGCCTGCTCAACGCCTCGTACGCGGCCGGTGACGTCAACGCCGACGTTGCGGAGTCCACCGACGACGGCATGCCCGGGCCCGATCCCCTTGGGAGGGGCTTCGCCGAACACTGACCCGGAGTACTGGTCGCTCCGTGGGTTGGTCCACCAACCCAGGGAGCGACCAGTTGTCCACAGGCCCCCCGGGTGAAGGGACGCACGTCCTCCCCTTGCCGATCAAGAGGGTGTGATTCGAAAACTCTCGGCCCCGCCTGCCCTGACCGACCTCATTGCAGTTCAGGCCGGCGTGTTCTCCTTCGGCCAGGCCCTCGAGGCGGGTGCAAGCCGCGAGTTCATCCGTCGAATGGTGAGGGACGAGCGCTACCACCGATTCTCCGAGGGCCTCTACTCCACCCTCGCCGAACCGTCATGGTTGGGATGGGCATGGGGAGGGGTGCTGATCGGTGGTCAACACGCCACCTTGGGTGGCCGGGCCGCAGGCCACCTGTGGGGGCTGTGGAACGACAAGCCGCAGACCATCGACGTGTGGGCGCCTAGGCCCTCCCGAAGGGCGGACGGGCGATGGCGGTTCCACCGGGGAGTCCGCGTCGGACGCCTCGAGCCCAGTCGGGTCCCCGCGGCCCAAGCTCTCATCGACGTGCTGAGCGAAGCCGAGCCCTCCGAGGTTGAGGGCCTGCTCCTCGACGCCCTGCGTACCCGGAAGGTCAGCGCGAAGAAGGTCAGGGAGGCTTTGCAGGAGACCCCCCGACTACGACACCGCGCGCTCATGGCTCAGGTGATCGATGTCGCTGGGGCGGGCGCAGAGAGCGCCCTCGAGAGTCGCTATATGAGAGACGTCGAGCAGGCCCACGCGCTTCCCTCGGCCGAGCGCCAGTTCTCCGTCAGTTCCGGAACTCGGAGCGACGTTCTATACGCCGACTTCGGGGTGGTCGTGGAACTGGACGGCAGGCTGGGTCACGAAGGCAGCGGTGCCTTCCGTGATGCGGAGCGCGACAACGCCCACAGCCTCGCCGGCTACCTGACGCTGCGCTTCGGGTGGCGAGACGTCACGCGCGGCCCCTGCGCGGTGGCGGTCACCGTCCGGGAGGCTCTGGCCGCCCGCGGATGGTCGGGGGAGTCAGGCCGCTGTCGACGGTGCGTGTGAAGCGGTCGCTCTGGGGGTTGGTCTACCCACCCTCAGAGCGACCGCTGGACGAGGCTCGCCGCACTGGAGTGGGGTATGACCCCGATTCCGCCCCTGGCCGGCCCCTGGATGCGGGCTGATCCGGCTGGAATGGCCGCCCTCGGGGCCTAGCATCGCGGTCATGCACAGGTGTCTCCCCGCCGCGTTGGCCGGCTCGCTCTCCGCGGGCGTGCTCATGTCGTTCGGGCAGACCTACGCTCCGGACGGGCTGGCCCCCCTATTCAACTCCGCGACACCCGTCGTCGCGCTCGCAGCCCTGGTGGCCGCGGCCTGTCGCGGCACCTGGTGGACGCATGCGCTGCTCGGCGCAGCGGCCGGGCCCTTGGCGATGGTTGGCTACTACGCGACGACCATGCTCCGCGGCTACCCCGTCGGGATGCGGATGGTGCTGTTCTGGTGCGTGGCCGGCGTGGTGAGCGGCCTCGCCATGGGTGTGGCGGTCTGGTTGCTGCGGGGCCACGGGGATCCGGTCCTGCGTGGCGTGGCGGCGGGCCTGTTCCCGGCCGTCGCACTCGGCGAGGCGGCCCACGGGATCCGGAGGATCGCGGAGACTACGCCGTCGACGTACTGGTGGGCGCAGGCGGCTGTGGGTGTCGCGGTGCTGGTGTGGCTCTCACTCGCCAGGCTTCGCTCCTGGCGGGCCCGACTCGCCGCCCTCGCCGTCGCCGTGTTGGGGGCGCGCGTGTTGTTCCTGATCTACGGCATGGCCTGAGCCGTCTGCTGCACAGTGGTGTCATGGCACAGATCCGTCTCATCCATATCGGCGACCTGCACGGGCATCTGGTTCCGCGCCCGAACGTGCGCAGCGACGGGACCGGCCGACTCGAGGGTGGACTCGCCCGAATGGCCACCCTCGTCGCACGGCTCCGCGCCGAACGGCCCCACGCCCTACTGGTCAACACCGGAGACACCATCCAGGGGAGTGCCGAGGCGCTGTTCACGCGCGGCCAGGCACTGGTCGACGTCGTCGATGCCCTAGGGCCGGACGTCTTCGCCCCCGGTAACTGGGACTATCTGTACGGGAAGGAGCGCTTCCTTGAACTGTTCGGGCCCGGGTCTGGTGGATCGGGACGCTCCTCGCATCGCTGGGGCGCCCTAGCCTGCAACGTCTACCACGACGGCTCTGACACGTTGCTGCTCCCTCCCACCGGGCTCCTCGAACTCGACGGCGCCCGCATCGGATTCGTGGGTCTGTCCTCGGAGCGGGCCATCAACGCTCTCGGCCCATGGGTTACCGCGGGAATCCGCTTCAGCGGCGACGCCCATGAGATCCCCGGCCATGTCGCGGACCTCCGGGCGGCAGGCGTGGACATCGTCGTCCTGGTCTCCGAGTTCGGCCTCGCCAAGAACATCCTGATCGCCGAGGACAACCCCGGAATCGACGTAGTGCTCTCCTCCGACATGCACGAGGAGACCCACGAGATCGTCCAGGCCGCCACCGGGGCGCTGGTGTCCGAGGTGGGGCAGGACGGCACCCGGCTCGGGGTGCTGGACCTCACCGTCGGCGACGACGGCATCGCCGACTGGTCCTACACGCTGCACGTGGTCGACGAGTCCATCGACCCCGACCCGGAGGTGGGGGCGCTGATCG
>DATITN010000227.1:0-5355 GCA_035467795.1 Arachnia sp. | reverse complement strand
TCTGCCGCGTGCGGCACATCCTTCAGGCGGTCGGCGTCGAGCGCCGTGGCCTGGGCCATCACCTCGGCGCGCAGGCGGTCGGGGTCGCGGTGGACGCGCAGCCAGCCGGCGACCTGCACCTGCTCGTAGTCCCACGTCCCGACGGCGCGGCCCGTCGAACGGCCGCGGGCATCCCCGCCGTGCTCGGAGGGCTGGATGCTCGGGTACCACCGCGGGCTCACGTACGAGTGCGCACCTTGGATGACCACTCGGCAGGGCGTGAGCGCGTCGTCGGGGAGGTCGAACTGCGGGTTGCTGGCCGACGCGTGGGCGATCAGGCGCCCCTGCCCCCAGACGGTGGGCAGCAGCGTCGCGGAAGGGACCCCGTCGCCGCCCGTGATCCACAGCGCCGCCCCGACCTCAGCGAGCAGCGCCTGGCAACGCTCGACGTCGTCCACCCGCTGGCTGCTGGGGACGTAGACCCCGCTCCGCGGCGGCTCTGGATGCATGCCGGAATGTTACCCCCACCCGGTCTCCCGCCCGCGGGCGACCCCTGCCGCGATCCCGACCCCGGGGCCGTCAGGCCAGCGGCCAGACGATCAGCGTCCGCCACGTCGCCGGGTCGGGCTCGGCCGCGGGATCGCTGAGGTACTGCTCCCACATCCCCTCGGCCAGCGCCAGGCCCTCCAGCTTCACCCAGGTCATCAGCTCGCCGTAGCTGCCCTCCAGCTGGTCGTACGGACCCAGGTGGGTGCCGACGATCGCCTGCCCGCCGGGCAGTTCGAATGGCTGGACGTCGCCGGCCTGGACCGCTGTCGACACCGGGAACCCGATCGACACGTCGACGGTCTCTCCCGGCATCGAGTGGTAGTAGCCGAACGGCGGCCCGGTGACGGTGGCGCCCTGCTCGGTGACTGCCTGCATCACTTGCGAGAAGCCAGTGTCGAACGCCGTCGTGAGCTCCTCCATGGGCACGTTCCGGCGGACCGCGGCCGCCTGCTGCGCATTGATGGTGCTGATGCTGAACTCGGTCATCACATCCTCCTCGGCCCCGACCTTGGAGCCCTCGTGTTCAGTATGCGCCGGACCCGGTCTGCGTCGAGGCTCAACGAGGACCAGCAGGTTTCCCACTTCGCAGTCCGGCACCCGATGGAACACAGGGTGGACCGAACCGCCCGGGGCTGGTCATCCTTCGGGATGTGGTTTGGCCACGCTCACCCACCAGCTCGAGGGCGAATCCTCAAGAGTCGGTGTGCATCCTGCTATCCAGAGAGCGGCATCTGCGTATATGCACAGATACCGCCCCCTGGATAGCAGGATGCAGAGGCGGACGGCCTCCCGCCTACCCCAAGGCGTCGCCCAGCCAGCGTCGAGCCCGCCCGAGGAGTCCGCGCGCGATCTCGCT
The DNA here is from genome assembly GCA_035467795.1 of Arachnia sp. Lineage (GTDB taxonomy): Bacteria > Actinomycetota > Actinomycetes > Propionibacteriales > Propionibacteriaceae > Arachnia. The sequence continues at coordinate 3,971 of DATITN010000227.1, read as the reverse complement.
GTCAGCAGCCCACGCCTCGACGCCGTGCGGGGCCCCGGAGATGACATCCAGCGTGGTGTCCACGCCCGCGGCTCTCAGCCGTTGCGCGTACGCGACGTCCTCGTCGTGGAACAGCTCGATGTCCGAGGTGTACAGCCACGCGGGCGGCAGCCCGGAGAGGTCCTCGCGTCGGGCGGCGACGGCGTAGCGCGGCACGTCGGCGGTCCCGAAGGCTTCGCTCAGGTAGGAGCGCCACCCCACCAGGTTGGAGCGGTTGGTCCAGACGAAGTGGTCCTCGGCGTCGCGCGAGCGGTCCAGGGCGGTGCGGTCGTCGAGCATGGGGCAGAACAGCCACTGCGCCGCGACACCCGCGCCCTCGTCGTGCAGGCGCTGGACCAGGCTGGCGGCCAACCCGCCGCCGGCGCTCTGTCCGCCGACGGCCAACCGGGCCGTCGAGATCCCCAGTTCCCCGGCGTGGAACGTCAGCCACTCCCAGCCGCGATGCGCGTCGTCGAGAGCCGCGGGGAAGGGGTGTCGCGGGGCGAGGCGGTAGTCGACCGAGACGATGACGACCCCCAGCTGGCTGGCCGTGTCGCCGCAGAAGCGGTCGTCCATGGCGGCGGCGCCCAGCACCAGCCCGCCGCCGTGGATCCACAGGAGCCCGGCGCCCGACGGGGTCGCGGGTGTGTAGACCCGCAGCCGGACGCCATCACCCAGGCGAACCAGCCGACGGGTCACTCCGTCCACGCGCTTGCCAGGGGTCATCCGCGACACCCGAGCCAGCACCCTGAGCATCAGCGGGCTCTCGAGATTCATCCGCGGCACCCGGCGCATGGCCGGGCGGAGTTCCGGATCAACCCTCGAGATGTCCATCGCGATCAGCCGAGCTCGGCGAGCTCACGCTCCAACGCCTCCAGGGCTTCCGGCGTCATCGCGCCCGGCCGGTACCCGAGCGCCTGCCGGATCGACGCGGCCCCGACGAAGGGGTCGGTCTCCATCGCGGCGGCCAGGCCTGGGGCGTGCCGGCGGAGCGCAACGGCTGCGCGCTCGTCGGCCACGAGGCGTCCCAGCGGCATGTCCAGGCCGACCCGTCGGCGGTTGACCAGCGTCTGGAAGGACTCGGGCTCGCCCTCCACGGCGAAGTCCCCGAAGACGGTGCGAAGGAAGCGCACGGAGTCCGGCAGCCACCCCGCGACCGACGGCTCCACCATCGGCCCTTGTCCGCTCGCTGTCAGCGGCTTGGCGAGGCTGATCCCGTGTGGGCCCAGCAGGTAGATGTGCGACTCGAACGGCACGCTGTGCTCGGCCAGGGCGCTGAGGAAGGCGATCGAGTTGCGGATGGGCACGACGGTGTCGTCGGAGGTGCTGAACAGAAAGGTGGGCGGGGTGTCGGCGGAGACGTGGCTGGGCACGTCGACGATCTCCTTGCCCACGGGCGGGCCGAACTCCTCGAGCGTCACGGGGTAGCAGGCCACCAGCGCGTCGGGCTTGTCCGCGGCTGCGGTGGCGAGGCTGGCGGCGAGGTGCCCGCCGGCGGAGAACCCCACTGCCGCGACCTTCGTCGGGTCTATGTGCAGCTCGGCGGCGTTGTCGCGGATCCAGGCCAGCGCGGCCTTGGCGTCGTCGAACGACATCTCGAACGGCGACTCGGGCCCGACGGCGTAGCGCAGCACGAACGCGTTGAAGCCCTCGGCGAGGTAGGCCAGCGCGATGGGCTCGGCCTCGCGGTCCGAGGTCATGAAGTAGCCGCCTCCGGGGAGGACGAGGACGGCGGGGCGGACGGCTGCGTTGGCGAGCTCGGCGCTCGGCTCCTGGACGTAGCAGGTGAGAGGGGCGTCGTGTCCGACGGGAACTGTGTAGACCTTCATACGCTCTAGTCTCGCGGATGGGCCACGCCTGCTGCGCGACGGCCCGGATCTGCGTGAGGTGACCCGAGCGTCAGGGGCGGGCCGGTTCGCCGAAACCCGTCGTCGACGAAGGCTCGCGAGAAGGGCGAGGCGTTCCTCGCCCGCGCGGAGGCGGTGGCCAGCAGCCGTGCAGATGGGAGTTCGTTGGGGACCCCACGGAATAGGCGCCCTACCGTTTTCCGGTCAGTGCCACCAACGGTGCCAACACCAGCATCCCTGCACCGGCTGCACTGAGGATGACGGTGAACGAGTCAGGACCATCGCCTGCGATCGAGGCGCTGCCGAACGCCAGGTTGAGACACCCGATGCCGATCAGCATCGCGGCCGAGCTCCTCGGTCCGTCAAAGGGCGGCACGTCGGGGTTCCTTCGCCGATGGATCCACAGGTAGACCTCCCTGGAAAGCCAAGCCAGGAAGATGCTGGCCCCGATGGCGATCAGTTGTCCGGGTTCGAGGACGTTCGGATTGCGGTACACGGCTGTAGCTCCGTATCATCCACCGGTCATTGCAGCGTAGGCAGACACGTCATACTCGGGAGCCCCTCGGCGAGCCAACTCACTCTGCGCCATCTGCCGCTGTTCCTCGAAGGACAGGTGTTCGTACCTGGCGTCCCCGCCGGTTGGGTGGTCGGCGTCGTACGCGCACTCCCACGTGCGCGAGGCCACGTCCACATCCGGGAGCCCGGTCAGGAGGTGGAGCATGTTCGACGTCACCGGTGTGTCGATCGCGCAGAGCCGCTTCACCGCGGCCACGCTCTCCACCGTGTCGTACGCGTGGAAGTACCCACCAGAGCCGTCTCCGGAAGCACGATGCCGGTAAGAGGCCGCTTGCCGCAGCAGCCACCCGTAGTCGCCGTATTCCGCACGCAGCTGCTCACGTTCCCGTGGGTCGTCTGGTCTGGGACTCTGGGTGATGCGCTTGAAGTGCTCGTCGCAGGCTCGCGCGTACTGGTCGAGGCGGTCGGCCGCCCACGCGCGAGCCGCGCCATCCGTGGTGGCGGCGGGGGACAGCACGAGCTTCGCGAGTGCGGCCGCCCGATGCATGTCGGTACCCCAGGACCAACGGGTCGCCTCTGCCAGGAGCGGCGCAGCGGGAGCCGGGTCAAGGGCCCGGATCTCGCTGAGGTCACCGCCGGCCAGGACGAGCGCGGTTGCCTCGTCCACGCTGGCAGGCTCCCATCCCAACGCTCGTAAGGTCGAGGCAGCCGCCCATCGTCGCGTAGGATCCGGAGACCGCAACAGCGGCACCACTCGCTCAATGGCCGGCTCACCCAGCGCCACCAGCGCATCTTGGGCGCGCTTGGCCTCCATCGCGGGGCGACCGAGAAACGCTGCGATCGGTGCCGCAGCTCGTGCGTCGCCAATCTTGCCGAGGGTTTCGATCACGAGTCCCACACGGCGCTCATGGTCTGCGGCGAGCATCTCCAGGAGGGGGCCAACTGCGGGTTCGCCGATCGCTTCGAGCGCCCACGACGCGCGGTCGCTCCCTTCGCGCAAGAGCGCTAACAGCGTCGGGAGGGCCGCAGGGTCGCCGATCTCGCCCAGTGCCCACACCGCAGAGTCGCGCACTGCGAGAGAGTCGTCGCGGCTCGCTGCCGCAAGTGGCTCGATGGCACGCGGGTCCCGCAGTTCGCCGAGGGCTGTCGCCGCGTCCCTCCGGATCTTCGCGTCCTGATGCGTCAGCGCCTTCACCAGCGCACCCACCTTGCCTCGTGCCGCTAGCCTCTTGATGTCTGGTGGGCCGAACACACGGTCTCCCCTCTCGCGGCCCGAGGTAACGGCCCCCGCAATCGCGCGTCAGCCGACGCGGAATCCGGCCTGAGGCGGAACCTCCCCGCTTCCCTTCTCGGAGCCTACATCGCCCGTGTCCGCGCCGAGTCCAGCGCTTTCCGTCCCAGCTCAGGCCTGCTCTCATCGACATCGCCGTCGTCTACTTCGCGGTGGCCGCCTCGGCCAAGGCTGTACTGCATAGCCGCCCCGCCGACGCACTGGCCGTCAGCCGGGCCAGCGGCGTGATCATGATGGCGCTCGGCGGGTTCCTCCTCCTCGAGCAGCTCCACCTGGCGTGACCTCCACGGCCTCTCCCG
>DATITN010000226.1:0-1676 GCA_035467795.1 Arachnia sp. | reverse complement strand
CGGCACCCTTTCGATTTGGTACGCCGGGGTGATCGCAGTCGTGGCGTTGTTGGTTCTCTGGATCGTCGGTCGCCAATGGCGTTCGCCCCTTTGGTTTCAGCCCGATTGGACTCTCGGGGCGAGCCTCTCAGGGATCCTCGCAGGCTACGTACCGTGGCTGCTAGTCGGTGAGCGAACCATCTACTCGTTCTACACCGTGGTGTTCGTCCCGTGGGTCGTGTTGTGCATCGTGGTGGGGCTTCATCGGCTTGAAGGATCCCGCAAGACGACGGTCCGATATCGACTTGCCCGCGGCCTTGGTGTCGCTCTGCTGGTGACGTCGATTGTGCTCTTCGCCTGGTTCTGGCCCGTACTGACAGGACAGAAGCTCACCCATACGGACTGGCTGGCGCGCATGTGGCTGTCAACCTGGCGCTAGCCTCGATCATTGCGACGCGTGCGGTCACCACGAGCAGCGGGACCTGAGCGCCGCCTTGGACTTGGTGCGCGAGCGCCGTCCGGATGCCCGGATCGCCGTCGTGTCATTTTCGATGGGCGCTTCCACGGCCATACTCACTGCGGCACAGGATTCCCGGAACGCGGGAGGATGGGCGCATGGACGCCCTGCACGCCACCGCCACTCCCCGCACCTGGCGGCGGGTAGCTCTGGCCATGCTGGCCGCGGGCTGGGGCGCCAACCAGTTCGCGCCGATGCTGCTCGTCTACCGGGACGAGCGAGGGCTGTCCGAGCAACTGGTGACGGGCATGTTCGCCGCGTACGTCGGGGGCCTCGTGCCCGCCCTGCTCGCCGCTGCGTGGGTGTCGCAGCACAAGGGTAAGCGTCCGTTGGTGCGGATCTCCTCGGTGCTGATGCTGGTGGGCAGCGTCCTGTTGCTGCTCGGTGCGGACTCCCCGGGGCTGCTGTTCGCCGGGCGTATCGCGTCCGGGATCGGGGTCGGGTTCGTCATGGCGCCCGGCACGGCGTGGGTGAAGGAGTTGTCCGCCGGGCTGCCGCTGGGCACGGGCGCCCGCCGGTCCACGGTGGCGTTGACGGCCGGATTCGCGATCGGACCCATGGTCGGCGGCGTCCTCGCGCAGTGGTTCCCGGCACCGCTCCAGCTCACCTACGCGGTGCACCTGATCGTGCAGGCCGTCGCTGCGGCCATCGTCTGGAATGCGCCCGAGCTCGACACTTCCGACCAGCCCACACTGACGGTCGCAGCCGCCGCGCAGCACCTGATGCACGGCTGGTTCTGGAAGCTGATCGTGCCCTCGGCGCCCTGGGTGTTCGGGGCCGCGACGGTCGCGTTCGCCGTGACCCCAGCCCTCGTGGGCCCTGTCCCTGGCCTGCCCCGGGTGGCCGCCGCGGGCCTGACCGCAGGACTCACCCTCGGCACGAGCGTGATGGTGCAGCCGTCGGTCCGACGCTACGCCCACCATGACCCGGGCCGGACGCCACCGCTGGGGATGGCCGTGCTGACCCTCGGCATGATGATCGCGACCGCCGCCGCGTTGTTACCCCACCCCCTCTGGCTGGTGCCCGCCGCGGTCGTGCTGGGGGCGGCGCACGGCCTCCTCATGGTCGGCAGCATCACGATCGTCGAGCACCACACGCCGCAGCACCTGATGGCCCCCACGACGGCCGTGGTCTACAGCCTCACCTACATCGGCTTCCTCGCGCCCTACGCAGTCAGCAC
>DATITN010000225.1:0-7968 GCA_035467795.1 Arachnia sp. | reverse complement strand
CTCCGGAGGGCGGTGCTCTATCCCCTGAGCTACGGGGGCTGGACCACGAAAGGTTAGCACCTCCTCAGCGGGGCTGTAAGTTCCGGCTACGGTGGCCGGGTGCGCACGATCCTCTCCGCATCCCTGACGGTCCTGCTCCTGTCCGCATGTGTGGCGCGCCCGGACCCTGCCCCCGCGGTGCTCCGGGAGACCGCTCCGCCGTGGGACGCCCCGCGCGACGCCGTCTCCTACATCCGCGCGGCCGGCCTCCCGGAACAACCGTTGGGCACCGACACCGACCCGTGGGTGCTCGACCTCTCGGTCACCGTGGACGGCGAGCCGGTGGACGTCCCGGCCTTCATCGGGGCCGACCGGCTGCGCGCGGTCCAGGCGCCTGTCCACACCCACGACCCCGGCGGCGAGGTGTGGCTCGAAGGCGACGGCAACCGCGACATCACCCTGGGGGAGTTCTTCACCCTCTGGGGGGTGCGGTTCGACTCCGATTGCCTGGGCGCCGCGTGTGGAGACCTCACGGTGACCGCGGACGGTCGCCCGGTTGAGGAGCCTGCAGACCTGGTCCTTCGCGGCCTCACGAGCGTCTCGGTCACGGCCTGAGGGGCGCGGATGGCGGCGGGGCGCGGCGCTCTGGCAGGCTTGGCGCCATGACGCACATGCACATCGCCGGGTCCATCCACGCGGACGCCGCCCACGGGGGGCCGCAGTGGCTCGACGTGCCCGCGGATCTGAACGCGCTGGAGACCAAGCTCTGGCCGCGCGGGACCCACCGCGACGACCGGGGCCGCATCGTCGTCGCCGGCGTCGCCCTGACGGAGGTGGCCGAGGAGCACGGCACGCCCGTCTACGTCCTCGACGAGGCCGACTTCCGCTCCCGCGCCGCGGACTTCCGCACCTCGTTCCCCGGGTGGGACGTCTACTACGCGGGCAAGGCCCTGCTCACCCGCACGGTGGCGCGCTGGGCGGCCGAGGAGGGCCTCAACCTGGACGTCACGACGATGGGCGAGATGCGCATCGCGCTGGCGGGCGGCATGCCGGCGGCGCGCCTGGGCCTCCACGGCAACAACAAGTCCGACGAGGAGATCGTGTTCGCCCTCGCCCAGGGCGTGGGCCGCATCATCGTGGACTCCTTCGACGAGATCGCCCGCCTGGAGCGCGCCTGCGCCGAGGGTGGACACCGGGCGAAGGTGATGGTGCGGGTCACCACCGGCGTGGAGGCGCACACGCACGAGTACATCGCCACCGCCCACGAGGACCAGAAGTTCGGCCTCTCGATCACGGGTGGCCAGGCCCTCACCGCCCTGGTGCGCTGCCACAGCTCGCAGTACCTGGATCTGGCCGGCATCCACAGCCACATCGGGTCGCAGATCTTCGACACCCACGGCTTCGAGGTGGCGATCCGCCGCACCATGCGGCTCGCCTCGCAGTTCCGCACCGCCACCGGCGTCGAGTTGGCCGAGCTGGACCTGGGTGGCGGATTCGGCATCGCCTACACCTCCGCCGACACCCCCGCGGCGACGGCCGACATCGCGGCCGGATTCGAAGAGATGATCGACCTCGAATGCCGGGGCTTCGGGCTGAAGCGCCCCCACCTGTCCATCGAGCCGGGGCGCGCGATCTGCGGCCCGGCAGGGGTGGCGATCTACCGGGTCGGCACCGTCAAGGTGGTCGACCTGGAGGGCGGTCGGTCGCGCGTCTACGTCAGCGTCGACGGCGGGATGAGCGACAACATCCGCCCGGCCCTCTACGCGGCCGAATACTCGGCGGCCATCGCCAACCGCACCTCCAGCGCCGGGCCGGTGCTCAGCCGGGTGGTCGGGAAGCACTGCGAGGGCGGCGACATCCTGATCCGCGACGTCTTCCTTCCAGCAGACGTCGCCATCGGCGACCTCATCGCGGTCCCGGGCTCTGGGGCCTACGCGCGCAGCATGGCCAGTAACTACAATCAGATCCCGAAGCCCCCCGTCGTCTCGGCACTGGACGGCGTCACCCGGGTGATGCTGCGTCGCGAGACACTTGAGGACCTGATGAGATTGGACGTGGGAGAGTGAGCAAGCCGCTCAAGGTGGCGCTGTTGGGCGCCGGCGTGGTGGGGTCCCAGGTGGCCCGCATCATCCTCAGTGAGGGCGCCACGTTGGAGTCCCGGATCGGGCGTCCGCTGGAGCTGGTCGGCATCGGGGTGCGGCGGATGGATGCGGACCGTCCCGGCATCGACCCTGCGCTGCTCACCACAGACCTCGAGTCGCTGGTGGCGCGCACCGATCTCGACATCGTCATCGAGTTGATCGGCGGCATCGAGCCCGCCCGTTCGCTGCTTCTGACCGCGATCTCCAACGGCGCCTCGGTGGTCTCGGCCAACAAGGCTCTGCTGGCTGACGACCTGGGGGAGCTCTCCCGCGCCGCCGAGGCCAAGGGCGTCGACCTGTATTACGAGGCCGCCGTCGCCGGGGCCATCCCGATCGTGCGGCCGCTGCGTGAGTCACTCGTCGGTGACGACATCACGGCCGTGATGGGCATCGTCAACGGCACCACCAACTTCATCCTGGACAAGATGGTCACCGACGGCAGCAGCTTCGAGGCGGCGCTGGCGGAGGCCCAGGCGCTCGGATACGCGGAGGCGGACCCGACGGCGGACGTCGAGGGCCACGACGCCGCGGCCAAAGCGGCGATCCTGGCCGGGCTCGCCTTCCACACGGAGGTCAAGCGCGACGAGGTGTTCTGCGAGGGGATCGCGGACGTCACCGAGGCCGACATCGCGGCCGCGGCGCAGATGGGCTGCACTATCAAGCTGCTCGCCATCGCCAAGCTCACCGACGACGATCGCGTGATCGTCAAGGTCCATCCCGCCATGGTGGCAAACAAGCATCCCCTGGCCAGCGTGTCCGGGGCCTACAACGCCATCTTCGTCAAGTCCCGCGAGGCGGGCGAGCTCATGTTCCTCGGCCAGGGCGCCGGCGGCGCCCCCACCGCCAGCGCCGTCATGGGCGACGTGGTCACCGCGGCGCGCAACCGGCACCGCGGCACCGCCGCCCACGGAGGCTCCAGGTACGCCCGCCGCCCCGTCGCGCCGATCGGAGAGTCCCAGGCACAGTTCTACGTCAGCTTCGACGTGGTGGACCGCCCCGGAGTCCTCGCGCGGTGCGCCGCCATCTTCGGAGAGCATGACGTGTCGCTGCGCATCGTGCAGCAGAGCTACCGCGAGGGGGGAGACCACGAGGCAGGCTTCGCAGCCAGCCTCGGGGTGATGACGCACCTCACCAGGGAGAGCGACCTCGCCGTCGTCACCGACGAGCTGCGGAGGGCGGACTTCGTCGGCTCGGACGTGCGCGTGATGCGCGTCGAGGGCTTCTGATCCATGACACGGCTCACCGTCCGGGTCCCGGCCACCACCGCGAACCTCGGCTCGGGGTTCGACTGCGTCGGCATGGCCTTCGACTGGTTCGACGAGCTCACACTCGACCTGCTGGACAACCCGGTCCTGGAGGTGGTCGTCACCGGTGAGGGCGCCGACGGCGTGCCCCTGGACGACAGCCACCTTGTGATCAGCTCCCTGCTGGACGGGTTGGCGGAGTTCGGCGTCGAGCGCCCCGTGGGGATGAGGCTGACCTGCCGCAACACCATCCCCCATTCGCGCGGGCTCGGCTCCTCGGCCGCTGCCATCGTGGCCGGACTCACCCTGGCGTGGGGGATCGCCCGGCCCGGCGAGCCGGTGGACCGCGCGGCGATCACCAGGCTGGCCACCGCCGCCGAGGGGCATCCGGACAACGCCGGGGCCGCCGTGTGGGGCGGGGCGATCCTGGCCTGGGCGCGGGAGGGCAGGGTGTCGCTGGTGCAGCTGCCGCTGCCGGAGGGGTTCGAGGCGGTGGCCTTCGTCCCAGGCTTCGAGTGCCGCACCGACGAGGCCCGCCGGGTCCTGCCCGAGACTGTGGCACGGGCGGACGCCGTCGCCCAGGCCATCGCGGCGGCGGCGCTGCCGCTGGCCCTCACCCTCCGGCCGGACCTGCTGCTGGACGCCACCGCGGACCTGCTGCACCAGCAGTACCGGGCGGATCTGATGCGCCCCGCCCACGACCTCATGCTCCGGTTGCGCGCCGAGGGCGTGCCGGCGGCGATCTCCGGAGCGGGCCCCACCGTCATCGCCGTTGGGCTGCCCGAACAGTTGGCGGGCATTGCGGGGGTCGCGGCGGACGGGTTCGAGGTTCGTCGCTTGGTGCCGGCGGGCGGCGTCGACCTCACCGCCGGGTGAAGCCCCACGCAGCAGATCCCGGCTTTCTTTGGTTGTGGCGCCTGCAGTTGCTAGGCTGATGAACGGTTTACCCGAAGGCGCCGCCGTGGACTTCTTACACACCGGCTCGTTGGCGCCCAGTACTCCACCACTTTGACGCTGTCGGCGCGCCTCCTCAGGTGCCCCCACGGCTCCATGGAAGGAACCTTTCGTTGAGCGAATCCAATGACCTTGCCGCTTTGAAGCTGGTCGAGCTCAAATCCGTCGCCGCAGGCCTGGGGATCAAGGGCGTCTCCGCCATGCGGAAGGGGGACCTTGTCAGCGCCATCCAGACGGCCGGCGGACAGGGCGCTCCCGCCGCTCAGGGCGCCCCCGCGTCGGAGGCGCCCGCAGCGCCCAGGCAGCGTCGTCCCCGCACCGACAAGCCGGCCGAGCAGCCGGAAGCCGCGCCCGAGCAGCGCGAGCCCCAAGCCCAGACCCAGGCGCCCGTGGAGGCGCCGAGTCAGCCCAGTCAGCAGGGGGAGCAGCAGGAGGGCGGACGGAATCGCCGTCGTCGCAACCGCGAACGCGGGCCCCAGCAGGAGACCGTCAACGAGGTGGGTGAGCTGCTGGAGGCCGCCATGGGGGGCGGAAGGCCGGCCGCCGCGCCCCAGCAGCAGGCCCCGGCCCCGGCGTCGACCTCGGTCAACATCGAGCCAGGTGGCTACGACGATGATCAGGGCGGATCGCGCCGCAGCAGCCGCCGTCGCCGCAACCGCGAGCGCCCCACCAACCGCCGCCCCGCACGCGGATCCCAGGGCATGGAGCGCATGGAGGCCGAGCCGACGGTGGGGGAGGGCGACGTCCTGGCCAACATTTCCGGCATCGTCGACATCCTGGACAACTACGCCTTCGTCCGCACCACCGGCTACCTGCCGGGTTCCAGCGACGCCTACCTCTCCACCTCCACCCTGCGCCGCTACGGGCTGCGCCGCGGTGACGTGATCACCGGCGCCATCAAGACCACGCGCGACGGCGAACGCAAGGAGAAGTTCAACCCTCTCGTGCGCCTGGACACCATCAACGGCGACGACCCGGAGAAGGCCAAGGCCCGCCCCGAGTTCGCCAAGCTGACGCCCCTCTACCCGCAGGAACGACTGCGGCTGGAGACGGTCCAGACCAACATCGCCGGGCGGATCATCGACCTGATCGCCCCCATCGGCAAGGGCCAGCGCGGGCTGATCGTCTCGCCGCCCAAGGCCGGCAAGACGATGGTGATGCAGGCGATCGCCAACGCGATCGCGGCCAACAACCCCGAGGTGCACCTCATGGTGGTCCTCGTCGACGAACGCCCCGAGGAGGTCACCGACTTCCAGCGGACCGTCTCCGGCGAGGTCATCGCCTCCACGTTCGACAGGCCCGCGGAGGACCACACCATGGTCGCCGAACTGGCGATCGAGCGGGCGAAGCGCCTCGTCGAGCTGGGCCACGACGTCGTCGTGCTCCTCGACGGCATCACCCGCCTCGGCCGCGCCTACAACCTGGCGGCCCCGGCTTCTGGCCGCATCCTGTCCGGTGGCGTGGACTCCGCGGCGCTCTACCCGCCGAAGAAGTTCTTCGGCGCGGCCCGCAACATCGAGAACGGTGGCTCGCTCACCATCCTCGCCACCGCGCTCATCGAGACCGGCTCCAGGATGGACGAGGTGATCTTCGAGGAGTTCAAGGGCACCGGCAACATGGAGCTACGGCTGCGCCGGGAACTGGCTGACAAGCGCATCTTCCCGGCCATCGACGTCGACGCCTCTGGCACCCGGCGCGAGGACCTGCTGCTCGGCCGCGACGAGCTCAACATCATCTGGAAGCTGCGGCGGGCTCTGTCGGGCCTCGACGATCAGCAGGCGCTGGAGACCCTCAAGTCCCGGATGATCAAGACGGCAAGCAACCACGAGTTCCTGCTGAGCGTGCTCAAGACCACCCCCGCTGCCGACGGCTGAGCCGTCAACTTGGAAATGGTGGACCGGCGGGGCACAATTGGGGGTCGCGCCGGTTCACGCATCCTCCAGGCCCATCGGGCCAGCGACCCGGCCACCGGATAACAAGGAGTCCATCATGAAGCAGGGAATCCACCCTGACTACGTCGAGACCCAGGTTCACTGCACCTGCGGCAACGCGTTCACCACGCGCAGCACCAGCAAGAAGCCGATGAGCGCCGACGTATGCGCCGAGTGCCACCCGTTCTACACCGGCAAGCAGAAGATCCTCGACACCGGCGGCCGCGTGGCCCGCTTCGAGAAGCGCTTCGGCAAGAAGTCCTAGCTTCACGCTCGGGCGTCGGGAGGGTATCTACCCGCCCGGCGCCCGTTTCGTCTGCCGCCCCGGAAGGAGCCCGTCATGTTCGACAACGCCCAGCCCCTGGTGGACGAGTTCCGAGACCTGGAGAGGCAGCTCGGCGAGCCGGAGCTTCACTCGGACATGGCGCGCTCCCGGAAGGTGGGCAGGCGCTACGCGGCGTTGCGCCCCATCGTCGAGGGAATCGAGGCGTTCCGGAGGCTCTCGGAGGACCGCGGCGCCGCGGCCGAGCTCGCCGCTGACGACTCCTCCTTCGCTGACGAGGTGGCGGACCTGGACGCCCAGCTGGAGGCGGCCACGCAGCGCCTCACCAAGCTCCTGGCGCCGCGGGACCCCAACGACGACACCGACGCGCTGATGGAGATCAAGTCCGGCGAGGGCGGAGACGAGTCCGCGCTCTTCGCCGGCGACCTGCTCAAGATGTACTCCAAGTACGCCGAACAGGTGGGCTGGAAGATCGAGGTGCTGGACTCCCAGGAGACCGATCTCGGGGGCTATAAGTCGGTCACGGTGGCGGTCAAGGCGGGCACCGGCGCCGAGTTCGGGCCCTACGGCCGGCTCAAGTTCGAGGGTGGCGTGCATCGCGTCCAGCGCGTTCCCGTCACCGAATCCCAGGGCCGCATCCACACCTCGGCAGCCGGCGTGCTCGTGTCGCCGGACGTGGAGGCCGACGAGGTGGAGATCAACGACGACGACCTCCGCATCGATGTCTACCGCTCCTCAGGCCCCGGCGGCCAGGGTGTCAACACCACGGACTCGGCGGTGCGGATCACCCATCTCCCCACCGGCACCGTGGTGTCCTGCCAGAACGAACGCTCCCAGCTGCAGAACCGCGAGTCCGCCATGCGGATCCTCCGCGCGCGGCTCATCGCCCTGGCCGAGGCGGAGGCCGCGACCGCGGCGTCGGCGGTCAGGAAGTCGCAGGTTCGCACCGTCGACAGGTCGGAGCGCATCCGCACCTACAACTCCCCGGAGAACCGGATCACCGATCACCGGATCGGCTATAAATCCCACAACCTGGACCAGGTGCTGGAGGGGGCGTTGACGCCGCTGCTCGACGCGCTGGCGGAGCAGGACCTCGCCGAGCGGCTCGCAGGGGTGGGTGGGTGACGGAGGTCGCCTTCCAGGTGGCGGAGCGCCTGGCCCGGGCCGGCTCCCCCAGCCCGGGGTTTGAGGCGAGGCTGTTGGTGGCCCACGTGCTGGGCGTGGAGCCGTCCCAGCTGGTCCGCGTCGACGCCGTCACCGATGAGCAGCGGTCGGACATCGACGATCTGGTCGCCCGCCGCGCCGCGGGGGTCCCGCTCCAGCACCTGACCGGGGTGGCCTATTTCCGCTACGAATCGCTGGCGGTGGGTCCCGGGGTGTTCATCCCCAGGCCGGAGACCGAGGAGATGGTGGGCTGGGCGCTGCGGCAGCTGGCC
>DATITN010000224.1:0-7928 GCA_035467795.1 Arachnia sp. | reverse complement strand
TACAACCGCGACACCGACGAGGTCACGGTTGCGGCCCTGACGTAGACCTTCGAGGCGCGCCACACCACCGTACGGACCGACCTCGGCACCCTCGCCGCTTCCCTGCCGTCGGCGCTCGCCGACCCGGGCGCCGCGAAGCCCGCCTCCTTCGGGATCATCGCCACCAGCAGGGGCACCTGGGGGCGCGACCTGCGGGTCTCGGCCACCCCGCGCTCGGCCGGGCGCGCCGCCGTCAGGCACGCCCAGATCGTCGGCGGCAACACCGTGGTCCCCGTCACCACCACCGCCGGCTTCTATGTGGGCGCATGGGTGGAGGTCAGCTTCGGCACCGGTGCGAGCCAGCGCGTCTATCGCAAGGTCACCGCGATCGCCGGCGGCTCGCTGGTGCTCGACGGCCCCAACATCGCGGCCGGGGCATGGAACCCGGTGGCGCCGGTCACCGAGACGAGAATCTCCACCTGCGAGTTCGACCTGACGCTCAGCTACACCGATCCGGTCGAGGGCACCTCGGTGACCGAGCGGTTCACGGGCCTGACGCTGGCCAACATCCCGGGCCGTCACTACGTCACCGCGCTCGCGGCCTCGGCGCTGGCCACCGTCGACCCGGCGGTGGCGGCGCCCGCCGACGACCCGTTCGCGTTCCCGGCGCCGGCGGACGGCCTGGCGGACCTCCTGTCGGGCGGCAGCGACGGCACGGCCGCCCCCACCGACCCGGAGTACCTGGGCACGGAGATCGGACCGAACGCCAAGACTGGACTGCTGGCCCTCGAGGACGTTGACGAAGTCGCCCTGCTCGCCGCGCCTGGCGTGACGACGGTGGCGGTTCAGGGCGCCCTGATCGAGCAGGCGACGCGGCTCATGGACCGGTTCGCCGTCCTCGACCCACCGCCTGGCACCTCCGGCGCCCCCGCCACCCTGACGCAGATTCAGAACCACGCGAGCAACTTCGACACCCGCTACGCCGCCATCTACTACCCCCGCGTCGTCGTCACGGACCCACTGTCCGGGGGCGCCCGCGTGGTGCCCCCGTCGGGTCACATCCTCGGCGTCTACGCCCGTGTCGACAACACGCGCGGCGTGCACAAGGCCCCGGCCAACGAGGTGATCCACGGCATCACGGACCTGGAGACGTTCGTCTCCAGGGGCCAGCAGGAGATCCTCAACCCGCGCGGCATCAACGTTCTGCGCGACCTGCGGGCCGATCGCCGAGGGCTGCGCATCTTCGGCGCCCGATGCCTCACCAGCGAGCAGGACTGGATCTACATCAATGTCCGGCGGCTGTTCATCTTCATCGAGGAGTCGCTGTCCGAGGGCAGCCAGTGGGTCGTGTTCGAACCCAACGACCAACGGCTGTGGCGCCGCGTCAAGGACTCGATCTCGATCTTTCTCGAGGGTGTCTGGCGCGACGGTGCCCTCATGGGCGCCAAGAAGGAGGAGGCGCTCTTCGTCACGTGCGACCGCTCGACGATGGACGACGACGACATCCTCAACGGTCGGCTGGTGGTCGAGATCGGCATCGCGCCGGTCCGCCCGGCCGAGTTCGTGATCCTGCGGATCGGCCAATGGATGGGCGGCTCCGCCGTCCAGGAACTGTGAAAGGGGTCTGAGTCATGGCTGTTGGAGATCGGACCGACCCGTTCCGCGGGTTCAACTTCCGCGTCGAGATCGCCTCCACATCCGAGGCTGTGGCCGCGTTCCGCGAGGTGAGCGGCCTGACTGCGAGCGTCGACGTGGTGGAGTACCGCGAGGGCAACTCCCGCGACCTGCACCCGAAGAAGCTGTTCGGGCTTCGCAAGTACACCAACATCGTGCTGAAACGCGGCATCACCACCAACAACGAGCTGTGGGTCTGGTACCGGCAGATCGTCAACGGGATCGCGGACCGGCGCAACGGCGCGATCGTGCTCCTGGACGAGGAGCACAACGACACGCTGCGCTGGAACTTCTACGAAGCCTGGCCGGCGAAGCTGGACTGGCCCATGTTCAACGCCACCTCCAACGAGGTGGCCGTCGAGACGCTCGAGCTGGTCGTCGAGAAGATCGAACTGGCCTGATGGACGGCCGCGCACCCGGAGTGCTCATCGAACTCGTCGAAGCCCCGCCGGCGATCGCGCCGACGCGGGTCGACGTGCCTGCGCTGGTCTGCGTGACCGAGCGCGGGCCGGTGAACACGCCGGTGCGTGTCGGCTCTGCCGTCGCCTTCGCCGCGACCTTCGGCGGCTTCATTCCCAACGGGCTGGGCGCCTACGCGGCCAAGGCGTTCTTCGACGGTGGTGGCACCGTCGCGTGGGTGGTCAGGGTGGCCGCCCCCGAGCGGGTGACGGCCACAGTCGGCCCGCAGCCGGCAGGCCGCGATCGGAGCGTCGTCGGGTCACTCGCGGGCCTCGTCCCGGGGGCGGTGGCGACCCTCTCCCAGCCCGGCGTGAGCCACGGGTATCTGGTGACCGCCGTCGACGCCGCGAGCATGACCGTCACCTGGGACCGGCCGCTTCACCCGGACCTCGATCTCACCCTGACCGCGGACGTCACGACCGGCGCCGGAACGGCGCACGTGACCATGCACGGTAGCGGCGGGTCAGACGCCATCGTCGTGCGGGCCTCGTCGCCGGGGGCCTGGGGCGGTCGTGTAGAGGTGGTGGCGTCGCCTGGGCTCAGGGCCACGACGTCGCCCCGGGGCGGGACGGCGAGCGGGGCCCTCGTCACCCAGGTGGTCACCACCGCAGGCTTCCGGATCGGCGACCAGTGCCGGATCACCCAGGACCAGTCCGGGACCGTCGTGACGGCGGAGGCGCTCGTCGCGGCCGTCGACCCGGCCAGACGCACCCTGACCTGGGTGTCCGCGCTCCCGGGCACGCTCGACCTCACCGCCACGTTCGCCATCGAGACCGCAACCTTCGACCTCGCCGTCCTCCTCGACGGCGCCGTCGCCGAGACCTGGCCCGACCTCTCCGTCCAGCCCGCACACCCCCGCTTCGCCCAGTCACTCACGGCGGCCTCCGCCCTGATCCGGGTCGAGGCCACCGGCACCGCCCTCCCTGAGCCGGCGCGTCGCCGCATGACCGGCGGCCGCGACGGCACCGCGGCGCTGCGCATCCCCGACCTCCTCGGCGACGAGCTGCTCGACGACCGGATCGGACTGGCCGCGCTCCTTCATCACGACGAGCCCGCGGTCGTCCTGATGCCCGACCTGGTGGCGCCCCCGTCGCCGCCGCGGGTGGTCGATCCCCCGGCGGACCCCGACCCCTGCGACCCGTGCGCCGGGCCGGGGCAGCTCATCCCCGCGACCCTGGAGGCGATCCTCGTCGAGGCGGGCGCCTCATTCTGGGCCGACGACGTGGTCGCGGGGCAGCAGCACGTCATCGAGTCCTGCGAGCGCAGCACCGAGCGCATCGCGCTCCTCGACCCGCCCCACGACTGCGGCACGTTCGCCGGCCTTCGGGCGTGGGCCTGCCGCTTCTCGTCGTCGTACGCCGTCGCCCTCGCGCCGTGGCTCACTGTGGTCGAGCCCCGCGACAGCCGCGCTGTGCGCAGGGTCCCGCCCAGCGGCCACCTCGCCGGGTTGATCGCGCGCTGCGACGCCGAGGCGGGACCCTGGCTGTCCCCGGCCAACCGCACCCTCGCCTGGGCGCACGGGCTGACCCTGCCCACCACGGACGCGCAGCACGCCGTCGCCAACGACGACCTCCTCAACCTGATCCGCGCCCTCCCTGGCCGGGGGCTCGTGCCGCTCGGGTCACGCACGCTGGCCGCGGATGCCCAATGGCGTTTCGTGTCCGTGCGACGCACCATGATCATGATCCGCCGCACGCTCCGCCACCACCTGGCCTGGGTGCCGTTCGAGCCTCACGACCACCACCTGGCCTCGGCCCTCGAGCTGGCCATCGCCACACTGCTCACCGACCTGTGGGAGTCCGGAGGGCTCGCCGGCGGGGGCCCGGAGGAGGCCTTCGCCGTCGCGGTCGATTCCTCCCGCGCCGGGGCCGGCGAGCTGCGCATCGCCGTCGGCGTGGCCCTCTCGCGGCCGGCGGAGTTCGTCATCGCCCGCGTGACGCGCACCGGCAACCGGCTGGAGATCGCCGAAGCGCCCCAACTCGTGGTCGCGGGAGGCACGCCATGACCCTCGTGGGAGCCTTCAACTTCCAGATCCGCCTCATCGAGACCGCAAAACCGGCCTCGGCCCTCATCGGGGCCTTCAATCCCCCGATCGCCGGCGGGTTCAGCGAGTGCGGCGGGCTCGAGGCCACCATGGCGGTCGACGAGTACCGCGAAGGCGGCCGCAACGACGCGGTGCTGCGGTTCCCCGGGCGCGTCACCCACCCCAACCTGCGGCTGCGGCGGGGCTTGGCCGTCAGCGACGAGCTGTGGAAGTGGCACGAGCAGTTCCTCCTCGGCAAGGGCAGGCGCCGCGACGGCGTCATCGAACTCCTCAACGACCAGGGTGAAGCCGTGCGGACCTGGCGTTTCCGTCGCGGACTCCCGGTCCGCTGGGCCGGCCCCTCCCTCAACGCCGCCACCTCGGCCGTCGCGGTCGAGGAGCTCGAGATCGCCCACGAAGGTCTCTTCGTCCAAGCCGGCGGCGCGCTCGGCGAGGCCCTGAGCACAGTCGCCTCGATCTTCGGAGGGAACTGATGGACGTCACGATCTCGGCGCTCAACGCCACCGTCCGCGCCGTGGACGACCGCACGCTGGCCAGTCCGGAGGTGGTCGACGTGATCGTGCGCGAGGTGCTGCGCCGCCTGGAAAGTGAGCGCACCAGCGACGCGGCCCGCCGCGACGACGCCAGGCTGTGGAACTCCGTCCGGGAGGAGGGCGGGGGATGAGCGTGCTCGCCAAGGCCAGGTTCGTCCGACTGCCCACCCCGGACGCGTCATCGGGGTCCCGCTCGCTGAACGTGCAGTTCAACCCCACCGAACTGAACTTCACAAAGACGGCCCAGGTGGCGGAGATCGGCATCCCCGGCCTCGACACGCCGCTGCTGCAGTACGTGCGCGGGCAGGCCGAGACGCTCACCCTCGAGCTGTTCTTCGACTCGACGGAGGACGGCACCGGCGCGTCCGCGAAGCCCGTCACCGCCAAGACCGACGACTTCTACTCCCTGATCAAGGCCGAGCAGGCCACCCATGCGCCACCGGTGCTGCTGTTCCTCTGGGGCGGCACCGCCTTCCCGGGCAGGCGACGCGACCACGGCTTCCGCTGCGTCGTCACGTCGGTGCGGCAACAGTTCACGATGTTCGCCCCCGACGGGAAGCCGCTGCGGGCCAAGCTCACCGTCGAACTGAAGGAATACAAGCCGCTCACGCTGCACCTGATGGAGCTGGGCTTCATGTCGGCGGACCACACCAAGGCCACCGTGGTGCGCGAGTCGGACACCATCACCGGCATCGCGTACCGCGAGTACGCCGACGACCGGCAGTGGCGCGCGATCGCCGCCGCCAACGGGATCGTCGACCCCCTGACGCTGCCGCCGGGCACAATCCTGCGGATCCCGAAGGGGCAGGGACGATGACCGCAGTCATCCCGCTCCACAAGACCGGCCAGGCGTTCTACGTGCCGGCGTTCGAGCTGAAGGTCAACGGCAGGCCCGCCGACCGCGCCGTCGTCCGCGACCTCGTCGAGGTTGCCTACGAGGACTCCCTGGAGGCGATCGACAGCTTCACCCTGACGTTCAACAACTGGGACACCGACCACCTCCGGCCCCAGTTCGTCGGCGAGGGAGCCGACGAGGCGCGCTGGGCCGAGGTGCAGCCCGGCAACGGGATCGAGCTGCGGATGGGCTACCAGGGCGACCTGCGGCTGATGACCACCGGCTACCTCACCGCATTGGAGGTCGAGTTCCCCGAGAGCGGGTTCGCCAAGCTCACCGCCCGCGGGCTCAACATCCTCGACCGGTTCCGCGACGCCCAGTACACATGGTCGTGGCCGCCCGGCAACGAGGCTCCGATGAAGGACAGCGAAATCGCCGAAGACCTCGGCCGCGCCCCTGGGTCACCGGCCGGGCATCCCGGGCTCGTCGGGATCACGCGCGTGGTCACCGACGCCAAGGCGAGGAACCGCGAACAGGCGGCGGACCACGTCTACATGCACAACCAGTACCCGATCGTCTTCCTCATGTCCCTGGCCCGGCGCAACGGCTACGAGGTGGTCTACCAGCTCGTCGACGAGCGCCCGCAGCTGTACTTCGGCCCCTCGGCCGAGCTGCGCGACGTGACCTACATCCTCGAGTGGGGCAAGACCCTCACCAGCCTGAAGGCGTCCATCTCGACCGCCCGGCAGGTGAAGAAGATGACGGTGCGCGGCTGGGACCGGGCCGCGAAGCAGGCAATCGAGGGCGTCGTCACGATCGACGAGGTCGAGGTTCCGGACACCGTGCGCACCCTGGCCCGGGCCACCGGCCGCGAGGAGGTGGTCACCGATCATGTGGTCACCACCACCCAGCAGGCCCAGCAGAAGGCGCGCGACCTGCTCGTCCACGGCGCCTCGCGCCTGATCGAGGTGGAAGGTGCCGTCATCGGGCTCCCCGACCTGCGCGCCGGCCGCAACCTGCAGCTCGACCGGGTGGGGCCGCACCTGCGCGGCACCTACCTCGTCACCTGGACCAGGCACGTCATCAACGACTCGGGCTACCGAACCCAGTTCAAGGCGCGCCTCGAGGGACGCCAGCAGGGGGTGGGCGCATGAACGCCACGAGCGGTCGGATCCCGGGCCTGGTCATCGGGCAGGTGGAGGACGTCAACGACCCCCTGGGCCAGGGCCGGGTGCGCGTGCGCTTCGGGTGGCTGAGCAGCCCGACGCTGTCGAACTGGGCCCCGATCGCCTCGATGATGGCCGGCAACGACCGCGGGGCCTGGTTCATCCCGGAGGTCGGCGATGAGGCGGTGCTCGCGTTCGACCGCGGTGACCCGTCCTATCCGATCGTGCTGGGGTTCCTGTGGAACGGGGTGGACGCGGCCCCGTCGACGTCGGTGAGGGAGCGGATGATCCGCTCCGTCAACGGGCACACCATCCGGTTGCTCGACTCGACGCCCACCTCCGGCGGTAACGCCGGCGGGATCGCCATCGAGGACGCCTCCGGCAACTCCATCGTGCTGACCAACGGCAAGGTCACCGTCCACTCCGTAGGTGTTCTTGAGCTGGACGCGGCCGCCATCGTGCTCACGTCGGCGGGTGTCCGGCGCGTCGTCACCCCGAACGCGAACCCGATCTGAGGAGAGGCATGGTTGACATCGACATCCCCGTCTCGGCGCCGCTGGAGAAAGCGCTGCAGCCGCTGTCGTGCGCGGACATCGCGCTGCCGCTGCCCAAGCCGCTCAAGGTCGAGCTGCCGTTCGGCGGCTCTATGAACGCCTTCGTCGACATGAGCAAGGGCATCCCCAACGACTGCTCGATGAACTTCAACCTCATGCTGCAGATGGCTCCGCTGCTCGCCGCCCTCGAATGCCCCATGAAGATCCTCAAGCTGCTCAAGCCCCTGATCGACATCATCCAGGCGGTGCCCAGCCTGGACCCGATCAAGATCGGCAAGGCGATGCCGGAGTTCGTCGACGCCGCCGTCGAGGTGAGCGCCTGCTTCGTCGCGCTCGCCAAGGTGCCGCTGATGGTGATGGACATCCTGCGGCTCATCCGTTCGGTGCTCAACTGCCTGCTCGGCCAGTTGACCACCGTGCGGAACCTGATGAACGGGCTGTCGCTGCGCATCGGCGAGGCCGAGGGCAACCCGGACCTGCTGGCCACCCTGGAGTGCGCACAGAAGAACGCGTCCGCCCAGGCCCAGGCCCTCACCTCGTCGATCGACCCGATCGCCGGGGTGCTCGCGCTCGTCACCACCGTGGCCGGGCTGGCGGGCATGAAGTTGGATATCTCGCTCGACACCGGCGGCGCCCCGCCCGAGTCCACCGATGCCCTCGACGGCGTCATCGCGGTGCTGCAGG
>DATITN010000223.1:0-2190 GCA_035467795.1 Arachnia sp. | reverse complement strand
GCGGCCGCAGACCATCATGACCTCCTACAACAAGATCAACGGCGTGTGGGCGCACTACAACTACGAGCTCATCACCACCATCCTGCGGGAGCAGTGGGGCTATCAGGGCATGGTGATGACCGACTGGTGGATGCAGCACTCCCGCGACCCCCACTTCCCGGAGGTGTGGGACTCCGCCTACCGGGTGCGGGCGGGGGTGGACGTTCTCATGCCGGGCTCCACCGTCGACTGGCTACGGAAGGGCAAGGACCGCTCGCTGTTGCGCTCGCTGGCGAAGCCCGACGGCGTGCGCCGGGCCGAGATCCAAGCGGTCGCGGGGCGGGTGTTGCGCTTCTTGATGGGGTCGCGGCCGTTCCACCCTGCCCCCTGAGCGGCCACGTGGAGAGCAGTTCGGCTCAGGACGTCGGCGCCGCGTAGAGCAACAGATTGGGGCTCCTGCGTCCGGCGTTGGAGACCACGCCCGTCGTCGCGTTGCCGGTGATTGCGCTGCCCACCTGGGCCGTTGTCAGCGCAGCATTTGCGTCGAGCAGGCGCGCCACCGCGCCGGCCACGTGAGGAGCCGCCATCGAGGTCCCCGAGATGGAGAGGGTGGCGGTGTTCGACGACCCGATCCACGCGGAGGTGATGGAGGAGCCGGGCGCGAACAGGTCGACGCAGGAGCCGTAGTTGGAGTACGAGGCCCGGGCGTCGGTGCTGGTGGTTGCGGCCACCGTGATGGCGGCCTTCACCCTCGCGGGGGAGTAGTTGCAGGCATCCCGGTTACTGTTGCCCGCCGCCACCACGACGGTGACGCCGTCGCTGATCACGCGCCCAACGGCGGCGTCGATGGCGCTGGAGATGCCGCCGCCGAGGCTCATGTTCGCGACGGCGGTCTGGGTCGTGTGGTTGCCCGCCACCCAGTCCAGCCCGGCCACCACCTGGCTCGTCGTGCCGGAGCCCGAGCAGTTGAGGACGCGCACCGGGACGATGTTCACGGCCTTGGCCACCCCGTAGGTGGTGCCGCCGATAGTGCCGGCCACATGGGTGCCGTGCCCGTTGCAGTCGGTGGGAACGGTGTCGTTGTCGATGAAGTCGTACCCGCCGGCGACCCGGCCGCCGAAGTCTGCGTGCGCGGCGAGGACGCCGGTGTCGACGACATAGGCGGTCACTTCCTCACCCGTGGTCGCATAGGTGTAGGAGCCCGAGAGGGGGCGGGTGCGCTGATCGATCCGGTCGAGGCCCCAGGTGGCGCCTGTCTGAGTGTCGCTGATGCTGAACACCTGGTCCTTCTCGACGAGGACCACCCGCGGGTTGCGCGCGAGCGCGTCTGCCTGCGCCTGGTTCATCGTGGCGACCATGCCGGGGTAGACGTGGGTGAGCACCCTCCCCACGGCGAGGCCGCGCCCCGCGCCGGTGGCGGCCTCGGCGCGGGCGTTCACGCCGTCTCGGAACTGCACGACGTAGGTGGCAGTGTCCGACGGGGCGCCGGAGGCCGTGCCGGGGATCACCGCCAGCGGCAGGGTGAGGGCGAGGGCGGCGAGGGACCGCTGCCAGGCCCGCCTGCGGGCAACGATGTGGTGGGACTTCGATGGCATGGCAGCCTCCCCGCTTGACGGATGTTCCGATGCTAGCCGTCAGTCCGTAGCGCGTGGAGGGGGTTGAGCCCGCCGTATTTCCAACCCGGGTGCGGGGTGCTCCCCGCCCCCTTCGGTGCTCGTCCGGGACGCGAGCCGGAGGGCGCATCGGGATGACCTTGCACCCTCTAGACAGGTACGGGTGCACCTGTTGCTCCCCGCAGCATGGTCCGGGAAAATGAGGTCGGCTCAGGCCCCGCCGCGGGGCAGCGGTTCCACCCTTTCCACACTCTCCGCGACCCTCACGTCCCGCTCCCGGCCCCGCTCCCGCAGCCCCTCCACGACACCAGCGCGGTCCGCGTCGGTGCGGTTGCGGGAGAGCTTGAACCGGCCCACCACCTCGGTGATCTCGAGCTCCACCCCGACGATCCCCTTCAGCATGGCGGTCGTGAAATCCTTCGGCGCCTCTGCGCGGGACCAGGGGCCCCGGTGGGCGTCTGCCGCGTGCGGCACATCCTTCAGGCGGTCGGCGTCGAGCGCCGTGGCCTGGGCCATCACCTCGGCGCGCAGGCGGTCGGGGTCGCGGTGGACGCGCAGCCAGCCGGCGACCTGCACCTGCTCGTAGTCCCACGTCCCG
>DATITN010000222.1:0-5940 GCA_035467795.1 Arachnia sp. | reverse complement strand
GCCGCCGATTCGGGTCTCCGCCACGGTCCCTGATTGAATAGTGGACCAGAAGCAACGAGAGGCGCCCATGATCACCGTGACGGACCTGACCAAGGTCTACCTCCAGGGCAAGCGCGAGGTGCGCGCCCTGGACGGCGTCACGCTGACGGTCCCCGCCGGTTCCATCCACGGCATCATCGGGCACTCCGGCGCCGGCAAGTCCACGCTGGTGCGCTGCCTGACCCTCCTGGACAGGCCCACCACCGGCACCGTCGAGATCAACGGGGTGGACCTCACCGCAGCCCGCGCCGACGCGCTGCGCACGGCCCGCCGCCGCATCGGGCTGGTGTTCCAGCAGGCCAACCTCTTCGACTCGCGCACCATCGCGGACAACGTGGGCTACCCGCTCGAGCTGATCGGGATGGCGAAGGCCGAACGCGACGCGAAGGTCGCCGAACTCCTCCGCGTGGTCGGTCTCCCGGATTCCGGCCCCGCCTACCCGGCGCAGCTGTCCGGCGGCATGCGACAGCGCGTCGGCATCGCCAGGGCTCTCGCCACGGAGCCGGACGTCCTGCTGTTCGACGAGCCCACCTCCGCCCTGGACCCGAAGACCACCGACGAGATCCTGGACCTCATCCTGAACCTCAAGGGTCGCGACGGCCTCGCCGTGCTCGTCATCACGCACGAAATGCACGTAGTGAAGAAGATCTGTGATTCGGTGTCGCTACTCGACGGGGGTCGCATCGTCGAGTCAGGGCCCCTCGTCGAGGTGGTCAACAGCCTGGACTCCCGGCTTGCCGAGGCGCTGCTCGGCATTCCGCCTCACGCCCCGCTGGATGCCGTTCACGGCACCTACGTCGACGTCCTCTCCTCCGGGGAGAAGGCCGCCATGCCCGTGGTGGCCCACACCTCACGCGAGGTGGGCGCCGAGCTCAACATTGTGGCCGGCAGCGTGGAGCACCTCGCAGGCACCACCTTCTCCCACCTGCGGATCTCGGTGCCGCCCGGCACAGACCCGCAGCGGGTGATCGAGCTGCTGCGCGCCCAGGGCGCCGATGCGAAGCTCACCTCCCAGAGCGCGATTGAGGGGTCGGAGCAGTGATCCTCCTCGAGACCTGGTTCAACAACCCCGCCCTGCAGAAGGCGCTCCTTCCCGCGATCTGGGAGACGCTCCTCATGGTGGGCCTCTCCGGCCTCGCCACCGTGCTCATCGGGCTCCCGCTCGGCGTGGTGTTGTACGTCACGCAGAAGGGGGCGCTCGGGGAGAACCGCGCGCTCAACTTCGTCCTCTCGAACATCGTGGTCAACATCACGCGGTCCATCCCCTACGCCATCCTGATGCTGGCCCTGATCCCGTTCACGCGCTGGATCGTCGGTACCTCGTTGGGCCCCATTGCAGCCTCGGTGTCACTTGCGATCGCCGCCATCCCGTTCTTCGCGCGCCTCGTCGAGACGGCGCTGCGCGACGTGCACCCCGGCAAGCTGGACGCCGCCCACGCCATGGGCTCCTCGAAGATGCAGTCGGTCACGAAGGTGCTGATCCCCGAGGCCCTGCCTGGGCTGGTTGCGGGCGTCACCACCACGGTGGTGACCATCATCGGCTACTCGGCGATGGCCGGCCTGGTGGGCGGCGGCGGGCTCGGGCGCCTGGCCTACAACTACGGCTTCCAGCGCTATCAACCCGACGTCATGGTGGTCACGGTGATCCTCATCGTCATCCTCGTGCAGGGCGTCCAATGGCTCGGCGACCGGATCAGCCGGGCAGTGGACCACCGATAAGACCTTCCCACCCTGTGGGAGACCAGCCCCGCGCTGGACAGAAGAAACTGGCCAACTTGTTGTTGGCCCCGAGCAGAGAGGGACTCCTCCTGATGCACAAGATTCTCACCACGATCGCTGCCTCCGTGGCAGCCGCCATGACCCTGACGGCGTGCGGCGGAAGCGCCGACCCGTCGACGTCGGCCGACCCGTCGTCGGCCGCCTCCGGCGAGGTGATCAGCCTCGTCGTCGGCGCCAGCCCGGTGCCGCACGCCAAGATCCTCGAGTTCGTCCGCGACAATCTCGCCGAGGAGGCCGGCCTGGAGATTGAGATCCGCGAGTTCGACGACTACGTCCTGCCGAACGAGGCCCTCGCCTCCGAGGAGCTGGACGCGAACTACTTCCAGCACCTTCCGTACCTCGAGAGCCAGATCGCGGACAAGGGCTACGAGTTCACCGCCGGCGAGGGCGTGCACATCGAGCCGCTGAAGCTGTTCTCGGACAAGCACGACTCCGTCGACGCCATCCCCGACGGCGCGACCATCGCTATCACCAACGACGTGTCCAACCAGTACCGCGGCCTCAAGCTGCTCGAGAAGGCCGGGCTGCTGACCGACGTGCCGGCGGACGCCACCGTCCTGACCCTCACCGAAGCTGAGAACCCGAATGGGTTCCAGTTCGAGGAGACCCAGCCCGAGGTCGTCGTACAGCAGATGTCGGACCCCGCCGTCGACGCGGCCGTCATCAACGCCAACTTCATCCTCACCGCCGGCCTGGACCCCAACGAGGCCATCGAGTCCGAAGAGGTCGAGGGCAACCCGTACGCCAACATGCTCGTGTGGCGCACCGGCGACGAGAACCCCGGCATCGCGACGCTGGAGGAGCTCCTGCACTCCACCGAGGTGGCCGACTTCATCGCGGAGACCTGGCCCTCGGGTGACGTGATCCCAGGCAACGCCTGATCCCTGGACGTCGAGGGGCCGTCGAGCAACCGCTCGGCGGCCCCTCGTCGCGTCCGGGCCGACGTGGGCGGGCCGGGCGGCATTAGGCTGGCGGGGTGAACAGCTCGCGCGCGGTCCTCTTCGACCTGGACGGCACCCTCGCCGACACGGTCCCCCTCATCGCCCAACACATCAGCGACACCCTGAACTCGCACGGCATCTCGTGCGATCCGCAGGACGTGTACCCCCTGATCGGTCGCCCCATCCAGGCCGCGATGGCCGAGCTGCACGAGTTCGCCGACGACGGCGTCCGCATGCGGGCGATCATCCTGGAGTACCGCGGTGCCCTGCACCAGGCGGTCAACGAGGCCGGCCCGTCGCTGGTCCTGCCAGGCGTGCGGGCCATGCTGCATGAGTTGCGCGCCGGTGGCTACGCCGTCGGGGTCGTCACGGCCAAGGGCGGCCCGCAGGCCGAGCACCTGCTGACCATCACCGAGCTTCGCCACCTGGTGGACACCGTGGTCAGCACCGACGATGTGGAGCGCGGCAAGCCGGCCCCCGATTCGGCGCTCCTGGGGCTGGAGCGTCTGGGCGCCGTCGCAGCGGACACCTGGTACGTCGGCGACGCGACCTCCGACATGGACATGGCCCTGGCGGCGGGCATGCGGGCGATGGGCATCACGACGGGCGCCGCGACCCGTGACGAATTGGAGTCCGCGGGGGCCGAGGTCGTCGTCGATACCGCAGCCGAGGTCAGCCGCCTGATCCTCGATTAGGCTTGCCCGGCATGGGACGCATCGTGTTCGACACTGCCACCAGCTTCAACGGGTTCATCGCCGACGAGGACAACTCTCTGGAGTGGCTCTTCGCGGTCGCGGGGGGTGACCACCCGGATGAGGGCCTCTTCCCGTCCGACGCTGCCGTGATGGTGGAGGGATCCACCACCTATGAATGGGTGCTTGCCGAGTCCGACATCCTCGCCCACCCCGAGAAGTGGGCCGAGTTCCACGGTGATCGCCCCACCTTCGTCTTCACCACCCGAAGCCTTCCGGTCCCCGCCGGGGCTGACATCCGGTTCGTGTCCGGGCCCGTCGCCGACGCGCTACCCGCCATCAGGGAGGCCGCTGGGGACGGCGACATCTGGGTGGTCGGTGGCGGCGACCTGGCCGGCCAGTTCCTGGACGCCGGTGCGCTGGACGAGATCGCGCTGTCGGTGGCCCCGGTGGCGCTGACCGGTGGGGCGCCGCTGTTTCCCCGCCGCGTCGAATCGAGCCGCCTGCAGCTGGTGTCAGCCACCGCCTTCGGCCAGTTCGCGCGGCTCATCTACCGGGTACAGAGCTGACGGGCCGAGGACTCGCTCAGTGTGGGAGGACCGCTGAGGAGAGCTGCGCCTCGAAGCCTCCGCTGATCAGGATGGGGTAGAACCCCAGCGCCTCGTTGACCTCGAGCATGTACCGGTTCTCGGCCGCGTTCCAGGTGACGATCGACGTCGCCGTCGGGACCGCCTGACGCACCTGCAGGAGGTTCGCCGCCTTCACCAGCATCCCCAGGCGCCTGCCCCGATGCTCGGGGAGCACGATCGTGTCGTACTGGTCCACGAACGCCTCGGGATTGCTGCGGTCCAAGGCCATCTCGCTGACCGCGGCGACGGTCCCGCTGGGCACGTGGCGGACGACGGCGTGGAAGAGCCGGTTGGTCAGCAGCGTCACGCGCTCGCGCTCCCGCAGGCGTTCGGCGTCCCAGCTGGTCTCGACCACCGTGAGGTCCCCCAGCGGCTGGTCCACGGCCATTCGTTCCTTGAGGACTGCCTGCCCGGTGAGGAGATCCTCGGGCGACTCGCCCTCCCAGGTGAGCACCTCATACTCGTCTCCCGCCCTGGCCTGCGCCTCGGCGAGGGCCTCAGCCGGGTCCACCAGCGGAGTGGCGAAGTCGTAGCGGCTGACGCGCTCAACGATGCCGAGTCTCAGTCCCTGCTTGAGGGCGAGGCGCACACCGGGATGGTCGGGGTCTATCGCGCCGTGGCCCGACGGCGGCGACAGGGTGGCACCGTCGGTGATGGGGGTCTCCACCCACGCCTTCACCCTGGTCAGGCCCGGCGGCGGGTCGGCCTTGAAGGACTCGATCAGTGCGGTGGCGACGCCCCGGCTGCGGTGTTCGGGGAGAACGTAGACGGCGACGGTGGCGCTCTCCGGGGAGTCGACGAGCGAGGTGCCGGCCGCCAGGAAGCCTGCGGGGGCGTCGTCGACGTAGGCCAGCCACCGTCGGTGCACAGACTCGGTGTCCTCACGCTCCGAGGCGAGGTGGGATTCGTCGTCGACGTCCCACTGCGGCCCGCCGATGAGCTCGCGTTCGTTGGCGCGGATAAGAGTGCAGAGGTCCCGCCACGACGGGTCGGTATGGGTGTCGGGCAACGGGAGCGGCACGATGTGGAGCACGCGGTCGAGCCTAGCCCCAGGAGGCCGGGCGGCGGCGTGCACGAAACGCCGCGTGTCGCGCTCCGCGCCGCCGCAGGGGAACCCGACCGGCCGTTCCGACGGCGTGTCGTGCACAGCTGATGGCTCAGGCTCGACGGTGGGGCGGGTGTGGACGCGGCGGCGGCAGATTGGCACGCGCCGAGCCGGAACGTAGGGTGGGAGCGCTGAAGAACAGAGAAGAGGCGCCCATGACCGCACACACCCACCGCGAGTCGGTCGTCGACCGGCCGGACTCCCCCCGCTCGTGGCTCGCACGGCTGCTCAAGGGGATCGCGGTCGGCGTCGGCGCCATCCTGCCCGGGCTTTCGGGCGGCGTTCTTGCGGTGATCTTCGGGCTCTACGACCCGATGATCCGCTTCCTCGCCAACGTCCGGCACCACTTCGTGCGCAACGTGCTGTTCTTCATCCCCATCGGGATCGGCATGGGGATCGGCGTGCTGGGCTTCTCCGTCGTGGTGGAAGCCGCCTTCGCCTCCTACGCGGCGCAGTTCACCTGCCTGTTCATCGGGTTCGTGATCGGCACGTTCCCGTCGCTGTATCGGCAGGCCGGCCGCAACGGACGCACGCCGATCCACCTGGCGATCATGGGCGTCGCCGCCGCCGCGATCTTCCTGCTCATGCTCGCGGGGGGCCAGATGCTGGTCCAGGTGCCGCCGAGCATCCCCGTCTGGTTCGGCTCCGGCGCACTGATCGGCCTGGGCGTGATCGTGCCTGGGATGTCGCCGTCGAACTTCCTCATCTACTTCGGCCTCTACGACAAGATGGCCAGCGGCATCAAGGACTTCGAC
>DATITN010000221.1:0-9912 GCA_035467795.1 Arachnia sp. | reverse complement strand
CTGGAGGTCTCCACCCGTGACGAGGACGGCAAGAAGAAGGACAAGTTCATCGGCTCGGACGAGCAGTGGGCCGAGGCCACGGCCGTGCTGGACGAGATCGCGGCCGAGTCCGGGCTCCCCATCGTCGCCGACCCGGGCGGGGCGGCCTACTACGGCCCCAAGATCTCCATCCAGGCCAAGGACGCCATCGGGCGCACCTGGCAGATGTCGACCATCCAGTACGACTTCAACCAACCAGAGCGGTTCGGGCTCGAGTACACGGCCCCGGACGGCAGCCGCCAGCAGCCGGTGATGATCCATTCAGCCAAGTTCGGCTCCATCGAGCGGTTCATGGGCGTCCTCATCGAGCACTACGCCGGCGCCTTTCCGGCGTGGCTCTCACCCGTCCAGGTGATCGCCATCCCGGTGGCCGCGGAGTTCGACGAGTACCTGGGCGGCGTCGTCGCCCAGCTCCGCGCCCGGGGCGTGCGGGTTGACTTCGACGACTCCGATGACCGCTTCGGCAAGAAGATCCGCAACGCCGCCAAGGAAAAGGCGCCCTTCGTGCTCATCGCGGGCGGCGACGACCGCGACGCCGGTTCGGTGTCGTTCCGGTTCCGCGACGGTTCTCAGCGCAACGGCGTGCCCGTCGCGGAGGCGGTGGCCACCGTCGTGGACTTCATCGCCTCGCGGTCGAACACCTCCCCGACGGCCGATGCCTGAGTCCGAGCCTGAGACCAGCGACGACTTCGCCGGGGTCCCGGACGCCTTCCAGCGGCTGTGGACCCCGCACCGGATGGTCTACATCAAGGGCGACGGCAAGCCGAGGCACGAGGGTGAGTGCCCGTTCTGCTCCTCGCCACGCCGCGACGACGCCGAGGGTCTCATCGTGGCGCGTGGCGAGCGCGCCTACGTGGTGATGAACCTGTTCCCCTACGCGCCCGGCCACCTCCTCGTGTGCCCGTACCGTCACGTCGCCGACTACACCGACCTGACGCCCGAGGAGGCCATGGACGTGGCCGCGCTCACGCAGCGGGCGATGACGGTGGTGCGGCAGGTGTCCCGGCCGGACGGGTTCAACATCGGCATCAACCAGGGCGCTGTGGCCGGCGCCGGCATCGGCATGCACCTCCACCAGCACATCGTGCCGCGCTGGTCCGGCGACATGAACTTCCTGCCGATCGTGGCGCAGACCAGGGCGCTGCCGCAGCTCATCGGCGAGGCCCGCTCCCTGCTCGCCGAGGCCTGGCGGGCCTGACGTGGGGGTGAGTGGCGCGCTCTGGGCGGTCGGTGGCCGGCTCCCGCGCCGATGGGGCGACGCCTTGGCGCGGGTCGTGGCACCGGTGGCCACGCTGATGCCGCTCCGGGGGGTTGCTTCCTGGGAAGCCACCATCGAGCGGGCCAACGGGCGCCGCCCCACACGCGCCCAGCGGCGCCTGCTCGTGGAGAACTGGCTGCGCAACCTGCTGTGGTCGTTGAGTCTGGCGCGCTGGTCCGACGACGAGGTCATGGCCGTCATCGACGTCTCCGCCGAGGACGAGGCCAAGCTCCACTCCTCGCTCGCCGGCCCGGGGCTGGTGGCGGCGCTGCCGCACATGGGGTCCTGGGACTTCGCCGGCGCCTGGGCCGCCCGCGTCGGCATCCGGGTGGTCAGCGTGGCCGAGCGGCTCCCCGACGGGCTCTTCGAGCGGTTCCGTGACGCCCGCCAGGGCATGGGAATGACGATCTATCCCGTGGACCAGCCCGAGCTCATGAGCGCACTCGCAGACGACATCCGTGCGGCGCGACTGGTGTGTCTGCTGAGCGACAGGGACCTCTCATCGCGCGGCCTCCGGGTCCCGTGGCCAGCGGCCGGCGAGGTGGGCGTGCCGGCCGGGCCCGCCCTGCTCGCCTCCCGGACCGGCGCGGACCTGAGGGTGGTCACCACCGGCTTCCAGGGCAGCCGGCTGCGGCTGGAGGTGTCGGACCCGATCCTCGGCGACGACCCCGAGGCATTGATGCGGGGCGTCGTGGAGCAGTTCGCGGCCGCCGTGCGGCGCAGCCCGGAGAATTGGCTCATGTTGCGCCGGATGTTCAGGTGAGCCTGCGGGTGACGCTCGTGTGCCCCTACTCCCTGGACGAACCCGGGGGTGTGGCCACACACGTGCTCGGCCTCGCGCGCTGGCTCCAGGACGAGGGCCACCGCCCCGTCGTCGTGGCACCGGGGGAGCAGGCGCAGGAGTGGGGGGTCCCGGTCACCTTGCTCGGGGCATCGCACGGGTTCCGGTTCAACGGCTCGGTCGCCCGCCTGGCGATCAGTCCCGCGCAGACACGGATGGCGGCGAAGGCAGTGATGGGCTCGGACGTCGTCCACGTCCACGAGCCGTTGACGCCAGGGGCGGCCTTCGCTGCAGCCAGGGCGTCGCGGCACCTGGTGGTCACGCACCACGCGTCCTTCGACCCAGGCCGGGCGACCACAGTGATCCGACTCCGGGCAGCGCTCCTCCCCGAACGGGTCACTGTTGCGGTCTCAGAGGCGGCCGCCAGGACCGCGCGCGCCGTCACCGGCACAGACCCCCTCATCATCCCCAACGCCATCACGGCGCCGACGACGCCGCGCGCCGACACCCGCGAACCTGGAGGTCGGCCACTCGTGGTCTTCGTGGGCCGGTTGGACGAGCCACGCAAGGGCTACCCACTGTTCGCGACGCTGGCCGAGCAGGTACCCGAGGCCGACTTCGCGGCCATCGGTCCGGGGCTGGGGTCCGGCGGCCGGGTGCGACAGCTCGGACGCCTCGACGACGCGGCCAAAGCCCTGGTGCTGCAGAAGGCCTCCGTGCTGGTGGCGCCCAACCGGTTCGGGGAGAGCTTCGGCATGATCCTGGTGGAAGCGCTGGCCCATGGCTGCGCCGTCGTGGCCACGGATCTGCCCGCGTTCCGTGACGTGGTGGACCATCCCGGTTTCGTGTCCTGGTTCCCCGTCGACGACGTCGCCTCGGCCCGCGTGGCGCTCCGTCGCCGCCTCGCCGCACCCGTCGACCCGACGGCGGCAGGCGCCCTCGTCCGTCGCTACACCTGGCCCGCCGTCGGTCCCCGGATCCTGGATGCCTACGCACTCATGGCCGGTGCACCCGGCGCTGACGTAGGCTGAGGACGTGAACAGCTCGCCAGTGGTCCAGGAGTGGGACACCGAAGCTGTCCTCACGGTGCCCAACGTGCTGTCGTTCATCAGGCTGCTGGGGATCCCCGTCTTCTGCTGGCTGATCCTGGCCGGGTACGACCTGGCCGCCGTCATCATGCTGGCGGTCTTCGGCGTCACGGACTGGTTCGACGGCTTCCTCGCGCGTCGGCTCAAGCAGCGGAGCCGGCTGGGCACCCGATTGGACCCCATCGCGGATCGGCTCTACATCCTCGCCGCAGTGGCGGTGCTCCTGGTCCGCGGCATCGTGCCCTGGTGGTTCCTCCTCATCCTCTTTGCCAGGGACGTCATGCTGGCCGCGCTGGTACCGGTCCTCCGTAAGCACGGGATGCTGGCGCTTCCCGTCAACCTCGCAGGCAAAGCGGGCACCATGCTCCTCCTCCTCGCGCTGCCCCTGATCCTGCTCGGCTCCTCCACCTCCCTGAACCTCGTCTGGGCCCACTACGCGGGCTGGATCCTCGGCTCGCTCGGCGCGGTGGTCTACTGGGCCGCCGGACTCCTCTACGTCCGCGCCACGCTGCAGCTGCACAGGAGCGATTCGTGAGGCGTCCCGACGCCAGCATGAGCCTCCTCACCGACATTCAGGCCGACGCGCTGGAGCCCGGTTACCGCCAGCAGACGGAGCATCGGCCCAGCCGCAGCCGGCTCGTCATCGCGGTCGCGCTGGTCAGCGTCCTGGTCACGGTGGCCGCCCTGCAGACCACCCGCGGCGCGGGAGACACCGCGGCGCAGCGCACCGAACTCCTGGACCGGGTGGCCGCCGCGCGTGCCCGTCAGGACGAGCTGACCACCCTCTCAGCTGAGCTGGGGGCCGAAGTGCGCGAGCTCAGCGAGCGTGCGCTGGGAGATCCCGTCGAGCGTCAAAGGCTCGCCGACGCCGAGTTGTCGGCCGGCAGCCTCCCGGTGAGCGGCCCCGGCATCGTGGTCACCGTCGATGACGCCCCCGAAGCCACCCAGGCCCAAGGGCTGGTGCTCGACAGCGACCTCAGCCGCCTGGTCAACGGTCTGTGGGAGGCCGGCGCCGAGGCGGTCTCCATCAACGGGCGCCGGATGAGTGCGCTGACCCCCATCCGGGCTGCGGGGGCCGCCATCACCGTGGATTTCGTCTCCCTCAGCCCTCCCTACCGGGTGGAGGCCATCGGAGACGCCCGCACCCTCCCGGCCCGCTTCAACGAGACGGCCGCAGCGGCGTGGTGGCAGTTCCTCACCATGAACTACGGCCTGACCATGGACATCGAAGCCTCCGATGAGGACCTTCAGCTCGAGGCCGATCCCGGAATGACCATCCGCTATGCCACCACGGCCGGCACCGACGAGGAGAACTGACGTGTTTGCGATCTTGGGACTGGTGGCAGGGGTGGTCGTGGGACTACTGCTGCAGCCCACGCTGCCCCCCGTGCTGGCCCCGTACCTCCCCATCGCCATCGTCGCGGCCTTCGACGCCATCCTCGGCGCCACCCGGGCCTACCTCGAAGGCATCTTCTCAGATCGGGTGTTCCTGGTCTCCTTCCTCTCCAACGTGGTGATCGCGGGGTTGATCGTCTTCGTCGGGGACCAGATCGGCGTGGGCTCGCAGCTGTCGACAGGGGTGGTCGTCGTCCTGGGAATCCGCATCTTCACCAACGCCGCCGCCATCCGACGGGCGCTGCTGCATGCCTGAGACCAAGGCACGTCGAGCCACCCGGGAGCGGCCGACCGCACACCTCCGGGCGTTCTTCCGGCCCAGCCGGGGGCAACTGGTGGCCGGGGTGGCCCTCTTTCTCACCGCCCTCATCGTGGTGCTCACCCTCCGGTCCCAGGCCAACCAGCCAGAGTTCGCCAACGTGCGCCAGGCGGACCTGATCCAGCTGTTGGACAACGTCACCGTCGAGACGCGCCGGCTGGAGGACGAGGTGCGTGAGCTTGAGCAGGCCAGGACGGAACTGCTCAGCGGCGCCGACAGAGACGAGGCCGCCCGCCTGGAGGCCGCACGGCGCCTCGAACAGGCCCAGATCATCGCCGGCACCATCCCCGTGACCGGACCAGGGATCCGGATCGAGATCAGCGACCCCGAGGGCCGCGTCGGCGCCGAGCTGTTCCTCGACGCCGTGGAGGAACTTCGGGACGCGGGCGCCGAGGTCATCGAGCTCAACGACACGGTCCGGCTCGTGATGCGTTCCTGGTTCAGCATCGACTCCTCGGGACGGGTCACCGCCGACGGCGTCGCGCTGGAGGAGCCCTACATCATCGAGGCGATCGGCGACGCCGCCACCCTGGAGGCGGGCGCCCGGTTCCGGGGGGGTCTCGTCAGCGAAATCGAGGGCGACCGGGTGGGCGGCCGCGTCGAGATCACCCAGCTGGATGCCATCGATATCGACTCGGTGGCCGCGCCGGGGGAGAACGAGTTCGCCAGACCGCGGTAACGCAGTTGATAGCGGGTGATAAGTTCCTCAGGTAGCGTTGTACGCTCAGCGCCCCACCGATGTCCTAGTGAGGAGTCCCACCCATGAAGTGCCGACAGTGTGGATCTGAAAGCCCGTCGGAGGCGCGGTTCTGCAGTGTCTGCGGCACCCCGCTCACGGACCCCACCGGTGACACCACCACGATGATTCCGGTCACCGGTGACGACAGGCCGGTCGTCGAACTGACCGAGCAGGAGCGCGCCGAGGCCAAGCTGCTGGCCGAGGGGAACGCCCTTCTCATCGTCAACCGCGGCCCGGGCGACTCGAGCCGATTCCTCATCGACAGCGACATCACCAACGTGGGCCGGCACCCGGAATCGGATATCTTCCTCGACGACATCACGGTCTCGCGCCACCATGCGAAGTTCGTCCGCAGCGGCGGGAAGCTCTACCTGGAAGACCTGGGAAGCCTCAACGGCACCTATGTCAACCGCACGCTGCTCGACGGTCGGACCGTGCTGCGCGAGGGCGACGAGATCCAGATCGGGAAGTACCGGGCCACGATCTCGCTGAGCGAGCCCGGTCTGAGCTGATGCCCGGCGCGGCGCGCACCATCGGCCGCGTACTGGAGATGATCCGGGCCGAGTTCCCGGACATCTCCGTATCCAAGCTGAGGTATCTCGAAACGGAGGGCCTGATCTCTCCGGACCGCCAGCAGCCCTCGGGCTACCGGAGGTTCAGCCAGGAGGACGTGGACCGGCTGCTCTATGTGCTGCGCGCGCAACGGGACCGGTACCTGCCACTCAAAGTCATCCGTGAGGAGCTCGACGCACTCGATCGGGGTGAGCAACCCGAGTCACTGGCCTCGGTGAGCGCAGACGAGGAGCCCGCGGCGGAGCGTCGTCAGCCGTCGCGTTCCTCATCAGGCCCCGGCCTCATGACACGTCGCCAGGTGTTGGGGGAGTCGGGTCTGGGCGAGGCCTCCCTCATCCACCTGGAGCGGCTCAAGATCGTCCAGCCCCGCCGCGGATCCCAGCTGTACGGACGAGAGGCGGTGGCGATCGCCACCGCGGCCAAGAAGCTCGTCGGCTACGGGATCGACCTGCGCCAGCTGAGGGTGATGCAACAGGCCGCCGCCATGGAGGCTGCGGTGGTGGAGCAGGCGCTGGAGCAGTACCGGCGCCGCTCGGGCCCGCCCCCCGACGTCGTGACGGACCTCTACCGTGTGGTGATGCAGGCACACGCGGCCCTGCTCCACGGCCAGATCCACTGAGTAGGCTGGGACCATGATCCACCTCGACGTGCTCGGCATCCGGTTGGTCTCCACGGAGGAACCGGCCGTCCTGCTGCTGCAGGAGCGCGGTGGCTCGCGGTGCCTGCCGATCTGGATCG
The DNA here is from genome assembly GCA_035467795.1 of Arachnia sp. Taxonomy (GTDB): domain Bacteria; phylum Actinomycetota; class Actinomycetes; order Propionibacteriales; family Propionibacteriaceae; genus Arachnia. The sequence goes on along the minus strand of DATITN010000221.1, from coordinate 2,982 downwards.
GCACCATCGAGGCCGCGGCCATCGCCAGCGGAATGGAGGGGCCCGAGTCCGCCCGGCCCATGACCCACGACCTCCTTGCGGCGCTGCTCCCACTCATCGATCCCGGGGAGGGCAGGGTGGAGATCCTGGCGGTCAAGGACGGGGTGTACCGGGCACAACTCCACCTGGGTGAGCACATCGTCGACGCCAGGCCGAGCGACTGCGTGGCCATCGCGGTGCGCCTGGGGTGGGAGATCCAGTGCCCCGCGGCGCTGATGGATGAAGTAGGGGTTGAGGTTGAGGCAGCCCAGACCGACGAGGTCGAGGCATTCCGCGCGTTCCTCGACAGCGTCAGCGCAGACGACTTCGAAGACGAATAAGGCCTAGTCAGATGCCAGATTCCCGCTGCACCGTGAGGTGCGCCAACCAGAATTCAGCCGCCGGGCCGGCAACTTTCTCCCGGCAGCTCGGGCGTGTCGCAGACCGGTGCCCGCGCGCCCGATTAGCGTCAGCCACGTCGATGATCCATCGCCGCCGCAAGAAGTGAGGGAACGTGACCGAGACGCCAGAGGCCGAGCCGCTGCAAGCCCTGCTCTTCGACGGCGACTTCGCGCCCGTTCCCAGTGACACCGGCTACCGAGGCCCGATCGCCCACCGTGTGGCGGGAATCACCTACCGCCAGCTCGACTACTGGGCCCGGACCGGCCTGGTGGTGCCGTCGATCCGCAACGCCGAAGGCTCCGGCACCCAGCGGCTCTACTCCTTCCGCGACATCCTGCTCCTGCGCGTGGTGAAGCGCTTCCTCGACATCGGGATCTCACTGCACCAGATCAGGGTGGCCATCGATCACCTCCACACCCGTGGGATCGACGACCTCACCGAGCTGACGCTGGTCAGCGACGGGTTCAGCGTGTACGAGGTGACCTCCGCCAACGAACTGTTCGATCTCACCCGCGGCGGTCAGGGCATGTTCATGATCTCGGTCAGCAGCGTGTGGCGAGAGCTGGAGGGCACCCTTGCGTCCCTGCCCGGGGAGCGCACCGCGGAGACTGCCGCCGTCGAGACGCCGGATCCCTCCGACGAGCTCGCGCAGCGGCGCCGCGCCCGCGTCGTCTGAGCACCCACCCGGTCCGAGGCGCGGGTAAGGTCTGGTCCGTGAAGGACTGGATCGAAAAGGTGACCGGCTACCCCGTCGTTGCCCACGGCATGAGCGCCATGGACCGCTACAACAAGCGGCTCGGGCCGCAGTTCGCCGCCGGGGTCACGTACTTCTCCGTTCTCTCCATGGTCCCCATCCTCATGTTCGCGTTCTCGATGCTCGGCCTGACGCTCACCGTGCTGCGGCCAGACCTGATGGACCAGATCATGGAGACCATCGTCGCCGAGCTCGGCACCAGCAGCCTCGCCGAGAGTCTCGGGGACGTGGTCGATCACGCGTTGTCCAACTGGGCCTCGGTCATCCTGGTGGCGGTCGTGACCGCCAGCTACTCGGGCTCGAACTGGGTGGGCAACCTGAAGCGCGCCGTGCGGGTGATGTGGGCCGACTCCTTCACCGACGGCGCGTTGAAGGGCAACTTCTTCGCCGAGCTCGCCATCAACCTGGCCATCTTCGTCGGCCTGCTCGCGACGGTGGTGCTGAGCCTGGGCGTCGCCTCGGTCGGCGGCGGCTTCTCCAGGCAGGTGATCGAGTGGCTCGGCTGGAGCCATCTTCCGGGGATCGGCTTCGTCTTCCAGGCCGTGGGGCTCGTGCTGAGCCTGGTGGCGAGCTGGATCCTGATCGCCTTCCTCTTCGTGGTGCTCCCCAAGTCCACTGTCGCGCCCAGGGCCTGGCTGACCGGTACCCTCATCGGCGCGGTCTTTGTCACCGCGCTCCAGCAGACAGCCGGACGGCTGGTGGAAGTGTTCTCGCGGAACCCGGCGTTCGCCGTCTTCGGCTCCCTCATCGTCCTGATGCTGGTGTTCAACGTCCTCGCCACCATCATCCTGATGTCGGCGGCCTGGGTCGGGACGCACGAGGTGTGGGCGGCCGAGCTCGCCCGCAAGCGGGCCGAGCGCACCTCGGACCTCCTGGAGGCGAGCCGCATCGAGGTGCACCACGCCCGACCCGCCGGGGCGACCCCGGCGCCGCGTCGTTGGGCGGCCACTCGGAGACTCGATGACCTGCGTCGCGCCGAGCCCTTGCCGCAGCTGTCGACGGACCCTGAGCGCGGTGTGCGGCAGGACGTCGCCGCCCGGAGCGTCCGGATCGGAGCCACGCTGGGCTACGGGGTGGGTGCGGCCACCGGGCTGGGCCTCGGGGCCGCCCTTGCCACCCTGGTGCGCCGACTGGCGGCCCTGAGGCGTCGCTGAACCGTCCCGCGCCTAGTGTCCCGCGTCGAAGTCGACGTGGACCCGCCCCTCTGCGGGCACCTCGACGTCCAGTTCGTTGCCGCCGTGGGCAAGGAGGTACCTGCCCGCGTGCTGCGGTGACCGCGCGCTGAGCGAGACCCGGGTCGGCCGTCGGTGGCGCCAGGCCAGGTCCACGAGGATCCCGGGGCGCGCAACGAGGCCGGTGACCGCACCCTCGTCGAGGCCCGGGGCGAGCGCCGGCAGCACCTCGATCCTTCCGGGGCGGTGGCTCTGCAGGAGGGACTCGACGAAGGCGCCGAGGAAGCCCAGGTTGCCGTCGATCTGGAACGGGGGATGGGCCGCGAACAGGTTGGGGTAAAGGCCGCCGCGGTGCGCGATCCCCGCCCCGTCGTCGGCCGGCCGCAGCACGAGGTTGAGCAGTCGGCCCACGGCCGCGCCGTCCCCGAGGCGCGCGCGCAGAGCGATCTTCCAGGCAAGCGACCAGCCGGTTGAGTCATCCCCCCGCGCGTCGAGTGTCGCGGCGGCCGCGGCGTCCAGCGGGCCGGGCTCCGCCGCACCGGGGTACCAGCCGAACAGGTGGGACAGGTGCCGATGGTGCACATCCTCCTGCTCGCGCGGCTCCCCCCACTCCGCGACCGTGCCGTCCGCCGAGAC